>CAZHPO010000013.1:0-21188 GCA_964534615.1 uncultured Oscillospiraceae bacterium
ACCCTGGTTCTGGATACCATTGGCGGAACCACTCTGTCTGGCACCACCAATATCCAGGCTTTCCAGACCATCATTGCATACAAGTAAAATCAATAAACGAACAGGGCGTGTTGCGAAAGCAACACGCCCTGTTTTTTATTATTATTTTTGGCAGGATCGTCGATATTCGGAGGGGGAAAGTTGTGTCATGGACTTAAAGGCTGCGGTGAACTTACTTTGGGTTTCGTAGCCTACCTGGGTGGCGATGGTGCCAATGGATAGATCCGTGGTGGATAGCAGTTCCATGGCTTTCTTGATGCGATATTCCTTCAGATAGGTGGCAATGGGCAAGCCATAGGCTTGACGAAATTCCCGTTTCAGCGTGGAACTGTCCATGAAAAACTGTCTGGAAAGTGATTCTATGGTGTGCCGCTGGCTCAGATCAGAGGTGAGCAGATGGTGAACGGCCTGAATCTGTGCCGATTGAACAGCAGGGTGCTGGGCGTCATCGGGACAGACCACATGGTTCAGTTGTTCCATAAAATGGTGCAGCAATTCAGCGGTGGCTGATTGGGCCGCCCGGTAATAGACTTCCTTACCTGCACGGCGGCTGATGACCAGACCGCTGGCTTTCAGCTGCTTCAGGTGGTGGGACAGGGCAGGGCTGCTCATATCCATCATGGCCGCCAAATTGATAACACATTCTTCGCAGTGACACAAAATCCAAAAAAGTCGAAGTCGGCTACTGTCTCCCAAAAGTCGGAACAGTTCTGCAATGGTGCAAAAATCCTGATCGTCAGGCAGGTGGGAGAGTACGGCAGGGGTGCCTTTGTGGTGATCGTGGGGCAGAGAAGTGTTGGACATATTCATTCCTCCTTTTGCACCATTATAACATTGGAGTTCGGAAGATGCAATGAATTGTTCCAAATAGATGAAGATTTATTCCAAAAAGAAATGATATTTGAAGAAAGATTGACATGTAGAAACATCTTGTTATAATGAAACTATCATTAAACAAACACTTAATTGACAAGGAGAAAGAACCATGATTAAGAAATACAATGTTGAAGTCGATTGCGCAAACTGCGCAGCCAAGATGGAGGTTGCCTGCCAGAAGATCCGGGGTATCAAAAACCTGTCTATCAACTTTATGACACAAAAAATGACCGTAGAATTTGAGGAAGGACATGACGTTTCTCAGCTGTTGAAGCAAATCGAAAAAAGTTGCAAAAAAGTGGAGCGTGACTTTGAACTGAAAGCCTAAGGGGGATATTTATGAGCAGAAAACAGAAGCGGATGCTACTGCGGATCATTCTGTCGGCAACATTGCTGGTGTTGTTGCAGTTTATTCCGGCTCAGGGGTGGATGAAGTTTGCTTTGTACATGATCCCTTACCTGATCATTGGCTATGATATCCTTTGGGATGCGGCCAGAGGGATATGGAACAGGCAGCTGTTTGATGAAAATTTCCTGATGGCCGTAGCAACTGTGGGAGCCATCGTGTTGGCGGTGACCCAGACCGAGGACTATTTGGAAGCCATTGCAGTGATGCTTTTTTATCAGCTTGGTGAGCTGTTCCAGAGCTATGCTGTGGGCAAAAGTCGCCGCAACATAGCCGTCCTGATGGACATTCGTCCAGACTATGCCAATATTGAGGTGGACGGAAAGCTGGAAACGGTGGATCCGGAAACAGTGGAAACAGGCAGCACCATCGTGGTGCGACCCGGCGAAAAAGTGCCTCTGGATGGCGTGGTGATCGAAGGAAATTCCAGCCTGAATACCTGCGCCCTTACCGGGGAAAGTGTTCCCAGAGATGTGTCAGTCGGGGACGAGATCGTCAGCGGCTGTATCAATATGGTGGGTGTTCTCAAAATTAAAACCACGAAGACCTTTGGAGAGTCTACGGTTTCTAAAATTCTGGATCTGGTGGAGAATGCCAGTGCCCGGAAGTCCAGACAGGAAAACTTCATCTCCCGTTTTGCCAGAATTTATACACCGGCAGTTTGCTGCATGGCGTTGGCGTTGGCCATTTTGCCCCCTGTTCTGGGACTGACCATATGGCATACAAGCCCCCAGTGGGGACGTTGGATCTATCGGGCACTGAATTTTTTGGTTATTAGTTGCCCTTGCGCACTGGTTTTAAGTGTACCGCTGACTTTTTTTGCAGGTCTGGGAGGCACCGGCAGTGCGGGAATCCTTGTGAAAGGATCCAATTATCTGGAAACTTTATCCCAAGTGGATACGGTGGTTTTTGACAAGACGGGTACCCTGACCCAAGGGGTATTTCAGATGACGGGAATCTATCACAATACGGTTGCGCCGGAACAGTTGATTTCATATGCGGCTCTGGCAGAAAGCAGTTCTTCTCATCCCATTGCCAGAGGCATCCAAATGGCCTATGGTCAGCCAATCGACCGAAGCCGGGTTTCCGACATTCAGGAAATAAGCGGCGGCGGTGTTCTGGCGAAAGTGGACGGACATCAGGTAGCTGCAGGCAATGCCAGACTGATGAAAAATTTAAAGATCAGTTGCCCAGAAGATAGGGACGTGGGCACCGTCGTTCATGTGGCGGTGGATGGTAACTATTGGGGGCAGATCCTGATTTCTGATGTGGAAAAGCCCACAGCCAGAGCAGCAATCGCTGATCTGAAAAAAGCTGGGATCCAGAATATTGTAATGCTCACAGGAGACGGGGAAACAGCCGCAGCGCAAGTGGCAGCATCTCTGGGCATTGATCGATATTATAGTCAGCTTTTGCCCGGAGATAAGGTGGAACGCATAGAGGAAATTTTAGCAGAAAGCAGAAAAGTGGCATTTGTTGGTGATGGTATCAATGATGCACCGGTGCTTTCCAGAGCAGACGTGGGTATTGCCATGGGTGCTTTGGGGGCAGATGCGGCCATTGAAGCGGCAGACGTGGTGCTGATGGATGATGATCCTGCCAAGATTGCGAAGGCAATTTGCCATTCTCGGCGGGTGCTGAGGATCGTCTATCAGAATATTGTTTTTGCACTGACGGTAAAGATGGTTTGTCTGCTGCTGGGTGCTTTGGGCATGACAAATATGTGGATGGCTATTTTTGCGGATGTTGGCGTCATGGTGTTGGCAGTTCTCAATGGTATTCGTGCCATGAGGGTAAAAAAATAAACGGGGGGCGTGCTGATTTTTCGGCACGCCCCTATTTGGTTACAAATCTTTTTGTGCCGGACCGTCCAGCAAATGCCCATCTTCTGTGAAACGTGAACCGTGACAACTACAGTCCCAGCTTCGTTCTGTGGAATTCCACTTTAAGGCGCATCCCAGGTGGGGACAGCGTGGCTTGGTGAGGCGCAGTAATTGGAGGGTGGATTCGATTGCGTTGATGGCCAGTTGAGAATGCAAAATGGTTCGACTGGGCGAAAAAAGTTGAGCATAAGGATTCTCTTTTCCCTGTACCAAGTCGGTTAGAATGTTGGCTGCTACCATGGCGTGGGTCATGCCCCACTTGTTAAATCCGGTGGCAACATATATGTTGGGGGTGTTTTTGGAATAAAGACCAATATAGGGTATTTTGTCCAGACTCATACAGTCCTGAGTGGCCCACCGACTGACTTCCCGACTTCCGGGATAAGCTTTTTGCGCAAAATCCGACAACAATTGCCAGCCGCCCCCCTTTTTACCGGTGCGATATCCTCCACCGCCCAACAGCAGCAAATCATCGCAGGCACGGAAAGAAAGGCTGTTTTCCTCTGCTCCAATATACATTCCACCGGGGAAGTGGGTACCTTCCAATGCCAGCACATAGCTGCGCTGCTGATAAAGTTTCAAAAAATAGCAGCCATGCCGGTTCAGAAATGGGAAATGGGTCGCAACGATCACCTTTTCCGCCACCACCTGACCCTGATCTGTGATGGCGGTGGTGCCCTCCAGACGACGAACAGGCGTGTTTTCAAAAATGGTCAATTCTTTTGCAATGTGGGCTGCAAATTCCAGAGGATGGAACTGGGCTTGACGCTTAAACTTAATGGCACCGACGGTTTGGAAAGGGAGGGGGAGCTGCGTTTTGAAAGAAGCGGCGTAACCTAAAAGGTGGAGCGCGTGAAGTTCCTGCTCCAGAATTTCCAGATTTTCCATAGAGTAGACATAGGCTGACTGGCTTTCAAAATGACAGGGGATCTGCTTGCATAGTCTGCTGTATTGCTGCACAGCATCTTCGTTGGCCTGCAAATAAAGCTTTGCACGTTCTTTTCCCAGTTGGGTTAGAAGCTTATGGTAGATTAAGCCGTGCTGGGAAGTGATTTTTGCTGTGGTTTTTCCGGAAACACCGGAGCAGATCCGGTCGGCTTCCAGCAAAACAACGGAAAACCCTGCTTTTTGCAGCATATGGGCACACAGAAGCCCGGTCAAGCCGCCACCAATGACCAAAATATCCGATTTCTGCTCCCCCTGTAAATGGGAAAAGCTGGGGAGGTGTGTATGATTCCAAAGAGACTCCATCATTTATATCACCGCTTGGATTTTGCACAGCCGACAGTGAAATTATACAAAAAGATGCACCGCTTTTGCGGTGCATCTTTCGATTTAGGAGAACAGAGGGCGCAGGGCATCGGACAGCTCCTGCTTTTGCTCCTCGGCTTCGGCAAGGTCTTTGCCCAGAGTGGTGAAATATGCCTTGATCTTCGGTTCGGTGCCGGAGGGACGGACAACAACTGTGGCACCGTTGACCAGTTCATACACCAGTACATTGGAGGCAGGCAGGCCGGTTTGTTCCGGCTTTGCGTAGTCAATGACGTGGCCGACATCAATGCCGGCGATGGCAGCAGGGGCGTGGTCACGCAGGAAGGACATGATGTCTGCCATCTTGTCCATGCCGTCCAAACCGGGAAACTCGAAAGACTCTACCTTGTTCAGATAGCGGCCATACTGAGCATAAATCGCCTCCAGATGCTCCTTAATAGAAGAACCGATGGAACGATAATAAGCTGCCATTTCGCAGATCAGCATGGAAGCAACCACGGCATCCTTGTCCCGGACATAGGGGCCGGCCAGATAGCCGTAGCTTTCCTCGAAACCGAAGATAAAACGCTCCACTTCTTCCGCTTTTTCCAGTCTGGCAATCTGATCACCGATCCACTTGAAGCCTGTTAGCACACTGCGAAGTTCCACCCCATAGTGGGCGGCCACAGCATCGGCCAAGGGCGTGGATACCAGAGATTTGACAGCCACAGCGTTTTTGGGCATGGTGCCGTTTTCTATGCGGCCTGCGCAAATGTAATCCAGCAGCAGAACGCCAACTTCGTTTCCGGAGACTAGCTCGTAAGAACCGTCGGGACAGCGAATCGCAATACCTACACGATCGGCATCCGGGTCAGTGGCCAGCATCAGATCGGCTCCGGAGGCTTTTGCCAGCTCCAGTCCCAGGTGGAGGGCTTCGTAAATCTCCGGGTTGGGGTAGGGACAGGTGGGGAAATTACCGTCTGGATGTTCCTGTTCGGGGACAACGGTGATGTCGGTAATGCCAATATCATTCAAGATCCGCTTCACAGGCACAAGACCGGAGCCGTTCAGGGGAGAGTAGACCAATTTTAAACCGGCGGTTTTGCACAGTCCGGGACGCACCTGGCAGGCTTTGATGGCATTGTACAGTGCTTCCTTGCAGTTGTCGCCTACATATTCAATCAGCCCCTGCGCCATGGCAGCATCGAAATCCATGACCTTTGCACCGGTGAGAATATCGGTGTCCTGAATTTCGGAATAGACCACAGCAGCGGCTTCGTCGGTCATCTGGCAGCCGTCGGGACCGTAGGCTTTGTAGCCGTTGTATTTGGCAGGATTGTGGGAAGCGGTAACCATGATACCGGCATTGGCCTGATAGAACCGGGTGGCAAAACTCAGGGCAGGTACAGGCATCAGCGCATCGTAAATGCGGACACGAATGCCGTTGGCAGCCAATACACAGGCGGCTTCTTTTGCAAACAGGTCGCTTTTGATGCGGCTGTCATAAGAAATGGCCACCAGCTGATTGCCGCCCTGCTTTTTTACCCAATTGGCCAGACCCTGGGTGGCTTGACGAACCACGTAAATATTCATGCGGTTAGAGCCTGCGCCCAGCACGCCACGCAGACCGGCAGTGCCGAATTTCAGGGAAACGGCAAAGCGATCTTTGATCTCGTCTTCTTTGCCTTCAATGGCGGACAGCTCCTCAGAAAGATCCCGGTCTTCCAGGGAGAACTGACGCCAACGTTCGTATTCATTCATGTACATGGGTTTGCACCTTCCTTATTCATTTTCCGTCAGGGGATGGTTTGCGATATATTCGTCTAAAAGATTGGCTGCCAGAAGCACCATCCGGGCGCAGGGGCGGGCAGCATAGTATTGTGCGGTACGAGGGGTGGGGGCCGGATCGGAGGGAGGATTGTTCAAAATCTCCCGGCAAATGATGCTGCCGGCTTTTTCCCGAAACTGCTGACAAAGTGCCTGAACATCGGCATAAACTGCCAGCTGCTTTTCGGAATTGGGGCTGTCATAGCCATAGAGAGTGCCCAAAACAAAGCACATACCGCTGACAGCACCGCAGACCTCTCTTTGACGACCAAAACCGCCGCCAAAAGGGGAGACCATTTTTGCCGCCTGCTTGGGGTCTAAGCCGGTTATATCACAAAATGCAATTGCCACAGCTTGTGCACAGTTGTATCCTGCAACAAATGCTTCTGCTGCTACTTGACCGTGATCCATAAAATCAGCTCCTTTAATGTGATTTTATATCATTATAACATTGCCAATGGAGAAAGTACAGAAAATTTCTTGCTTCTTTCAAAAAAATCTGATATGCTTGTGAAAAAGGGAGGCGGCGGAATGAAAATAATGGTCAGTGCCTGTTTGCTAGGCGAAAATTGCAAATACAACGGTGGTAATAATTTGGACGAAAAGGTGATTGCCTTTTTGCAGGGGCATGAAATTGTTCCGGTTTGCCCGGAAAAAATGGCAGGATTGGGAGTGCCCAGAGTTCCAATGGAGATTGTCGATGGGGTGCTGGTCAATAAAGAAGGCAAAATTGTGGATGGAACGGTTCGTGAGGCTGTGGCAAAAATTCTGGAAAAAAATCAAGATGTACAGTTGGCCATTTTGAAATCCAGAAGTCCGACCTGTGGCGTGAAACAGGTTTACGACGGTACTTTTTCCGGCCGGTTGATCGATGGATCCGGCGTGCTGGCGCAATCACTGAAAGAGGCAGGGATCCCAGTGGTAGATGGGGAAGATGTCAAATAAAACCAGGGCGTTTTGCGCCCTGGTTTTATGCATATTTTGGCAACTGAACAAGAATGGGGGAGTGCCCCAGTGCCGGGATCAGAATGTCGGTCACGTCGCTGGTGCGGAGGCGCAGGGAGGACGTGTTGATACAGGGATGACAGCCCATATATTCTTCTGACAGAATATCCTGATCGATAAGCAGCTGCACCTTATTTTCATGGTCGTTCATTAGCCCCAAAATACTGAGGGAACCGGGAGTGATATCCAAAAGCTGCTGCATATACTGACCGTCCGCAAAGCTGAGTCGTGAAGAACCGATCTGCGCAGAAAGATCTTTGGTTTTAAAAGGTTTATCCCCAGGCATTAAAAGCAGATAGAAGCTGGTACACTGCCGATTGCACAGCAATAGGTTTTTGCAGATCGGGCCACCCAAAACCAGGTCAATGGCGGCACAGATCTCCATGGTATCAGCTTTTTCGTGATCCACGCGCTCATAGGAAAGTCCAAGACTATCCAGCAAATCATAGCAGCGGATCTCTTTTTTTAATCGGCCGGTGCAGGTGCATGGCCGTCCGTGTTGCAGTTGCATAGTGCCTCCTTATCTTACACGTAGTTCCCAGAAAGCCACGGCACTGGCAGCCGCCACATTCAGAGAGTCCACTCCGTGGTACATGGGGATTTTTACCGTAAAGTCGCAGGATGCAATGGTGTCGTTGGTAAGGCCATCCCCTTCAGAGCCCATTAAGATGGCCAGTTTTTCTTCCTGCTGCAATTTGGGATCATCCACAGCGTAGGAGTCATCCCGCAGCGCCATGGAAACGGTTTTGAAACCCAAGGCCTTCAGCTGCTCCATGCCCGGATGTGGCCACAGACTGGTGTCGTCGCTGATAAATGTCCAGGGAATCTGAAACACTGTGCCCATGCTGACACGGGCGGAGCGACGATACAGGGGATCGGAGCAGCCGGGGGTTAGCAGCACGGCATCCATGCCCAGAGCAGCGGCAGAACGGAAAATGGCACCTACATTGGTGGGGTTTTGTACACTTTCCAGTACAACGACCCGGCGTGCATTTCGACAGACTTCTGCAACCGCAGGGAGTGCAGGACGGCGCATGGCGCACAGGACACCACGGGTCAGGTGATAGCCTGTCAAATTGCACAGCAGCTGCTCGTCGGCGGTGAAAACCGGGATCTGAGGACAGCGAGCAATGATTTCGGCGGCAGAGCCGTCAATGTCTTTGCGTTCCATCAGCATGGACACCGGGACGCATCCTGCATCCAGCGCCCGGTGGATGACTTTGGGGCTTTCAGCGATGAACAGTCCTTTTGCCGGTTCAAAACGATTTAAAAGCTGGGCTTCTGTCAGTCGGGCGTAGACATCCAGCCGGGGATCGGAAAAATCGGTGATTTCAATAATATTTGGCATGGTAGCACCTTTCCTTTTTTGCATGAAATTATTCTACCAAATATTAGCAGAATTGTCTATTGCATTTTTGACGGAAAGTGATATAATATATAAGGTTTGATGAAATCTGCCCCCCCAATACAGATTAAGGAGTTATTAACTATGTCGAAGAAAATCCTTGCATTCCTGCTGGTGGCTGCAATGTTGTGCAGTTTTGCAGCTTGTGGTGTGGATCTCAATGGCTCAACAGCCGGAAATACCACCAATGCGCCTACCGATGCGCCTACCGATGCGCCTACCAAACCTACAGAGCCGGAACCCACCGTTCCTGCAGATCCTTGGGAGGAATATGAGATCATCACCATCGAACAGGCTTTGGAACTGTGTGGTGATAGCGGTAATGTGACCACTGAGCGTTATTACATCGCTGCTACCGTCACTTCTATTGATAATGCCCAGTATGGTGCAATGACCATTCAGGACGAAACCGGAAGCATTTCCGTCTACGGTACTTACAGTGCTGATGGTTCCATCGGTTACGCACAGATGGACGATAAGCCTTTCAAGGGCGACAAGGTGCTGTTGCACTGCATTCTCCAGAACTATAATGGAACAAAAGAAGTTAAAAATGCCCGTCTGATCGACTTCCAGCGTGCAAAGGTGGATGTAGACGAGGACGACTATACTACAATGACCATCGCACAGGCTCGTGAAGCAGCTGATGAAACCCTGGTGAAAGTCAGCGGCGTGGTGGCTCGTGTCACCTATGCCAACGGCATGATCCCCAGCGGCTTCATTCTGGTGGATAAGACACAGGCAATCTATGTTTACGACAGCGATGCTGCACAGCGTGTGAAAAACGGCAATACGGTCACCATTCTGGCCAGCCGTACGACCTGGATCCTGGACACCGAAAAGACCAATGCTGAAAAGTATGGTTATAAGGGCTGCACCCAGCTGGATCGGGTAACCCTGCTGGAAAACGACGAGAAAACCGATGGCAAATTCGATACTTCCTGGATCACCGAGACCACGGTGAAGGAAATCATGGACAACCCTGTGTCCAATGACATTACTTCCACAATTTATAAAGTCAACGCACTGATCACTCGCCATGATGGTAATGGATTTATCAATTACTACATCAACGATCTGGACGGAAAAACCGGTTCTTATACCTACACCCAGTGCAATGGTAGCGACTTTAGCTGGATGGATGAGTTCGACGGAAAGATCTGTACCGTCTATCTGAGCCCCCTGAACTGTAAGTCTACCGCTTCCGGCTGCAACTACCGTTTCCTGCCTGTGGCAGTGGAATATGAAGGTTTTGTGTTTGACACCAACAATGCTGCGGAACATGCAGTAAAGTACTATGGTGTCCCTCAGTTCCAGAACCTGTATACCGGTAACCCTGCACTGGAACTGGTGAACTCTGTTTCTTCTGAGCTGCTGGGCTTTGAAAATGCAACTCTGAGCTACAGCTCCTCCGATCCCTCTGTGATCTCCATTGACGGAAATGTTATGAACTGCAAGAAGTCCGGCACTGCCATCATCACTGTCACCGGCAAATATAACGGCGTGGTGTACGAGGAAAGAGTGACCATCGTTGTTGAAATGGCAGAACAGATCGACGCCGGCACCGTTCAGAACGCCATCGATGCAGAATTGGGCGAGACTGTTACGATCCGTGGCGTAGTAGCTGCTTCCCTGGTCAATAAGGACGGCTTCTATATCATTGATGAGACCGGTGTGATCGCTGTCCTGACCGACAGCGAAACTCTGGGCACTTTAAAGCTGGGCTACGAAGTAGTCATCGAGGGCACCCGTGCATTTGACGGCAAGAAGGAAGACTCCACCTGGTGTACCACCTGTGTGAAGAATGCGAAGGTTCTGGCAAATTATTACGGCAACCATGCCTATAATACCACCACCTTCATCACCGGAAAGACCCTGGCCGACTTCGCTGCTTTGAATGTTAACGAAGACCATACTACAGAGGTATATGTGTTAAAGGCAACCATAAAGTATGTGGAAGAGACTTTCTTCACTCGCTATGACCTGACCGATGGAAATGTCACTGTTCAGCTGTACAGCGCCAACGGCGGACAGTACAGCTTCCTGAAGCCCTATAAGGGTCAGGAAGTGACCATCGAACTGGTACCCTGTAACTGGAGTAGTAAGCCTCAATACCCCGGATGCATCCTGTCTATCACCACCGCTGACGGAACAAGAATCGTCAACAACTGCAACTTTGGCTAATGCGTTTGATCCCCACCGCTTATGCGGTGGGGACTTTTTTCAGACTTCTGTGTCTTGCAAAAGCGTGGATACTATGGTATAATACATTGGTTTGAGTAAAACACGGGAGGGAATTTTTGTGACGAAATTACTGCTGCGTTTATTTGTAAAAGATTATGGCGACCCTGGCCGGTGCCGGGGTGCTGTGGGAAAACTTTCGGGAATTGTGGGAATCATTTGCAATCTGTTGCTTTTTGCATTTAAACTGGTGGTGGGCGTGATTTCTGGTGCCGTTTCCATCACTGCGGATGCAATGAACAACTTGTCCGATGCCACCAGTGCGGTGGTAACGCTGGTGGGCTTTAAACTGGCAGAGAAACCGGCGGATGCGGATCATCCCTATGGCCATGCCCGCTATGAATATTTGTCAGGTTTGGCTGTGGCAGGATTGATCGTAATCATTGGATTTGAACTGGCCAAATCATCTGTTGAGAAAATCATTCACCCCACAGATGTGCTATTCAGTGTCCCCGTTTGCATTGTATTAGGTGCATCGATCCTGCTGAAACTGTGGTTGGGAATGTTTAATCGGTATCTGGGGAAATATGTCAACTCTACTACCTTGCTGGCCACAGCAGCGGATAGCCGCAACGATGTGATCTCCACCACTGCGGTGTTGGCGGCTGGCATTGTAGGAACTGTATTGGGATGGAAAATCGACGGATGGATCGGTCTTGCGGTTGCGGTGTTTATCCTGTATAGTGGTGCAATGCTGGCCAAAGAAACCATCAGTCCTCTGCTGGGAGAGAATGCCAGCCCAGAACTGCGGGAAGAAATTGCAGAGCTGATCCGCCAAACGCCGGAGGTTTTGGGTTATCACGATTTAATGGTACATGATTATGGACCGGGGCAGCGCTTTGCCAGCATACATGTGGAAATGGATCAAAAAGCCGATCCCCTTTTTTGCCATGAATTGATCGACAATCTGGAACGAGCCTGCTTGGAACAGATGAATGTGCATCTGATCATCCACTACGATCCGGTGGTTACCGGAGACGAGGAAATGGATCGGATCCGCACGGTGGTACAGCAGCTGCTGTGGCAGCAGGATCAGCGGATTGGCATCCATGATTTTCGCATGGTTCGTGGTCAGGGACACAGCAATCTGATTTTTGATGTGGAGCTGCCACTGGAGCGGATGCAGCAACAGCATTTGATTCAGCAGCAGTTGGATCGGGATCTGGCACAGCGGGAACCCGGAAAATACTATACCGTGATCACATTTGACATGGGAACACCCTGATGAGGGAATCCAAGGAGAGAAATATATGGAATCTTTTGTACTTAAGGGAACGATTTGCTACAGCAAAACCCCTACACAGCTGGAAATTTGCCCCAATAGCTATGCAGTTTGCGTAGATGGATATTCAAAAGGCGTATTTTCAACATTGCCACAGGAATATGCAACATTGCCTGTACGGGATTATGGCGAACGATTGATCATCCCCGGTCTGGTGGATTTGCATATCCATGCACCGCAGTATACATTCCGAGGCACAGGCATGGACCTGGAATTGATGGACTGGCTTCAGACCCAGGCGTTCCCGGAGGAATCCCGCTTTGCCAGTGAGGAATATGCGCAAAAAGCCTACGGGATTTTTGCGCAGCAGATGAAAAACAGTGCTACCACCCGTGCAGTGGTGTTTGGTACACGACATGCACCTGCCACACAGATTCTGATGGAAAAGCTGGAACAGGCAGGCATCGTCAGTTTTGTAGGCAAGGTAAATATGGATCAAAACGGCCCCGATAGCCTTATTGAAGAAAGTCCGGAGGCTTCTGCCGAGGCTACCTTGCAATGGCTGGATGAAACAGCTGGGCGCTTCCGGAATACCAAGCCGATTCTGACCCCGCGTTTTATCCCCAGTTGCTCCCGGTCGTTGTTGGAAAAGCTGGAAAAAATTCGCAGGGAGCGGGGACTGCCGGTGCAGTCTCACCTGTCGGAAAACCCCGGCGAGATCCAGTTCGTCAGGGAGTTGTTCCCGGAGGAATCTACCTATGGTCACTGCTATGACCGTTATGGCATGCTCAACGATAACACGATCATGGCACACTGTGTCTATTCCTCTGAGGAAGAAGTGAAGCTACTGAAAGAAAGGGGCGTATACATCGCCCATTGCCCGGCGTCCAATACGGATCTGTCTTCCGGTATTGCGCCTGTTCGCAAATACCTGGATGGCGGACTGCACGTGGGCTTGGGCAGCGATGTGGCCGGAGGGCATACGGAATCCATTTTCCATGCCATGGCAGATGCCATTCAGGTGTCTAAACTCTATTGGCGGCTGGTAGACAGCAGTTGCAAAGCACTGTGTTTTGCAGAAGCTTTCTATCTGGCAACGATGGGCGGCGGTTCTTTCTTCGGAGAAGTGGGCTCTTTTGAAGCAGGCTATGCCTTTGATGCACTGGTGCTGAACGAAGATGGATTGCCCCATTGGAGCGAATTTGACCCCAAACAGAGATTGGAACGATTTGCCTATTTGGAGCAGGGAAGATCTTCTTTGTATGCAAAATTTGTGGAAGGCAGAAAAATTTTCTGAGAAATATGACGAGCGCAGCGGTTTTCCGCTGCGCTCGTTTCCTTAGTTGTTCAGAAGCTGCTGCTTATTAAATTGCAGGGTATATAGGTCGTAATACCGACCCTTCTGGGACAGCAGCTGTTGATGATTGCCCTGTTCGATGATCTGTCCGTGGGACAGGAGGATGATGTTGTCAGAATGTTGAATGGTGGATAGACGGTGAGCCACGATCAGCATGGTGCCAATATTTTTCATTTTTTCCAGAGAGTCCTGGATGAGAACTTCCGTTTCAGTATCAATATTGGCTGTGGCTTCGTCCAGAATCATCACGCTGGGCTTATGGATGATGGTACGGGCGAAGCTCAGCAGTTGACGTTGTCCGGCGGAGAAGTTGTTGCCACGCTCCCGAACCGGTTCGTCCAGTCCCTTTTCCAGCCGATTGATGAAGGCGTCAGCGTTGACATATCGACAGGCTTCCATTACTTCCTCGTCAGAAACACCGTCCATCCGCAGCAGAATATTGCTTCGGATATCACCGGAGAACAGGAATACATCCTGAAGCATTTGACCAAAGTGCCGACGAAGGGAAGAAATCTTGATTTTTTTGATGTCAATGCCGTCGATCAGGATCTGACCTTTTTGAATGTCGTAATTACGGCAGATCAGACTCAAAATTGTGGTCTTGCCGGAACCGGTGGAGCCTACAAAGGCGACGGTCTGCTTGGGTAGCACGTGGAAAGAAACACCTTTCAGCACCCATTCATCGGGCTTGTAGGCAAACCAGACATCCTTAAACTCGATTTCTCCCCGAATGTCATCCAGTTCAATGGCATCGTCCTCGTCTACCACTTCCGGCACCATATCAATGATGGTGAAGATCTTTTCAGCAGAAGCGAAGGACTGCTCCAGCATATCGAATTGCTCGGCCAGTGCCTGAATGGGGTTAAAGAAACGGGAGATATACATATAGAATGCAACCACGGTTTTAGCGGTGATGACGGTACCAAGGAAACCAGTCTCCTGAATGTAGCCTTTGCAGGCAAAGTAGAACAGGAATAGGTTGGAGCTGACATAGAGCATATACACCATGGGACGGAAAATGCCAAAAACGTACATCCGGTTCATCTTGGCTTTTTTCATCTTGTTGCTACGCTCGTTAAAAGCGGCCATTTTCTGATCTTCCCGGTTGAAGATCTGGGTGATTTTCATACCGGACAGATTTTCTGACAGGAAAGTGTTCAAATCGGTTCGGGTGTTGGTGACCTGACGGTGGACATGGCGAGAGAATTTCTGGAAAACCAGGGTGAAGATGATGAGGAAAGGCACGAAGCAAAGCACCATCAGGGCCAGAGCCCAGTTCATCACCAGCATGGCACCCAGCACACCAACGATCACCATGGTGTTTTTTACCAGGGTTACCAAAATATTGGTAAAGAGGTAGCTGATGGAGTTGGGGTCATTGCTGACTCTGGTGACCAGTTTGCCGACGGGAATGTGGTTGAGCTGTTCGTGGGACAGCTGTTCAATGTGGGTAAAGGTGTCCAGACGGATCTGGGACAGAATTTTCTGACCAATCTTTTGCAGGATCAGCGCCTGGAAATAGGTGCAGATCATACTGACGATCAGAATGCTGGCATATATGCCGACGTAAATAAACAGGTTTTGCAGAGCGAAGCCTTCTTCAGCGCCGGTCATTTCCTCAATTTCGGAAATCAGCAGGGGAGAGACCACGTCATAGATGATGGAGAAGATCATTATGAAGAAGATCAGAATAAACTCCTTGTAAAAAGGCTTGGCATAGTGGAGCAGGCGGCGGATCAGCTCACCGTCTTCCATATGTCGGTCGCTGTGATCGATCTTGAGCCGATTTTTCAGAGCCAGATAAGCAACGCAGAATATGATGGTGAAGGCACCAATGATGGCGCCGCAGATCACGAGAGGCAGATATTCACGCATTACGGTTGCCTCCTTCCTCCTCCAGCTTTTGCAGGTCTACCATTTTTTGGTAGGCTTCATTGGTTTTATACAGATGATCGTGGGTGCCATAGGCTACCACTTTGCCGTCGTCCATAAACAGGATCTTATCCATCTTTTCGATGGTAGAGATTCGGTGGGCGATCAAAATCGTGGTTTTGCCCTGACGGGTTTGACGCAGATTGTGCAAGATGGTGGTTTCGGTTTTGGTATCCACGGCAGATACGCTGTCGTCCAAAATCAGGATGGGGGAATCCTTCATCAGCGCACGGGCAATGGAAATACGCTGTTTTTGGCCGCCGGAAACGGTGACGCCCCGTTCGCCCAAAATGGTATTATAACCCATCTGAAATTCGGAAATATTGCTGTGAATATCAGCCAATTCAGCAGCTTTGATGACAGAACTGTGGTTTATCTCATCCACGCCGAAGCTGATGTTATTCTCAATGGTGTCTGAGAACAGGAAATTGTCCTGCGGTACGTATGCGCAACTATTTCGAACGGAACGAATGGTTATATCGTTAACGTCGTGTCCGTCAATGAAAATGGTACCGTCCGGCACGTTATAAATGCGCAGAATCAAATCGACAAGTGTGGTCTTGCCGCATCCGGTTTTACCCACCAGACCCACATTTTCTCCGGCATGGATGGTGAAGGATACGTTTTCCAGTGCATCAAATTCTCCGTCCGGATAACGGAAGCTCAGATTACGGAATTCAATATTGCCCTTGATGTTCTCAAGAGGAATGGCGTTTTTACGGTCTTTTACATCAACGGGGGCATCCAAAAGTTCGCTGATTCGCTTGAGAGATGCCTTGCCACGGGAGTGCATATCGATCAATTCCGACACCGCCATGATGGGCCAGACAACGGCGTTAAAATAGCCGATAAACTCCATCAGCTGACCGGCGTTGAAACTGCCCTTGTACACCAGATAGCCACCGTAGCCCAAAATAACACAGATCACGCTTTCGACAAAGCTGGTGACCAGAATTCGCATCAGAACGCTGGTTTTCGTAAAGTCGATATTGGCGTCCTCATTTTCCACATTCAGTTTTTTAAATGCAAGCAATTCCTTGGTTTCCTTGACAAATGCCTTGATGACGGCAATGCCGGAAAAACTCTCCTGAGAGAAATCGGAAAGGGCGGAGAAGCATTCCTGCCGTTTGTCCCATTTCTTGGTCATGACAGAACCGACCACAGAGGCACTGGCAAAAAGAAGGGCCATGGGAATCATGGAAAGAACAGTCAAAAGCCGATCCATTTGCCACATTTTGCCAATGGACAAAGAGCCCAAAATGATTGCATCGAAAAACTGCATAAATCCCCAGCCGTAACATTCCTGAACCGTGTCGAGATCGTTGGTATACAGGCTCATCAGATCACCGACTTTGTTTACCTGATAGTATTCCCGACTGAGTTTTTCGGAATGAGCGAACATTTTGCTGCGCAGGTCATTTTCCATCTTGGTGGCGGCGCCGAAGATGCACACACGCCAGGCAAAACGGCCAAAAACGATGGCGATGATGACAAATGCCATGGGAAGACAGATTTCATCCAGCAGAAAATCCAGATCGAAGACCCACTCTACACCATCTACTACAACAACACCTTTATCCAGACCGTTGATCACCATTTGGTACAAATTGGGGATCAGCAATTGCAGATAGTCCACGGCGAACAGTGCGGCCAGACCTGCCAACAGCAGGAAAGCGTAGCGCAGATAGTAACGGTTGATGTGTTTGCCAAATACCATACTTTTCCTTATGCTCCTTCTCTATTGATCTGATATTATTCTACCATGGTTATAATTTACTTGCAATATCCAAAATTAAGAAATTATTCATAAACACGAAGAAAGTTTGAATATGATTGTGCATTATGCTGAGAAATGATGTCTGTATTTATCTAAAAAAGCAAAAAGTGTTTTTGAAGGGCGTTTTTGTGTCTGTCCATCGGTGACGGACTACCTGATATTATTCCTCTTTTTTCTTGCCAAGGGCCATCAAATGTTGTATAATCACATATATAAAGAGGAGGTGCGCCCATGAAAGAGATATTGGCGTATGCCATTGAACATAAAATATTGACAAAGCTGACCCTCAGCAAGCCTGCGGACCCTGCCATCATCCGTACCAACGGACGGCTTGTGGAGATCAAAGGACAATTATATTTGGCAATGACGGACTTTACCACCGACGGCAAGGCGGTGCAGAAAAATCTGCCTGCAGATCAGGCGGCGCAGATCGTTGGTGATTGGATTCCCTCGGCCTACGGCGCAATGAATATTCAGACCTCGGATGGCAACTGTGAAGTAAAAGTGTCGAAAAAGGGAAAAATCACTGTCCTTGATCGAATCAAACGGGAACAGGCAGCACAGGTGGCGCTGGCGCATGATCGACGCAAGCAGTATATCATTGCGGATAATGAACCGGTGGATTTTCTGGTGGAATTAGGGGTACAGGACAAAAATGGCCATATTTTTGACAAAAAACGTTCTAAATTTCGCCAAATCAACCGTTTTTTGGAAATCGTCGCAGATGTGGAAAGCTCCATTGTTACCGGAGATGAACTATACATTTTGGACCTTTGCTGCGGAAAAAGCTACCTGAGTTTTGCGCTCTATTACTACTTTACCCGGATCCGTGGACTGAAGGTGGTTATGGATTGTGTGGATCTAAAAACCGATGTGATTGAGTTTTGCGACCAAACGGCGAAAAAGCTGAACTATCAGGGGCTCCATTTCATGGCTGGGGATATTCGCAGCTTTGAAATCCGCAGGACACCGGATTTGACCGTTTCTCTGCATGCCTGTGACATTGCTACGGATATTGTGCTGGCTAAAGGAATCGATTCCGGTTCCAGAGTGATTTTGTCCACGCCCTGTTGCCACCATGAGATGATGCATCAGCTGAAACCCCAGGGCAAGTCCACAGATTTCCTGCTGGAACACTCCATTTTAAAGCAGAAGTTTGCGGATGCAGCCACTGATGCACTGCGCTGTAAGGTGCTACAGATCAAAGGTTACGAGGTGGGGGCCATAGAACTGATCGATCCGGAGGAAACCCCGAAAAATGTGTTGCTCCGGGGCATTCGGCAGAAAACGCTGGATGAAAAGCAGCAGCAGGCACTGGTGGAGCAGTATCGGCAGATCTGCCAAATGCTGGATGTGGAGCCATATCTTGGGCTTTGGTATAAGTTGCTATAATAAATACAATAAAATTGTGCAAATTAACGACTTTAGCTCCTGGAAATGGGCTGAAGTCGTTAATTTTGTGCATTAAAATTGGCTTTTGACCGCATTGCACGTTGACAAATGTATGATTTCTTGTTAAACTAAGTACAAGCATAAATATGTCTTCGCCTTGATGGGCAGGGGAGACTTTTCAAAGGATGGTAATGAATTATGGGATTTTTTAAGAAATTGTTTGCAAAACCTGTGGACGAGCTGTGCGCTCCCGTAGCAGGTAATGCGGTTGCTGTGACACAGGTACCGGACCCTACTTTCGCAGAGGAAATGCTGGGTAAGGGTATCGCTGTTGAGCCTACAGAGGGCAAGGTTTATGCACCCTGTGATGCAACCGTTGACATGATGTTTACCACCGGCCACGCTGTGAGTCTGGTGGCAGATTGTGGTGCCGAGATCTTGATCCATGTGGGCCTGGAGACAGTCAGCTTGGAAGGCAAGCACTTTACTGCCCGTGCCAATAATGGCGACAAGGTGAAGAAGGGTGATCTGCTCATTGAGTTTGATCTGGAGGCGATCAAGGCTGCCGGTTTCAACACCATTACCCCCATGGTGATCTGCAACAGCGGCGACTATACGACTTTTAACACCCATGTGAATAAGCCCGTCACCAATGCGGATGTGGTCATCGAATTGGCCAAGTAAGGAGTAATCTATGAATCAAGGCAAAGGATTGCCGGTTTTTCCCGGCGTAGCCATTGGCAATGCGGTGGTTTACCGCAAGTCGGAACGCAATCTGCCCGTATCCAGCGGCGATCCTGCTCTGGAGCAGGCAAAGTTTGACGCTGCCCGTGAGACCGCACGGCAACAGCTGACAGCCCTGTACGAAAAGGCAAAGGCTGAGATCGGTGAGGAGCAGGCTGCTATCATCGAAGTGCAGATGTTGATGGTGGATGATCTGGATTACCTGGATGCCGTTTCTGCAGCCATTGCCGATGGTGCAGCCGCTGCGTTGGCAGCGCTGGACTGCGGCGAGGAATTTGCACAGGTCTTTGCGGCCATGGATGACGAGTACATGAATGCTCGTTCTGCGGATATCCGGGATATGTCCCACCGTATTTATGATATCCTCTGCGGAAATACCGGTTTCCAGTTGCAGGATGGCTCTTTCCTGCTGGTGGCAGAAGATCTGGCACCCAGTGAGACCATTCAGTTGCCCAGAGAGCGGATCCTGGCTTTTGTTACCCGGCAGGGATCTTCTTCCAGCCATACCGCTATTCTGGCTCGTACATTAAATATTCCTTCGCTTGTCCAGTCGGACATCAGTCTGGATGTGGCGGAGAACTGTAAGGTTTTGGCAGTGGATGGCTTCACCGGTACCTGGTATGCAGACCCCGATGAGGAAACCATGCAGATGTTGTTGCAAAAGCAGGCTGCTGCCGCAGATGCCAGAGCTGCACTGGAAGCGTTCCGAGGCAAAGAGAGCATCACCAAATCCGGCAAGAAGGTGCTGCTGTGCGCCAACATCGGCAATCCTGAAGATGCCGAGGCTGCACTGAAAGCCGATGCCGAGGGCGTTGGCCTGATGAGAAGTGAGTTCCTCTATCTGGGTCGGGACAGCCTGCCCACAGAGGATGAACTGTTTGAAGCTTATAAAAAGGTGGCTGTGACCATGGGCAATCGCCCAGTGGTCATCCGTACTTTGGATATCGGTGCTGATAAGCAGGTGGATTACATGGGTCTGGAGCAGGAGGAGAACCCGGCTCTGGGGTTGCGCGGCCTGCGGATCTGCCTGACCAGAGAGGAGATTTTCCGTCCTCAGCTGCGTGCCATTTATCGAGCCAGTGCATTTGGCAACCTGAGCGTCATGTTCCCCATGGTGGCATCTGTTTGGGAGCTGAAAGCGGCCAAGGCTCTTTGCTTCCGCATCCGCAAGGAATTGCAGGCGGAAGGCATTGAGACCAAGGAAGTGCCCATCGGCGTGATGGTGGAAACCCCTGCCGCTGCTGTCATGGCACACGAACTGGCCAAGGAAGCTGCCTTCTTTAGCGTTGGAACCAACGATTTGACCCAGTATACTCTGGCTGTTGACCGTCAGAACGCCAAGCTGGACAAGTTCTACGATCCCTACCACCCGGCGCTGATGGCGCTGCTTGCCCACATTGCCAAGGCTGCCAATGACAATGGCATTTGGGCTGGTATTTGCGGCGAATTGGGTGCCGATACCAAGATGACAGAAACATTCCTGCAAATGGGATATACCGAGCTGAGTATGGCTGCCGGCCGTGTGCTGGAAGTGCGTAAGCTCGTTAGTGAAAGTGAGGTTTAATTATGAAAGAATTTACCCATGTGATCGCTGACCCTTTGGGTCTGCACGCCCGTCCCGCCGGTATGCTGGTGAAAGCCTGTGCAGGCTACGCTTCCACCGTTACCGTCACCGCCCCCACCGGCAAGGCTGATGCCAAGCGGTTGATGGCCGTCATGCGTCTGGCTGCCAAGCAGGGCATGGAGTTGACCATTTCCGTTGAAGGTGCTGACGAAGAAAAGGCAGCTGCCGAGCTGAAGGCTTTCCTGGAAGCCAATCTGTAATTTTTGTCAA
>CAZHPO010000014.1:0-20859 GCA_964534615.1 uncultured Oscillospiraceae bacterium
TGGCCTCATTAAAGGGAATGCGACGGAAGGGCGCAGAAGAAACACGGTCGTATTTCCCCAGCTTGGTAAACAGGGGGACCATCACTTCTTCCAGCGTGGTCAAAACATCTTCCTGTGTGGCGAAAGCCATTTCCATATCCAGCTGGTAGAATTCGCCGGGGGTGCGGTCAGCACGGGCATCCTCGTCACGGAAGCAGGGGGCAATCTGGAAGTAACGGTCAAAACCGGAGGTCATCAGCAGCTGCTTGAACTGCTGAGGTGCCTGCGGCAGAGCGTAGAATTTGCCGGGGTGATTACGGGCAGGTACCAGATAGTCACGGGCACCCTCAGGGGAGGAAGCGGTCAAAATAGGGGTGGTGATTTCCAGGAAACCCTTTTCGGTCATCAGTCGGCGAATCTCAGACACGGTCTGGCAGCGCAGGATGATGTTGGATTTGACGGCGGGATTACGCAGATCCAGATAGCGGTACTTCAGACGGGTATTTTCGTCAGCATCCCGGCTCTTGTTGATCTCGAAGGGCAGCTGATTATGGCGGCACTTACCCAGCACCTTGATTTCACTGGGAACCACTTCAATCTCACCGGTGGGGATCTTGGTATTCTTGCTCTCACGCTCACGGACAACGCCGGTGACGGAGATGGTAGACTCCTTGTTGATGGGCTTGATGATCTTCATCATTTCTTCGTTTTCAATGACTACCTGGGTAGTGCCGTAATAGTCACGCAGAACACAGAAGGCGAAGTTGGAGCCCACTTCACGGACATTTTCCAGCCAGCCGACAATGGTGACATTCTGACCAGCATCGGCAAGCCGCAGCTGGCCGCAGGTATGGGTTCTGGATTGCATCATAGTAAAAAACCTCTCTTATCTGGTTTGAGTTTACAATTAACTTTCATATTATCCCATAATTTTGAGAAAAAGTCAATCACCGCACCACAGAAAATACAAAAAAGAACCGGTGCAAAAAACACAGACTCTTGGTAAAGAGTCTGTGTTTTTGACTGTGATGAAGTGTGACGAAAGTAAAGTTACACCTGTTGGGTGATTTCTTCAGATGGATCGGCTTCTTTTGCTGCCGTATTTTTCTTTTTTACCAAGAAGAAAACTGCAATACCGCCGATCAAAACCACCATGGCCACAATGCTGACCACGATCATGGTTCCACTATTGTCTGCGCTGGTGTAGGCAATTGCAGCCATAGGCTGCGTTTCTTCCTGACCACAGATCAAACAGGTGTGCTTTTGGATCCCCTGTTTGTTGATATCTGGTTCAGTAACGGTGATCCAGGCACCATAAGTATGTTTTCCAATGGGAGGGATTTCTTCGTTCTTGGTTTGACCGCAGGAACTGCAGGTATAAACCTTCAATCCAGGGGTGGCGCAGGAAGCGGAAACCGATACCTGACCTTCGCCCCAGTTGTGGTTACAGCCGGAGCTGCTATCACCGGAGCTGCTATCACCGGAGCTGCTATCACCGGAGCTGCTATCACCGGAGCTGCTATCACCGGTGCTGGGATTGCCGGAAATGCCGGTGTGCTTGGAAGGGGTGGTGATATTTTCGGGCACATCTTTGCCGAAGACCAGCCAGGCCAGTTCTGGATAGTCGATGAATACATTGCGGTTGCCCTGAATATTTTCAACCTGGTCGTTGCGACTCATCTCCCAGGTGTCCACGGGATCCAGAGCGCACCACTGCAACAGGGTTTCCAGGCTTTCAATGACCTTTTTACCGTCGTTTTTGTTATCGCCGGCACCAATAACGGGGGTGGGGGTGTCCTTAAACAGGTTGGGTTCTTCCCAACGACACCAGACATAAAGCAAAATACGAGCCACATCGCCCTTGATATTGTCGTTCACTTCCACAATGTTGTCCTTCTCTTTCGCAGGGAAATTGGTTTTGTAAAGAACGACATCGCCGTTGTAGGAGTAAGTAGAGTGGCTTGGATACTCATCTTTTACATTGCCCATGATCAGATTGTCACGGGAGTTGTTCACCCCACCGTTGGTGGGACGCAGATGGTGTAGATCAGATCCACCGTTTTTTTCGTTGAAGGAGGCGTGGCCCTTGGGCCAAACGTGTTCCCGACTTAAACTGTCAGTGGATACCACATCGCTGTAGAAAAAGACATTGGTGCTTGATCCGTTGGTTGCATCGGTCTTTGCCCAATACGTGGGCAGGCTTTTATAAGAAACGCTGTTGGTCATGGTAGAGGACATGAGCGTATGCAGCGCTTCAAACAGTTCGTTGTCCGTGTCCAGACAGTTTTCATTGCCACCGGTCATGGCAGACAAGTTTTCCCAGCTATAATCGCCTGTATAGTAGGCCTGTGCCTGGCTGCTGAGGGAGGTGCAGGTTTCGTGGCGGGTACCGGTATTGGAAACCAAAGTACCGGTTTTGGCGGATGCAACCGTCGGCAACGTACCAACCACAGTGGACAACACCAGAAGAACGGCCAGCATGATGGAGGTAATTCGTTTTGCGAAGTGAGTCATGGTTCTGTCTCTCCTTTAATTTTTTGACACTGTCAGATATCATAGCACATAATTGTATGAAATGGAAGTGTTATTTCTGGCGAGGTCTGTTATTTTTTGACAAAAATGTGTGTACTGCGTTGGCAGTACACACATAGGGCATGTTTTGAAATCAGGATTGTTTTTTGACCTGCTTCATGGAAAGGCTGATGCGGTGGCGCTTTTCATCCACAGCAAGGACGACGACTTTTACGACATCGCCCACTTTCAGCATTTCGCTGGGATGGCGCAGACGACGGTTGCACACTTCACTGATATGGACAAGGCCGTCCTGGTGAACGCCGATGTCAACGAATACGCCAAAGTCTATGACATTTCGTACAGTGCCGGTCAGCTCCATGCCGGGCACCAGATCTTTTATTTCCAGCACATCCTTGCGCAGTATGGGAGCAGGAAGATCTTCACGGGGATCTCGGCCGGGCTTGGCCAGCTCTTTTGCAATGTCGATCAGGGTCATTTCGCCTGTGCCGCATTTTTCAGCGGCTGCTGTGGCACCGTAGTTTTCCAAACGGGCAGGCAGAGTGGACAGATCATCGCTGCCCAGCAATTTGAGCAGTTCCTTGGCGGCGGCATAGGATTCGGGGTGGACACCGGTATGATCCAGTACTTCTTTGCTTTCTGGGATACGCAGGAAACCAGCAGACTGCTGGAAAGCCTTTGCGCCCAGCTTGGGAACTTTCTTTAGCTGGCTGCGGCTGGTGAATGGGCCGTTTTCCTCCCGGTAAGCTACAATATTTTTGGCGGTGGTGGCATTCAGACCGGAAACCTGCAACAGTAGGCTCTTGGAAGCGGTATTCACATCCACGCCCACGGCGTTTACGCAGTCTTCAACCACAGCACCCAGCGCACCGTCCAGTTCTTTCTGAGGACAGTCGTGCTGATATTGACCTACACCAATGGCTTTGGGATCGATTTTTACCAACTCGGCCAGAGGATCTTGCAGTCGCCGGGCGATAGATACAGCGGAACGCAGGTTCACATCATAGTCGGGGAATTCTTCGGCGGCCAGAGGAGATGCAGAGTAGACGGAAGCACCGGCTTCGTTGACGATGGCATAGGCAGCATTGGGGAAGGATTGGAGCATTTCCACAGCCATGGCTTCCGTTTCACGAGAAGCGGTGCCGTTGCCGATGGCAATATGGCTGACACCCCATTTACGCATGAGCCGGGAGAGAATTTCAATGGCTTCCTGCTTTTTGCGCTCACTAAAGGTGGGGTAGACCACAGTGGTATCCAGCACTTTACCGGTGGCATCCACCACAGCTACTTTACAGCCGTTGCGGTATCCAGGATCAAGACCCATGGTGACAAAGCCCTTGACGGGAGGTTGCATCAGCAGAGGCTTTAAATTCAAGGCAAAGTTGTGGATCGCTCCGCTGTATGCCCGGTCGGACAGGTCACTTCGGGTCTCCCGCTGAACGGAGGGGAAAATCAGCCGCTCAAAAGCGTCTTCGGCGGCAGCTTTAACAAACTGGGATACGTTCATGGTGGGCTTCAGTGCCGCACGGCAGACCACGGCTGCACCCTCGTTGCCGGGCAGGGCAACGGATACCTTCAACTTTTCTTCTTTTTCTCCTCGATTGATGGCCAAAATCTGATGATCCATCAAACGATTGATAGGCGTGTTGAAGTCATAGTAAAGGCGATAGACGGTATCTTCTTCCGGGTCAACGGCTTTGGTGACCAATGTACCCTTGCGAGCGATCAGTTCACGCAGACTTTTGCGGATAGCGGGATCATCAGACAGATCTTCGGCAATGATATCGTTGGCGCCTGCCAGAGCATCTTCCACCGAGCGGACACCCTTTTCTTCGTTTACATAATCTGCTGCCAGCACCGCCGGATCACGGCCATCCTGGGCGAAAATGGCCTGTGCGAGGGGCTCCAGTCCCTTTTCACGGGCAATAGAGCCACGGGTGCGGCGCTTTTGCTTGTAGGGGCGATACAGATCTTCCACTTCTGCTAAAGTGGTGGCGGCATCAATGGCGGCGGACAGTTCTTCTGTCAGTTTGCCCTGGGCTTCAATGGAGGACTTTACTTCCTCTCGACGAGCCTGCAGATTGCGCAGGTAGGTCAGCCGGGTTTCCAGGGTACGAAGGACGGTATCGTCCATGGCACCGTGCATTTCTTTCCGGTAACGGGCGATGAAGGGGATGGTGTTGCCTTCGTCGATCAAAGTAATGACATTTTCAATGTATTCCAGCTTCTGCCCCAGTTCCTGGGAGAGCAGCTCTGCAATAGTAGGCATAGGGAATGCTCCTTTTCGTATTTCTCGGCAGACATTATAGCATAGATTTTCAAAAAAGAAAAGACGGAAAAATCACCGCTGGCAGGCGGCGATTTTTCCGTTGATTTTCGATGCAGCGTAGTATGGTCTGATTACAGCAGATATAGGAAGTAAGCGACGTAACCCAGGATCAGCGCAATGCCGTGCCAACGAACCAGTTTTCGCTTCTTGAGGGTGAACGCAAGCAAAGCCACTACCGCTGCTACAGTGATCAGCATATCTATCACAAAATTGGAAGCGAAGGGAACGGGGGTGACCATGCTGGACAGGCCAACAACAAAGAGAATATTAAAAATATTGCTGCCTACGATATTGCCTACGGCGATATCTGCGTTGCCTTTCCGGGCGGCAGTGACGGAAGTGAACAGTTCCGGCAAGGAGGTGCCCAGTGCCACAATGGTCAGACCAATGAAACGCTCGCTCAGTCCCAACATTCTGGCAATTTCGGAGGCGGCATTTACTGCAAAATCACTGCCCAATACAATCAGAGCAAGTCCCACAGCGGTGGCCAGCAGTGCCTGCCAGAGCTTTAAGGGCTTGGATTCTTCCGTTTCTTCAGGATTATTTTTTGCCATGCGGAGCAGATACAGCAGATAGATGACAAAAAGAGCAGTCAGAATCAGACCGTCCATCAGAGAAATAATGCCATCGAGTCCCAACAGCAACAACACGACCGTAGTACCAATCAAAAAGGGAATTTCAATTTTGACTGTGGATTTTGCGATGGCAATGGGCACAATGATGGCGGACAGACCAAGAATGACCAGAACATTCAAGATGTTGCTGCCCACAATATTGCCGATGGTGATGTCGGCACTGCCACGAAGGGCAGCTGTTATGCTGACGGCGGCTTCCGGGGCGCTGGTGCCCATGGCCACGATGGTCAGGCCAATCACAAGCTGGGGAATTTTAAATTTTGCTGCAATACTGGATGCGCCGCTTACAAACCAGTCGGCACCTTTGACCAGCATCACAAAGCCGATGGCCAAAAGAAAAAGTTGAATAAGCATGAAAACCTCCCAAAAAGATAATAATGATCGGAGTTTGAGCAAAAAAATAGAGTACAGCCAATGCCGTACTCAGAGCCTATTTGAGAAAGACTCCATGTAGCGCACTTAGGCTTACATGAGTCTCGCAAATTAAAACAAGCCAGGTCAAAGACCAGGGTTGTTGACTTGTTACGCAAAACTGCGCATGCTACTCCCTCACACAAAACTCTGAAAGTATATCATATTATGAGATAAAATGCAAGCTTTTTATTCTGTGGAAATGGATCGTTAAAAATAAAAGTCCAGTGCTTGACAAATGAGGAAAAAGCATTATAATTTTACTATCACCTATGGGCCCGTAGCGCAGCTGGGAGCGCATTACATTCGCATTGTAGGGGTCGGGAGTTCGAATCTCCTCGGGTCCACCAAAAAGCACCACCTTTTTCGGTGGTGCTTTTTTGCGCCAATACAATTAGCGATATTAAACAAAAATGCGCAAAAATAAGACAAGAAAAAGATAACTTTGATAAAAACTTGCAATTGATATGAAATTAGAGTATAATCGTAGTGTGCGGTGCTGTTGCCATGCCTTCAATGTGGAGACCAAGGAAATCTGCCTTGTGACCGAACCCTCTGAGCTTGTAGCTCCTTCCTTTACGGCAGACGAGCAGGGTGTTTAGAATCTGGTAAATGAGGATGCGAAGTTTGACACTACCAATATGGGGGCTTATTTTGAGGTAACCGAGGATCACCTCAGGTCTGATCCGATGAGGTGATCTTGACCGATTCTGACTGGTGTGGACTGCTTCCCTGAAAAATCAACACCTGATTAAAAAGCTCCCCATGGCCAGAAATGGCACCATGGGGAGCAAGTTTAAACGAATAATATATGCGCTGTTGAAGCAATGGCTTTTCAGGAGGGCGATTTTTGTGAAAAAATTGATCAAAAGAGTGGCGATTCCCTGCGGCATCTATTGGCTGATATTACTGTGGCAGCTTATTATTCTGCACAATCTGACGGAAAGCTGGATGATTCTGGGAATATTCCTCATTTTTACTGCCAGATCTATGCTCTGGGTTTCGCCTTTTGTACTGACAGCCATTGTGTGGATCGCAGGACTATGGAAGCCCAGGTGTTCTGCCAAATACATTGTGTTTACCAATGTTGCAGTGCTGGTGACCAATTGCCTTTGTTTTTTAGGATGTTATCTGTTGACTGGTAATTGGTATTAAACATGACATCCCTTTTCATATGCACCCCAAAAGTTAGACACTTTCGGGTGCATATTATTTATATTTCTGCTGGTTTGGGACAAAATAGAGCAGGAGGGATATGCAATGACGGAAAAAGAATATCAAAAACTTGCGCAGGACATGGCACCCAAATCACCAATCGGAAAAGACTGCATTAACGCCTTTTGGATTGGTGGCCTGATCTGTCTGTTGGGACAATTGATTATGAATGGCTATATGGCACTGGGTCTGGAAAAAGAAGATGCATCCACTGCGGTGTCTATGACCTTGGTGGCACTGTCTGCGTTGCTGACGGGGCTTAGCTGGTATGATGATATTGCCAAGCACGCCGGGGCCGGAACACTGGTGCCTATTACCGGATTTGCCAACGCCATCGCTGCTCCGGCGGTTGAATTTAAGACTGAGGGCTTTGTGCTGGGGGTGGGCGCAAAGCTGTTCACCATTGCAGGGCCTGTGATCGTCTATGGCCTGGCAGCCGGTGTGGTCTATGGTTTTGTTTATTGGGTCTGGATGATGATTTAAACGGAAGCGGCGGAAAGCTGCTTCCGTTTTTTAAGACAAATACGGAATCCCCACCGGCCTTTGCCGATGGGTATTGTTATTAGAGATATTTTGCGGCATATTCTCTGGGTTTATTCACCAGTATGGTTTTTATCAGATTATTATATTTCACAGATGGATTTATTTTCCACAATGTGGTAAGATTGAAATAGAAAAATGTTAGATAATGGGTAAGGAGGTGTCACATGGAAGATAGAAAAATCGTTATGTTGCTGTTTGATCGGGTGGAAGGTGTCATCGATATCTTGCAACAGAAATTTGGCAAACTCATCTACAAAATCTGCATGAATATTTTGCAAGTGCCACAGGATGCACAGGAGTGTACCAACGATACATATATGGCACTGTGGAATGCCATCCCACCGGCAAATCCTGATCCCTTGACGCCGTATGTATGTCGCACGGGGCGCAATGTGGCACTCAATCGCCTGCGTGCCGATACAGCCCGAAAACGGGATGGAGGTTACGCCCTGTCCATTGACGAGCTGGCAGAGTATATTCCGGATCAGTGCTGGGAGGAAAAAATAACGGCGAAAGCGTTGGGGATCGCAATTGATGATTTCCTTTCCCGACAAAGCAGGGAAAATCGGGTGCTTTTTCTGCGGCGGTATTGGTTTGGCGACACCGTGGCAGATGCGGCTAAGGCACTTGGGCTATCCCCCAATACCGCTTCTGTCCGCCTGCATCGTATCCGGGAAAATTTGAAAAAATATCTGATGGAAAGGGAGCTTTTCTATGAATGAAAAATTAGTAGATGCTTTAAGCGAGGTTCGGGATAGACATCTGATGGAAGCGGCTAAGCCTCAAAAGAGCAAAAAGAAAATCCTACTGCGTGTGGTAGCGGCTGCAGCCGTGGTGGTGTTGCTCGTTGGAGTGGCCATGGCACCGCCGATGGTGACTGCAACGGCGGTGAGTCTGCCGGAAGAAAGCAGATCCTATGGCAGTTATGAGAAAGCTGTGGTAGCCAATGCCGCACTGTCCGATTTTTATGTCCAGGCATCGGCGGAGTTTCTCAGCGGAGGAGAAAATGCTGTCTGGTCACCGGCAAACGCATTCATCGGGCTTTCTATGACTGCGGAGCTGACCCAGGGGGAAAGCCGTCAGCAGATCCTTGACCTGCTTGGCGTAAAGGATCTGAACACCCTGCGCACCTATGCCACAGACATTTGGGAAGCATCCTATTGGGACAAAAAGAACCAGATCTGTACACTGGGGAATTCCCTGTGGCTGGATGAAAGATTTTCTTACGAGCAGAAAACCATGGATGACCTGTCCTATTATTATTACGCTTCAATTTACAAAGGAGCCATGGGAAGCAAGAAGATGAATAATGCCGTTGGTGCATGGCTGGAGCGCAATACAGGCGGAATGTTAAAAAAATCGACGGCAAATATTTCCCTGCCTCCGGAAACTGTGATGGCACTCTATTCAACCTTGTATTTTCAGAGCAAGTGGGACCATGAATTTAACGAAGGAAATAATACCCAAGGCACATTCCACGGTACCGCCGGAGATCTGACGGTGACCTATATGAATAAGAAAGAAGCTGAGTTGGCGTATTATTGGGCAGATCATTTCTGCGCAGTTCATCTGGGGCTGAAAAACGGAAGTTCTATGTGGTTTCTGCTGCCGGATCAGGGCTATTCTACCGATGATATTCTGGCAGAAGGGCAGTATATGCAGATGATCGCCGGGCAGTGGGAGAACTGCGACTACTACAAGGTCAACCTTTCCGTGCCGAAGTTTGACATCAGCTCCAATCTGGATCTGCAACAGGGGCTGGAAAAAATGGGTGTGACGGATATTTTCAATGCGGAATGTGCGGATTTTTCCGCCCTGACCGGAGATGTGCCAGTCTGTTTGACAGGCGCAAATCAGAATGTTCGACTGAAAATTGACGAGGAAGGGGTCAAAGGTGCGATTTATATCGAGATTCCTGGCGCCGGTGCAATGGAGCCGCCAACGGAAATCGTGGATTTTGTTTTGGATAGACCGTTTGTTTTTGTGATTTCCAAAAACACGATTCCTTTATTTGTGGGCAGTGTTTGCCAGCCTTGACAGGAAGGAAATGGGCCAGCTGTATTCCAACTGGCCCATTTTTGTCAAATAAATTCCACAGCCGAACCTTTGAAGGAACGATGGGTTTTGACCGCAATATAATTTCGAGGGATGGGCACGGTGGTTGTGCCCAGGGAGACTGGAGCATAGGTTTGACCGTCAATCCGATAGCAAATCTGATCGCTTTCTACCTCCTGATCCAGAACCATGACAATATAATCTTTCAGAACACGAAATTCATCAACAACATGAGCAACCATAGGTAAACCTCCCTGTGTTTTTCTATGGTTTCATTATACAACAGGAGTTGCGGAAAAGCGACTATTATTTTTCGGAAAATAAAAAGAGTCGTGTTTTTACGACTCTTTTTGGGGCGTTATTTTAAAACGGATGCTGCATGAGATTTGTAGCTTTCTACCACGTGAGCAGGGGATAGAATAGACATTTCTCCGGCAAACTGGAATACCCATCCCCAAAAAACCGGACTAATGCGCACACGGACGGTGGCAATGCACTTGTTTCCGGAGGCCATCATTTTGGTGTCCTCACCAAAACGATCATATACCGCACCGATGAGATTGCGGTCAAATTCAAGAATCACATCTGTCAATTCACCGCCATACATTTTGAAAGCCTGCTCCGTATAGGCAGCCACCTGGTCACGGAGTGCTATGGCCTTTTCACCGCAGCTTTCTTCCAAAACTTCTACACTGTCCATCCGGTCAACACGGTAGTTGGAGGTGCTGTCGTGACGGGATGAGTAGCAGGTTAGATAGTAGTTATCTTCATTAAAAACCAGCGCAACGGGTTCAACCACATAGCGGTGGCCTTCTCGCCGGTAGACCCGTTGACCGTTTTCGTCTAGGTCGAAATAGCGGAATAGGATCTTTTTTTGCTGTAAAATTGCAGTTTCCAAATGGTCTACATTATAGAAAATACGCTCATTGCTGTGTTTTCGGGTGTTAAAAGCCACCATGCTTCGGGTTAAAACCTCTGCTCGATGGGAACCGGCAAGGGCTGCCAGTTTGGAGATCAGTTCCTGAGATTTTTTCTCAGTGATAAAGCTGGAAGCGTGTACCGCATCGATCAGGATCTTCAGCTCCGGGACACTGAAACTCCGATCTTCCACATAGTAACCTTTTTCGTGTCCGACCATGGTGGACATGATCTCGTAGCCCAGATCGTTCAGCGTGGCGATATCCTGACTGACGGTGCGCCGATCACAGGGAATCCCGGCGGCGGCCAGACGGTCGATGATGGTATTGGTGGTCAGAGGATGATCCTCGTCGGTGTTTTGGCGGAGCAGTTCCAGGAGTTTCAAAATTTTTACTTTGCGAAAGTTATCTCGTACCATGATCGTCTCCAGAAGTTTTGTTGATGCTATTTTATCATGAAAGCAGGAAAAATGCAAGGCAGAACTGTCGCCTTTTCCCGACAGATGGCAAATTGCCTTGCAAATGGATGCAAAGTATGATATGATTAGGCAGAAAATTCTGGCAGACTGGCAATGGTAAAGCTGCGTGATTTTTCAAAAACCGAATAGTTCACACTGCCACCGGGTAGTGAATGCAAAGCATTCGATCGTACATCGTTAGGTCTTGGAAGATGTACAGCCGAGTGCTTTTTATTTTTAAGGAGGAAATGTGAAAAAATTGAAAAGCTTTTTATCAACCTTCTCTCTGGGAGAAAAACTGCTGTGGAGCTTGTCTTCGATGGTGATATTGCTATCGTTTCTTATATTTGACCGTGTCAACTATTTGACCTTGGCGGCGTCATTGATCGGGGTCACGTCCTTGATTTTTGATGCCAAGGGACACCACTTTGGACAGATCCTGATGGTGGCTTTCAGCCTGCTATATGGCCTTATATCCTATCGCTTCGCCTATTATGGGGAAATGATCACATACCTTGCAATGACAGCACCCATGGCAATGGTGGCCTACGATTCCTGGAAGAAGAACCCCTTTGGAGAGGGAAATACAGAGGTTAAGGTCAATCAGATCAGCGGCGCAGAGCATTGTTTTATGTGGGGGCTGGCTGTGGTAGTAACGGGGCTGTTTTACTTTATTCTGGATGGATTTGGCACGGCCAATCTCATTCCCAGCACCATTTCAGTTGCCACCAGCTTTGTGGCGGTATATTTGACCTTTCGCAGAAGTCCCTATTATGCCTTGGGGTATGCGGCGAATGATATTGTACTGATTCTTTTATGGATATTGGCATCTATTGAAAATCCCACATACATCTGTGTGGTGGTTTGTTTTGCTGCATTTCTGGTAAACGATTGTTACGCCTTTATCTGCTGGAAGCGGATGGAACGTCGTCAGGCAATTGCGGCAAAACTGGCATGAAAAGAGAAACGAAATATTTTTCTGCACGACAAGAACGCCTTTGTTTTTCGAATTTTCCATAATAAAGTGGAAGGTGTTCCTGTCGTGCTTTTTGAATGTAGCAAAGAAAGGGGGGATATTAAAAAATAAATACGCAGCATTTCGTAACGACACAGAACAAAAGAACCTTTAAATTACCATTTAGAAAGGAAAAACTGATATGAAAAATAAAGCTGTCATTTGCTCAGTTTTGATGATCCTGCTTTGCTTCAGTTTGACCGTAGGTACGGCTTTTGCGCTGTTTACCGGCAAGGATACAACAGATGCAGTGATTACGGCTGGAAACGTAGATGTGGTCGTTATGGCTGAAAATTTGCAATTGTCATCAACACTGGGGGAAAATCTTCCGGAGACAACGGTTACATACCGGGATAATCAGGTCTTGATGGAAAAAATTGTCCCTGGCGATGTGATCAATTTTGATTTGCGAATTAAAAATAACAGCAATGTGACTGTTAAATTCAGGACAATGATCAAGTTGCTGGCTGACGAGGGCCTTTGGAATGGGCTGGAGGTAACGATTGGCGATGTGCTCTATTTGGGAACGGATAAAGTATCCGCCTGGGCACAGATAACGCCTGGCTGTGAGGATACGATCGTGCCAGTGAAGGTGTACTTGCCTGAAGATGCGGATGTGAGCTACAATGGAAAAGGCTGCTGTTTTGCTTATAGCGTGGAAGTGGTTCAGGGCAATGCCAATGTTCACGGCCAGAAAATCGCAGCTGGCATTTACTACGATGAGTCAGAGCGTACTTATCGTGTGGAGGATGCTGATGGACTGCATTACATAGAGAGCCTGTCAAAGGAGGGAGAGGACTTTTCCGGAAAAAGAGTGGAACTGCTCAATGATATTGACTTGAATGGAGCAGTTTGGACGCCCATAGACTCCTTTGCCGGAGAGTGGAATGGCAACGGAAAAACCATCCGAAATTTCCAAATCGTGGTGGATGAAACCCAGAATGGTGGCGGTTTTTTCAATACGATCGAAGAAGGTCAGGGCGAGCGGGTCCATGACCTGATTTTAAAAGATGTGAAAGCTAACGTTGGCAACGGCAGATTTGGCACTTTGGCAAACACCATCTATGGCATTGTCAATCGTGTATCCGTGGAAAATGTGGAAGTAACCACCACCGACGAAAACGCTTGGGTAGGTGGAATGTGTGCATTCGTCCACTGGGGATGGTTGAATGACTGCACGGTCAGCGGCTTGGTGGTGCATGCGGAGAAAGGTGCGGACTTGGTAGCAGGGTTTGCGCCGGTGATCATGCAAAATGATGATCGTGTGATCGATAATTGTAATGTGAATGGCTTCACCGTTACCATCAACTCCACTACTGGCAGTCAGGTGGGTGGTTTTGTGGGGCAGACCCAGCGAGGTTGCGATTATCCCAAACTGACCAATTGCCATGTAGCGGATCTGGATGTAGTGGCTGGTGGCTATCTGTGTGTTGGCGGATTCGTTGGAAACCCTGGTGCCCATACAACGGTTATAAACTGCTCTGCGCAGGGAAAGATCGATGCTACCGGAATCACCAATGGCTATGCCGGTGGGTTCATGGCGGATCTGGGCTGGAATAACGATCAGGGAGAGCGTGGCGGCCACAAAATCAAAGACTGCACCGCTGATGTGGACATTGCTACCAATGGCGCAACCGTAGGGGGCTTTGTTGGCTCTGCCACAAACTCCAGAGGAAATGATATGCCTGCACAGTTTGTAAACTGTGTGGTGGACGGAAATGTGACAGTGACCGGAACGGCGCATGTGGGCGGCTTTGCAGGTGAGGCGGATCGTGGCGTGTATCAGCACTGCTGCGTTAACGGCTCGGTGGCCGGCAAGCCGGCGGATGCCAATAACTTTATTGGATTTTTATTGGAGGGCGCAAATATTACCATCCAGAACTAAGCATATATGCGAAACGGCCGGGTTCCCGGCCGTTTTTTGCGGAATATAGTTGACTTTTATGTGGATATGTTTTATTATATTCGGAGAAAATAATTGAAAGAGACATATTTCTGTAAATTATTTTGTTAATTGAATATTGCATAGTGTCAATATACTGTAAAGACAGCTTATGTCAGGTATATTGCTTAAAAAGGGAATGGAGTACGGGCGACGACCAAATCTCCGCATTTAACCAATACCGTGGGCATCGGGAACGGACCGTTGATGAAAGTCAGTCATTGGGGCAACCTGAGAAGGCAGGGCCGTTTTGTGAAAGTGCGAGTCGGGAGAACTGCTGTGCAAGTGTAAATATTGTCGATGATGGTTACGGTGATGTTATGCCCATGGGCATGGGTCAGCCGTGACCTTTTTATTTTGCCTTTTTGAAACAGGCAGTTGCGAAGTGAGGACGTTATATGAGTTTGTGTAAACAGATAATCGCATTTCTGCTGGCGGTGACCATGGTATTATCCGTGGCAGCTTGTGGAGAAACCCCAAAAGAAACCGTTCCCCAGACCCAGGGACAGAAACCCTCAAGCACCCATGTGCAGCAGCCTGATGGCAGCCAGGGAGCAGATACACCGACAATACCGGAGGGCATTTCCGACGGGCTGAAAGATGTGGTGGATATGCTTTTGGAGCGTTCCGCTGTGCCTGTATACGGCTCAATTGGCGGCGAATGGATGGCAATGGGATTGTCCCGTTTGCGCCCACAGGCATATTCGCAATGGCTGGAGGACTATTATCAGGCATTGGAAGCACATGTTGCAGAATGTGACGGAGTTCTCAATAAGCGGAAATATACGGAGTATTCCCGTGTAATTTTGGCAGTGACCGCCATTGAAAAGGATCCTACCAATGTGAGCGGATATAACCTGCTGATCCCGTTGGCAGATTATGAGCAGACCGTTTATCAGGGAATCAACGGCGCAGTTTTTGCATTGCTGGCGCTGGACAGCGGAAACTACCTGATTCCCGAAAATGTAAAAAACACCACACAGGCGACACGAGAAGCCTATGTGGATTATATTCTCAAGGAGCAACTGCCTGAAGGTGGTTGGAGCTTGGCAGGCGGTGAGACGGAGGTAGATATTACCGCCATGGCACTGCAGGCGCTGGCAAAGTACCGTCAGCGGCAGGATGTTTCTGAGGCAATCGAAAAAGCATTGCAGATCCTTTCCGAAACACAGAATGCTGAGGCCGGATATACTGCCTATCGTGTGGATAGCAGTGAATCTGTGGCACAGGTCATCGTGGCGCTGACAGAATTGGGCATTGCCATGGATGATGAGCGTTTTGTCAAAAACGGGAAAACGCTGGAAGATAGATTGCTGGATTTCCAGGCGGAAAACGGAGGATTTGAGCATTTGCTGGGGAAGGGTACTGATCCGGTAGCCACAGAACAGGCATTCTATGCACTGGTGGCGTTGCATCGTCAAAAGATGGGAATGACCAGTCTGTACGATATGTCTGATGTGAAATGAGAGGGCGAGATATGATGAGAAAATCGATTTTAATATTGCTGGTTGTAACATTACTTCTGTCTGTGGTTGGCTGCCAGGGACAGCAAACACCTGCTGATGGAGAAGGACAGCTGACTTGTACACTGGAGATCCGCTGTGACACGCTGCTGGATCATTTGGATGAGATCCAAAAAGAAAAGGCGGAACTGGTACCGGAGGATGGGATCATTCTAACGAAGGTTGAAGTGAAGTTCCAGTCTGGTCAGACTGCTTTCGATGTATTACGAAAGACGCTGCGGGAGAAAAAAATCCATTTCGAGTATGAGGATGCATCGGTCTATAATGCAATCTATATTGAGGGCATCGGAAACTTGTATGAGTATGATTGCGGCCCACAGTCCGGCTGGATGTACAGTGTCAACGGTGTATACCCCAGCCTGGGTTGTTCGACCTATACATTATCTGACGGCGATGTGATCGTGTTCAGCTATACCTGTGATCTGGGTGCCGATCTGGGTGCGGAGAATAAAGAATGAACAAAGATGCTTTCTCCGGATTTCATCCGGCGGTGAATTTGGCGTTTTTTGTAGGGGCGCTGATTGTGACCATGTTTGTGCGGCAACCGGTGTATCTGGCAATTTCTCTGCTCTGTGGATGCGCATATTTGCTGTATTTACAGGGCTGGAAGGGAATGCTGCGGCAAGTGGGGTATCTGCTGCCTGTGTTGGCGTTGATGGCTGTGATGAACCCTCTTTTTAATCATGAGGGTATGACGATTTTGTGGTATCTTCCCAACGACAATCCCATTACGCTGGAGGCGATTTGCTTTGGCCTGGCTTCTGCGGTAATGATGGGAGCATCCATTGTCTGGTTTAATTGCTGCAATCAGGTTTTTACATCTGATAAAATCATTTACCTCTTTGGCAGGGTGATCCCGGCAATGTCGTTGCTGATTTCCATGACATTGCGATTTGTTCCACGCTTTAAAAACTATTTGCAAAGCGTGATGCGTGTGCAAAAGGCCATGCACCAACCCAAAAATCTAATGGAAAAATTACAGCAGGCACTAGCAGCCTTTTCAGCTACGGTCAGCTGGGCGATGGAACAATCCATTATTTCTGCAGACTCTATGAAAAGCCGGGGCTTTGGAGCAGCAGGAAGAACAGCTTTCTCCATTTACCGATTTGAAAAAAGGGATGCCATCGCCTTGGTGTTGATGGGTGCGTTGTGGATGGGGGCAGTTGTTCCCTACCTGACGGATGCACTCAACTGGAACTATTATCCCAGACTTTCCGGGCAGCTTCTGGGCCCGGTACAGGTGCTTGCTTATATTTGCTACAGCGGCATGTGTTGCTTGCCACTGATAATCGATTTGATGGAGGATCATAAATGGAACTCTTTGCGATCCAAAATTTAACATTTACTTACCCGGAACAGGAGGTTCCGGTGCTTCGCAATGTCTCCATGGAGCTTCATCATGGAGATTTTGTGGTGCTTGCAGGATCTTCCGGCTGTGGTAAGTCTACCATGCTGCGCCAGCTGAAAACCGTTCTTGCACCCCATGGTGCCAAAGAGGGCGTGATCCTTTATAACGGACAGCCGCTGGATCAGGTGGATAATCAAACCCAGGCGGCGAAAATTGGATTTGTATTGCAGGATCCGGACAGCCAAATCGTTACCGATAAAGTTTGGCATGAGCTGGCGTTTGGTTTGGAGAGCCTGGGCGTAGACAATACGACCATCCGTGGCCGTGTGGCGGAAATGGCCAGCTTTTTTGGCATTCAAACCTGGTTCCACATGGAAGTGACACAGCTTTCCGGCGGACAAAAGCAACTGCTGAATCTGGCCTCGATCATGGTGCTACAACCGGATATTTTGATTTTGGATGAGCCGACCAGTCAGTTGGACCCCATTGCTGCAACGGATTTTTTGCAAACCCTAGGGCGGATCAACCGAGAACTGGGTACGACCATTCTGATTTGCGAACATCGGCTGGAGGATGTGATCCCCATGGCCAATCGACTGCTGATCATGGACAGGGGAGAGCTGATTGCAGACAGTGACCCTGTGGGTACATTTGAAATTCTCCGAAATCGGAAACATTCCATGCTTCACTCCATGCCTACGCCGATGCGGATATGGAGCAGCTTAAACTGGGACAGTCCCTGCCCTTTGACTGTCAGTGACGGAAGAAGCCAGCTTAGCCGGTGGGCAGAAGATCACGATCTGCGCTCGGTGCCGGAGCAGGCTGGCCAATTACCGAATAAGGAACCATGCATCACCTTGGACGAGGTATGGTTTCGCTATGAAAAGGAAAGTCCGGATATCCTCAAGGGTGTATCCATGAAAGCGTATCCTGGGGAGCTGGTCTGTATTCTGGGCGGCAATGGTACCGGCAAGAGTACCACCCTTTCTATTCTCAGCGGCATTCACAAACCCTATCGTGGTAAACGAATTTGCAGTGCAAAAAAGGTGACGGCGCTGCCTCAAAATCCCCAAATGCTGTTGGTGAAAAAGAATGTTCGGGAAGAATTGTTGTCGGTTTTCCAAGGAAAAAAACTGGAGGATGTTGCGCCAAGGATCGAAGAAATGGTATCTCTTTGCCGCTTGGAGGGACTTCTGGATCGGCATCCTTTTGATCTTTCCGGCGGCGAACAGCAGAGAACCGCAATGGCGAAGGTGCTGCTGCAAGAGCCGGAGGTGCTGCTGTTGGACGAGCCAACCAAGGGCGTGGACAATGATTTTAAGCTGACATTTGCTCAAATCGTCAAGGAATTGACGGCACGGGACGTTTGTATTATTATGGTCAGCCATGATGTGGAATTTTGCGCATCCTATGCGGATCGCTGTGGTCTGTTTTTCGATGGAAGCATCGTTACCATGGATGCACCCCAACCGTTCTTTGCCGGAAAGAGCTTTTATACCACTTCGGCCAATCGAATGGCTCGGCATTTGCTGCCCAACGCAGTCACCGCTGAGGATGTGATCGCTGCTTGTGGGGGAGTGCTTCCGGAAATGGAGCCACCCAAAAGACCTGAGAAAGTGGATATCATGCCCCCGGAGGAGAGAAAACCGGAGAAATTACCGATTTGGCGAAAGATCGTAGGTGCCTGTTCCGGTGTGCTGACGCTGTGTTTGCTGCTGTATACTACGCTGACATTGGATCTGAGCCAACTGTATCAGGGAAACGATTTTATCAGAAAAAATGGATGGCTCTATGTACTGCTGTTCCTTTCCTTCGGCGTTTTTGCAGCCTGTATCAGTCGAAAATCTTCTGTGCGGGAGCAGCGTTTGCTCAGCGGAAAACTGAGTAAACGAACCAAAGCGACCATTTTGCTTTCTCTGGTTGCGATCCCGTTGACAATTTTGGGCGGATTGCAAATTGATGGAGGGCGAAAGTATATGCTGATTTCGTTCGCCATTATTTTTGAGACCATGCTGCCTTTCTTCCTGATTTTTGAAGGACGAAAGCCTCAAGCAAGAGAATTGGTGATTTTATCCGTTCTCAGTGCGCTGGCTATCGGTGGTCGTGCCGCATTCTTTGCGTTGCCAGGCTTTAAACCGGTGGCGGCAATGGTCATTTTGACTGGTGTTGCCTTTGGAGCAGAGGCAGGATTTATGGTCGGTGCTATGACCATGTTCTGCTCGAATGTTCTGTTTGGACAAGGACCTTGGACCCCATGGCAGATGTTTGCCATGGGAGTCATGGGTTTGCTGGCTGGTATTTTCTTCCGAAAGGGATTGCTGCACCGCAATAAGGTCAGTTTGAGTGTGTTTGGAGGTCTGGTCACGTTCATTATCTATGGTGGCATTATGAATCCTGCCTCCGTATTGATGTATCAGGCTGATCCTAACTGGAAAATGATCATAACTGCATATATCACCGGTGTGCCTGCTGATGCGATTCATGCCCTGGCAACAGTGCTGTTCTTGTGGTTCCTGTCAGAGCCCATGCTGGAAAAACTGGATCGGGTCAAAGTCAAATATGGTTTGATGGAAAAACCGGCAAAAGAATGATATTACCCCCCTGCTGATCTGAGTGAATCGGCAGGGGGCTTGTTTAATCAGAGATGGTTTGTGCCAGGTATTCTTCGGCGCTGTGGGCAGCGACAGCACCATCGGCCACGGCAGTGACGATTTGACGGACCTGTTTGGAACGGACATCTCCTACGGCGAATACGCCGGGAATGGAGGTTCTGGTGGATTCGTCAGCGATAATATATCCACCGGTATCCAGAGATAATTGCCCATCCAGCAAGGCTGTGGCAGGCTGACGACCGATGCTGACAAATATGCCGTCGCAGGAAATATCTGTTTCCTGGCCGGAAAGCAGCTCTTTTAACCTCAGACCGGCAATCTGTTCCTGCCCCAAAAGCTGGGTGACGGCGCTGTTCCAGCGTATTTCCACGTTTGGTGTCTGCAATAGCGCACGTTGATAGATTCGATCAGTACGGAGACTGTCTCGCCGGTGAATCAGAAACACTTTTTTTGCAATTCGGCTTAAAAGCAGGGCATCTCCGGCGGCAGTATTGCCGCCGCCGATAACGACTACGGTTTTGTCCTGATAAAAATTTCCGTCGCAGGCAGCACAGTAGTGAAGGCCAAAACTGCGAAAAGCCTGCTCTCTGGGAATATTCAGGGGGCGTGGATCAGCACCGGTAGCGATGATGATGGTTTTTCCATAAAAGCATCTGTCGGGGGTGACGACTTTTTTGGGGCAGGATTCCAGATTCAGCTTTGTTACTTCTTCTGACAGGGTTTCTGCACCGAAACGATGGGCTTGCTGTTGCATATTCAAAGCCAGGGTAAAACCGTCAACCCCATCGGGGAAACCGGGGTAGTTGTCGATTTGGTGGGTCTGCGTCATTTGCCCACCGGCATAGAGCTTTTCCAGAACCAGAACGCTCCGGCCTGCTCGTGCAGCGTACAGGGCGGCGGTGTAACCACCGGGGCCGCCGCCAATAACGATCATATCATAGATTTTATCCATTATTGCACTTCCTTCGTTTTTTTATAGTATAACCAAGGATTTTTTTCTTTTTCTGTGATAAAATCACAATGTCTGTTTGTTGACAAGAATATTTTTTACTTGTTATAATAAAATCAGGGAGGATGATCGTATGCCCATTTCTTCTTATTTTCCAATTTGGAACAAGTTGACAGCCCAGGAGCAGCAATTGATCGAAAAGAATGCAATTCCCCGGATGGTGTCCAAAGGGGAGATCGTTCACAATGGCAGCGTGGATTGTGCTGGGCTGATGCTCATCAAATCCGGCCAGCTAAGAGCCTATATGCTTTCTGCGGATGGTCGGGAAATCACACTGTATCGACTGTTTTCAATGGATATTTGCCTGTTCTCTGCTTCCTGTGTGATGAGCAGTGT
>CAZHPO010000015.1:0-19816 GCA_964534615.1 uncultured Oscillospiraceae bacterium
GGCGGTGCTTGGAAACGGAATAGTGGTTGACCATGGAGTCCATATTGCCGCCGGATACCAAAAAGCCCAGCCGGGGTCGACCGAATACAGCGATGGACTTGGGATTTTTCCAGTCGGGCTGAGAAATAATGCCTACACTGTAGCCATGGCTTTCCAAAATGCGGCTGATGATGGCGTGGCCGAAGGAAGGGTGATCCACATAGGCATCGCCGATGACGTAGACGAAATCGCAGCTTTCCCAGCCACGATCCTGCATTTCTTCTTTTGTAATGGGCAGAAAAGACATATTCTTGCCTCCGAAGTTCTTTTTTCTTTATTGTAACATGAAAATGGGGAAAAGAAAAGAGGAAACATCCTGAAAACCGTGGACGATGACACCGGTGAGATGAAAAAGAAGGACATCCAAAGGATGTCCTTCTTTTGGTGCGCGAGGCGGGACTTGAACCCGCATGCCCGGAATGAGCACTAGAACCTGAATCTAGCGAGTCTACCAATTCCACCACTCGCGCATTTATTATTTGGTTGTGCGCCTTAGCGCTTGAATATATTAGCACGGGGAAGGAGAAATGTCAACACTTTTTTTCGATTTTTTAAAAATTTTTTCCAGAGGGGGCAAAGGTGGTGCTTCTTGTCTTTTCAAAGCAGCTATGATATAATGAACTAACATCAGAAAATTTCTTTGGAGGCGAACCCATGAGAAAGAGAGAATTAGCGGGGATTGCAGCTTTTTTATTGGTGTTGATGATCCTGCTATGTGCTTGTGAGCAGAACCCCGGCACATCTGGAAATATCTCCACATCCATTCCCGAAAATACACAGCCCTTGGAACCGGGGTGCGATCACCAGGATGAAAATCATGATGGCACCTGTGACAACTGCCTGGGAAGTGTCATCATTACGCTGGATTTTTACGCATTTAACGACCTGCACGGTGTGTTTAACGATGCCCAGTCCAATCCCGGTGTAGATGAGTTGACGACCTACTTGAAAAATGCCTATGCCGATGACAGTGCCTATGAAATTGTGCTGTCTTCCGGCGATATGTGGCAGGGCAGCGTAGAGTCCAGCTCAAACAAGGGTGCGCTGATGACCGAATGGATGAATGAAATGTGCTTTGTATCCATGACATTGGGCAACCATGAATATGACTGGGGTAGCCAGTATATTGCCCAAAATGCAGCACTGGCTGATTTTCCGTTTTTAGGGATCAATGTTAGGGATGATCGTGTGGACAGCGCTTATTGCGACAGCTCTGTGATCGTGGAGCGGGGTGGTGTGAAGATCGGTATTATCGGTGCGATTGGGGATTGCCTGTCATCCATTTCCGGGGAGTTTACCGATGGATTGACCTTTGCCACCGGAAAGGAACTGACAGATCTGGTGAAGGCAGAGGCTACTCGGCTGAGAGCGGAAGGCTGCGATTTTATTGTTTACAGCGTCCATGAAGGTTCGGAAATGTCCAGCACCGGCGTTCAGTATGCGGATAAGCTGGATTATTATGATATGGAACTGTCCAATGGATATGTGGATCTGGTGTTTGAGGCCCATACCCACCAGGATTATATTCTCAAGGACAAGTATGGGGTCTATCATCTCCAGGCTGGTGGGTACAACAGCGGTTTGAGCTATGTCAGCGTAAGCTACAATACCATCACCGATCACTATGATGTGAAGACGGCGGACACACTGGACCAGCGTGTTTATGGGGATGCAACATTGGAAGATGACGAGATCGTGGGAGATTTGTTTGAAAAATATTTCCCAGAGGAAAATCCATACACGGATGTGATCGGTTACAATAATGCAGAGCGCAACAGCAATGAGATCGCAGATACCGTGGCTAGATTATATCTGGAAAAAGGAAAAGAGCTTTGGGGCGATCAATACGATATTGTTCTGGGCGGAGGTTTTTTAAAATGCCGAACGCCGTATAATCTGGCTGGAGGCAAAGTCACCTATTCTCAGCTGTTCAGCCTGTTGCCTTTTGACAATGATCTGGTGCTTTGTGAAGTAACGGGCAGCCAACTGAAAAGAATATTCATTCATTCCAACAACAGAAATTATCACTGTGCCTATGACCCCGATCTGGTGATCGACGATCATAAGACCTATTATGTGGTAACAGACACCTACACCTCTTTCTATAAATACAACATGCTGACAGAGGTGGAACGGCTAGAAAATCACTACGCCCGTGATCTGTTGAAAGATTATATCGCCGGCGAAAACTGGGGCAGAACAGCAAAGGCAGTAACGATCCAGCAGGCGCTGCAATACGGTCAAATGCTGGGAAAGAATGAGACTACAGAAGAAGTATTTGAAGTAACAGGAACCATTACATCCATTACAGAGGGCTATTATGGCAACCTGTATATTCAGGACGATACCGGCTACAGCATTTACATCTACGGACTGTACGATTCCAACGGTGTTCGCTATGGCAATATGGAAAATCCGCCTCAGGTGGGGGATACCATTACCATTATCGGAGCCATCACCAGGTATGTAAGCCAGTATCAGGATGATGTGATCGAATTTCAATATGCCAGCATAAAATAAGAAAAAGCAGATGGCACGGATCAATCCGGGCCATCTGCTTTTTTCATTTGGTGTTTTTTTAAAGGGATCAGGACTTTTTCCTGCTTTTTTTCAGGGCTTTTTCCAATTCCTTTTGGGCAGCATTTTTCTTGCGGATCTGGTGATCGACCACGAGAATGACCACAAATACCGTTGCACAACCCAGAGAAATCAGACCGCCGATCAACAGTGCTTTGTTTTCATAACGGAATTCAACAGTGTGCTGACCTGCTGTCATTGGAACGCTGAGCATACAATCGCCAACCATGGAAACTTCCACTTCCTGGCCATCCACATAGGCTTTCCAGTTGCCGTTTTGGGGGATGGAGGTATAAAGCAGGCCATCTCGGTTGCAGTTGATGGTTCCGCTGAAATAGGTGGTGTCTGCTTCTGTCAGCTTCAATGTGGAGGCGTTGAGAATATCGTAGCCCTTGCGGAATACGTCCTCATCCATGATGGAAGCATACAAAGACATGGAAGTGCTGGAGAAGTTGGGCTTGCAGGTGATCTTGATTTCCACCTTATCGCCGGGCTTTACATCACCAACAGCCATCATTTGGTTCAGTTTATAGGATTCCCGGTAAAGCTCCTTGTTGTTGAGATGGACGGAGAAGTTTTCCATCTTGTAGAAGTTCATATCCAGACACATGAAACCCTCTGCCTGAACGATATAGGTGTAGGTTATAGTGCCACCACTGCCGCCAGTGGAAAATCTGACCCAGCCGGAGGTTTCTTTCAAGATATTGACGCCGCCGCTGGAAGTGAGGGTAGCGGTGGGGGTGTTGCTCCAAACATTCTCATTCAGACCGGTGGCGGCTTTAAACAGATTGTTTTGGAAGGCAAAGGAGTGGTTGGCAGTGTCAAATTTCAGGTCGGAAAGTGCAGACTCTGTCAGGAAACCCAGGGGGAGATAGGCGTTGTTTTCCAATACAGTCATGTTGTTTTCTGTCAACACAGGATCGAAATAAGTGTTGCCATCGGTCTGCTTGTCCCGTTCTACCAGATATTTCAAATTGAGGAACAGGTTGGACACGGGGCTGCTTTCTTCATAGCAATAGCGATTCCAGCTGTTATAACCAGCGGCGCCCAGACACTGCATAAATTCGGTGGTTTTAACATTGGCAGAGCTGGTGAAGGTGGAAAGACCGTTATAACCGTTGAGGGCACCGTCATTCAGGGTTTGGCTGTGGGTCACCTCAGTTCGGTAGAACAGGCTACTTCCATCATCCAACGCCTCTAACTTCTGGAACAGGGCAGCGGCCTGATCTTCATGCTTGGGGTAGTCGTAGTCAGCAATGCTGAAACCGCTGAAGAACAGAGCAGTGTACAAAACCAGCTCCAGTGTCATGGTACCGGCCAGAACCATGGATATGATCTGGCGACGGCGGTGATAATTGGGCTGTTCAACCGGCTCGATTTCCAAAACAGTGGCATCTTCCGGGGCGACGACCTGAGAAAGCACTTTTGAAAACATGGAGAAATTGGTGTGAGACAGGATCATGCACAGAAGATACACGGCCAGGAATGTAAAATTAAACAGCCAGTACAGGGTGTCGGTAGAATCGTGCTTGCCGAAAAGCAGAACTGCAATGCTTAAAATACCGGCAATGATGATTTTGCGAAGGGAGAAGGTGTCTTTCAGCAACCAGGCTCGATAGGCCATATACAGAACAACGAAACTGAACAGGAAGCTGAAGCGGTAGGGGATCTGATTGGTAAAATGGAAGCCGTGCCAAACATAGTCCAGCTGTCGGAACAGGAAACTGAGGATAAACAGTGTCAACAGGCAGACACTGCAAAGCTTATCCCGGAATTTGACATCCTTGGACATGAGAAACAGGAAGCCGAGGGCGATGGGGAAAACACCACAGTACAGGTTGGGTAGGCCATCTTTATATGTGGGGGTCTGGCCACCGCCGATCTGACCGGCAACTTGCTGCATGCCGTCAAAAACCACGGGAAAACCGGTGGTGATGGCTTTGAACCACAGACCCAGGGTGGGGTCGCCGGCTTCTTTGGCGGCGGTATAGGCGTTCCAGGCTTCCTTGGCAGCAGCCTGTGCTTCTGCCGAAACGATGTTCAGGGTAAAACCGTCAGGGAACTGGCTGGTGCTGGAATAAGTGGTTTGCAGGGAGGCCAGGGTGGGAATTTCCAGAACGGCGGTCATTCCCAGTGCCAGAATGGTAAATACACCGATGCAGAACAGGTCCGCAAAGAAACGCCACAGATCCTTAAACCGACTGATCTCATAGCACCAGAACAGCAAAAATACAAACAGGCAGACAAAAAAACCAATATAGTAGTTAGAAAGCACCGACAGAGCCAGGGAGATGGTATAGAGCAGGTACTTTCGATCTCTTAGCAGCAAGATGGTGCCCAACGCAACCAGAGGGAGCAGCGCAAAGCTGTCTAGCCACATGATGTTCCAGTGGTAGCCCAGTGCCCAGGCACACAGCGCATAGAAACTGCCGAACATGGTAAGGGACAGATCATCTTTGCCAAAGAGTTTTTTCAACATGATGGCAAAAAAGCCGCTGGCCAGGCTCAGCTTAATGGGCATGAGCAGGGTGAAGTAACTCAGCACCCAGCTTTCAGGCATCAAGATGCTTAACAGGTTCAGCGGAGAACCCAGATAATAGGAGATCATGCCAAGGTAATCCAGACCTCCGCCGACACTCCAGGTCCACTGAAGGCCGAAACCGGAACGAATAGAATCCCGAAACTGGCGGAAGAAGGGGTAATACTGGTGGAAATTGTCGGAATACAGCAGGGTATAGCTGCCGAAAGGGGTGATGGAAGTGATAAAATAGATCACCAGCATCAGTGACATAGGCAACGCAAAAGCCAAGGCTGTATAGTTCCAGGTGAATTTTTTGTTGACTTGTGGAAGTTTCATGGATATCCCTCCGGAAAAACACGATAGTACAAACAGTATAACACAATTCCCACGGCCAGTAAAGGAAAATATTCGGATTGATTTTTGGGAGAAAAGCCCAAAGAATGGATTGAAAAGCGGTCGGCGGTGTGTTATCATAACTGCTATGACAGCAAGAAAACTGATTGTGATGAAAATAAGAGAAGTGAGACTATGACAAGAGAATTTGTATTTCATAACACTACCACATTTCTGCGGAAAAATGTGGTGATGGTGGTTGCAATGGTGGCGGCCATAGTGACCATGTTTTTTGTGCCCCCGGATGGGCAGTATTTGGAATATTTTGATGTGAAGACCCTGACCTGCCTGTTTTGCGTGCTGGCAGTGGTATGTGCTTTAAAAAATATCCAATTTTTCTATATTTTAGCCCAGCAGATCGTTCGGTGTTTCCAAAATGCAAGAATGGCGATCCTGGCATTGGTGTATATTACCTTTATTGGTTCCATGCTCATTGCCAATGACATGGCCCTGCTGACATTTTTGCCTCTGGGGTATCTGGTGCTGACATCCACCGGAAAGCAGCGCTATATGGCCTTTACCTTCATTATGCAAAATATTGCAGCCAATTTGGGTGGTATGCTCACTCCGTTCGGAAATCCTCAAAATCTGTATCTTTACACAAAATTCCAAATTCCGACTATGGAATTTATGCAGATCATGCTGTTGCCCTTTGCGGTGTCGGTGGTGCTGATCACACTTTGCTGCATTATTTTTGTCAAGAGGGAGCCGCTGCAAGTGCAGGCAGAGAAGCCGAAGCTGCCTACAGGGAGAACGGTGCTGTATCTGCTGCTGTTTGCCCTGTCCATTGCCATCGTGTTTCGGGGGATTCCCTATTGGCTGGGGCTGGTGATCATTCCGGCGGTGCTGATCTTTGCAGACCGAAAGGCACTGAAAATGGTGGATTATCCACTGCTTTTGACCTTTACATTTTTCTTTATTTTTTCTGGAAACATGGCTAGGATCGATGAAGTGCGGCAGTTATTTTCTTATTTGCTGGAAAAAAGTACACTCTTAATGAGTGTGCTGTCCTGCCAGGTCATCAGCAACGTGCCTACAGCAATTTTGCTGTCCCAGTTCACGGATAATTATCGGGAACTGTTGCTGGGTGTCAATATCGGCGGCGTGGGAACGCTGATCTCCTCGTTGGCCAGCCTGATTACATTCCGGGAGTATACCAGCCACAATCCTGGAAAATCCGGCTACTATCTGCGATATTTCAGCCTGTTTAATTTTGGCTTTTTGACCATTCTGGTGTTGTTCGTCTTGTGGTAAGGAGGCTTTTATGAAGAACGTTCCATGGAAAGGTATTTTTATCGGCTGTGTGCTGATGACGGTTCTGGTCATTGCCCGGTGCATTGGTACGATTTGCATGAGTATCTATTACAAGCTGCCTGACTGGATGGATCGGATTTGGGCAGATCCCTGGACATATGTGGGTATTGCCGCTGGTTGTGTGGGTGTGGTTGCCTGTGTGATGTGGCGACTGGCGAAGAAAAAGTAAGAGAAAAGCTGTTGCAGAATTTTCTGCAACAGCTTTTTGTTTTGGAGAAAGCTCAACTGCCTGCACTTTCGTAGGTGGACAGGAAGTGATTCCACAGGAAAATACCAATGGCCATGACTGCACAGGCGGCCACTACCACGCCGCCGATACAAAACAGAGGATTGCCTCCCCGGAGCAGATAAGACGCCGGGTAGTAGGCGGTGAAGGCGAAGGGAATGATGTAGGTGACGATGTTTCGGATGGCGCTGCTGTAAATGGTCACAGGGTACTTGGCAAAATCGGAAGTCAGGTAGAAAATCTGCAAAATACTGCCGCTTTGCTTGATTTTAAATGCAATGGAAGCACCTGCGATTTTGATGCCTGTGAAAATCAATGCGCCGAAAATAATGGCAATGAGCATCAGTATGACATTGAGAACGCTCAATTGCAGACCCAGTGCTGAGCCGGCGATCACCATCAGAACAATGCCTACCAGCAGTTCCCCCAGAGCATCCAGCTGGAAATCCTCCATAATGACATGAAGCAGGGGGTTGATCGGGCGGGTCAGGTACTTGTCAAAATCCCCTTTGCGGACGATGAACCAGGCCACCTTCCATAGATTATCGGTACATAGGTGGTCAAGCCCTTTGGGGACGAGGGAGAAACCATAGATAAAAAGGATTTCGTTGTACAAAAAGCCGTCCAGTGCCGGAATCTGCCCGAATAGAATACGGATGAAGACGATATTGGTCAGCTGATTGACCAGAAAACTGGATGCACCGGTGAGAAAATCCACACGGTATTCCATCATGGTTTTCAGCCGCTGGATCAGGAAAGTGCGGTATAATCTTAAAAATCGCATAGGTTAACCTCCCTGCACAGCCAATCGATTTTTGGCCCAGTGCCAAAGTAGCCGGCTGATGGCCACAAATACACCGATCCATAGTACCTGCTTGAGCAGGATCACTGCCAGTTCCGAGCCGGTATACTTGCCCATATAGACCATGGTTGGCACATACACCAGAGAGGCGAAGGGCAATTGTTCCAAAATGCGGCGGAAGGCATCGGGGAAGAAGGCCAAAGGGATCAGCGAACCGGAGAAGAAACTGATGATGGAGTTTTTCAAAATGGAGAATCCCCAAATATTCATCAGGAAAAAGGCGAGATAGCCGAAAAGCAGGTTTAAATAGAAAGACAGCAGATAACTTAGCAGACAGCTCAGCAGGAAACACAGGAAATTTCCCAGCTGGAAAGCTACATAGCCCAAAGTAACGTAGCGATAAATTTCCACACCTGCCATTACCGGCAGAAAAATGAAGATCATGGTCACGGCGGTATTGCCTAGCTCCGTTGCCAGCAGACTGAAATCCGGGTTGACGGGCTTGATCAGCCGCATGATGATGCTGCCATCACGGATTTCTTCTGCCAGATTTTGGGTGGAGTCAGAGCTGGTGAGAAAGCGTACCAGATTGGAAAGAAATACATACACTGTCATGTCCGTCAGGGTAAAGCCCATGAACTGGCCTTCTCCAGAGGCGGCAAATACCGCTTTCCAGATGAAAAACATGACAAAGCAATACAGTGTTTCTCCGGCCATATAGCACATGAAGCTGCTGCGATACGCCATGGAACTTTGAACGCCTGCTCGGACAAAACCCTTATAGGTGTTTAAAAACCGTTTGCATCCGGCGATCATAGGTTATCCTCCTTGGCATACATCCGGCGGACGATCTCCTCAATATTTACATCGCCCACGGAAATATCCCTGACACTGACTTCGCTCAAAATCCGGGACAGCATTTTGTCTACAGGTGTGGTTTCGCTGTCGAAAGTCAAGGTGATCAACTCTTTGTTGCGTTCGATTTTGGTGTTTTCCGGCAGAGACAGCCGATCAAAATCATCGCTGTTGTTCAGTGACAGGTTGATCTGACGGAAACGACCATAGTGATGCTTCATTTCGGACAGATCGCCGTCATACATGATACGGCCTTTATCGATCATTACGATCCGCTTGCAGAGAGACTCAATGTCGCTCAGATCATGGGTGGTCAGGATGATGGTGGTGTGTTCTTGCTCGTTGATGTGGGTGATGGCCTGGCGAATGCTGTTTTTTACAGCCACATCCAGGCCGATGGTGGGCTCATCCAGAAACAGCACCTTGGGGTTGTGGATCAGACTGGCAGCCAGATCAGCACGCATTCGTTGACCCAGGGACAGGGTACGTACCGGACTTTTGATAAAGTCGTTCAGCTCCAATACTTCGTTCAGAAAACCCAGACGAGCCTTGAAATTGGCTTCGTCCACCTGATAGATCTCTTTTAGCACGGAGAAGGTTTCTGTCAGGGGGAGATCCCACCACAGCTGAGTCCGCTGGCCAAAAACAACGCCGATTTCTTTGACATACTTGGTGCGATTTTGGAAGGGACTTTGACCGCCGATCTCAATGGTACCGGAGGTGGGAGTCAAAATGCCGGTAAGCATTTTGATGGTGGTGGATTTGCCGGCGCCGTTGGCACCGATAAACCCCAAAATCTCTCCTTTGCCGACGTGAAAAGAAATATCGTCCACTGCTTTCAGCGTTTCATATTCCCGGTGAAACAGAGACTGAACAGAACCGGCGATGCCCGGCTTTTTTATGACTTTTTTAAATTCCTTGGTTACGTGGTCAATATGTATCATAAATGCATCCTCTAGAAATGGTGACGGTTTTAAAATATGCGTTGCACAATGCGGTTTTTATTATAAGTCTGCAAAAAAGAATTGTCAATAAAAAATTATGAGTTGGATGCGGTCAGCAGTGGGGCGAAGACAGCCCATGACAAACGAGGGCATAAGAACAGGGCGCACTGCATTGCAGCACGCCCTGCGTGGTTTACTCCAGCTCAAATGCGCCGGTATAGAGTTGATAATAGGTGCCCTTCTGGGCAATCAGATCGTCGTGGGTGCCACGTTCGATGATGTGGCCATGATCCAGTACCATGATACAGTCGGAGTTCATAATGGTGGAAAGACGATGGGCGATGACGAAGACGGTTCTGCCTTTCATCAGTGCATCCATGCCGTTCTGCACCAGTCGTTCGGTACGCGTATCGATGGAGGAAGTTGCTTCGTCCATGATCATTACCGGAGGATCGGCCACCGCAGCACGGGCAATGGCGATCAGCTGCCGCTGGCCTTGAGACAGATTGGCACCGTTGCCGGTCAGCTCCGTGTCATAGCCGTTGGGCAATCTGGTAATAAAATCGTGAGCATTGGCCAACTTTGCAGCCTCGATACATTGCTCATCTGTAGCATCCAGATTACCGTAGCGGATATTTTCCATGACGGTGCCAGTAAAGAGATTGGTTTCCTGCAACACCACGCCCAGAGAACGGCGCAGGTCCTCTTTTTTGATCTTGTTGATGTTAATGCCGTCGTAACGGATCTTGCCATCAGCAATGTCGTAGAAGCGGTTGATGAGGTTTGTGATGGTGGTTTTGCCTGCGCCGGTAGCACCTACAAAGGCGATCTTCTGACCGGGGGTGGCGTAGAGGCTTACATCGTGCAGCACAGTTTTTTCGGGCACATAGCCAAAATCCACATCGTGCATGGTGATATCGCCCTTCAGCTCGGTATAAGTCACGGTGCCATCAGCCTGATGGGGATGCCGCCATGCCCAGTGGCCGGTGTGCTCAGCACACTCGGTGATGGTACCGTCTTCTGCAATGTGGGCATTGACCAGGGTGACATAGCCATGGTCTTCTTCCGGCACTTCGTCCATCAGCTCAAAGATCCGCTCGGCACCGGCCAGAGCCATGATGATGGAGTTCATCTGCTGGGAGATCTGATTGATGGGCTGGTTGAAGCTGCGGGACAGGGTCATAAAGGCCATCAGACTACCCAAGGTCAGGATGGATACATCCGCATCCAGACCCAGCCAGGATTTGATGGCAGCAGACTGCACCACCAGTGTGCCACCGACGATGGCGAGGATGGCGTACTGCACATAGCCCAGATTGTTATTGATGGGACCCATCATGTTGGAGAATTTACCGGCGGAGTAGGCGTTGTTGCACAGCTCCTCATTCAGCTTGTCAAATTCTTCTTTGCAGACATCTTCGTGGTTAAAGACTTTGACGACTTTCTGACCGGAGATCATTTCTTCAATATAACCATTGACCTTGCCCAGAGAGCGCTGCTGGCCGATAAAGTATTTGGCAGATCTGGTGGCAAGGAATTTGGTCACGAAGATGATGCCTACCACCGTGATCATGGAAACAATGGTCAGAATCCAGGATTCTCTCAGCATGAAAATCAGTACCACGATCAGGGTAACGATGGAGGAAACGGCCTGAGGAATGGACTGGGAGATCATCTGCCGCAGGGTGTCGATGTCGCTGGTGTAGCGGGACATGATATTACCGGCGGCGTTGGAGTCGAAGTAGCGGATGGGAAGCCGCTGCATCTTGTGGAACATTTCGTCACGGATGTTCTTCTGGATGCCCTGGGTCACACCTACCATCAGATAGCTTTGCAGGAACTGACCCACAACACCGATGACGAAGAAACAGGCCAATGTGATCAAAAAATTCCAGACAGGGGCAAAGTCCGTGGAGCCGCCATCTACCATGGGCAGGATAAAATCATCCACAAGGGTTCCCAAAGCAGAGGAACTCTGGGCACTGGCAATGGCAGATGCGACGATACATAGCAGCACAATAATAAGGGTGAGCGTGTATTTTTTCATATAGCCCAGAAGCCGTCCAAGGGTCTTCAGGGGATTTTTTGCTTTGCGGCCATCGCCGCGCATTCTGACAGGAGGCATTATTCTTCTCCCCCTTTCTGCTGGGAATAGTAGACTTCCTGATAAATGGTGGAGGTTTTCATCAATTCTTCGTGATTGCCTGCAGCCACTACCTGGCCATTGTCCAGAACCAGAATGATGTCGCTGTCCTGAACAGAGGCAATTCGCTGTGCGATGATCAACTTTGTTGTACCGGGGATTTCCTCGGCAAAAGCCTTGCGGATGGAGGCGTCGGTTTTGGTGTCCACGGCGGAGGTGGAGTCATCCAAAATCAGGATCTTGGGATTTTTCAGCAGGGCACGGGCGATACATAGTCTCTGCTTCTGACCGCCGGACACATTGGTGCCGCCCTGTTCGATGTGGGTATCATATCCGTCGGGGAAGCTCACAATAAAATCATGGGCACAGGCAAGACGGCAGGCGTGTTCCAGTTCTTCGTCGGTGGCATTGGGATTGCCCCAGCGGAGGTTTTCCTTAATGCTGCCAGAGAACAGCACATTCTTTTGCAGCACCATGGCCACATTGTCACGCAAAGTTTCCAAATCGTAGTCCCGGACGTCTACGCCGCCTACTTTGACGACACCTTCGGTGACATCGTACAGACGGGGAATCAGTTGCACCAGAGTGGATTTGCTGGAGCCGGTGCCGCCCAGAATACCAACGGTTGCACCGGAGGGGATGGTCAAATTCACATTTTTCAAAGCCCGGTGCTTGGCGTTTTCGGAGTAGCGGAAGGAAACATTTTCAAAGGAAATGGAGCCGTCTTTCACATCGGTGACAGCATTTTCGGGAGAGCGCAGGTCAGATTCCTCTGCTAACACCTCGTAGCAGCGGCGTAGAGGGGTGCGGCTCATGGTCAGCATAACGAAGACCATACTCAGCATCATCAGGGAGCTGAGGATCTGGGTGGTATAGACGAACAGGGAGCTGAGATCGCCGGTGGTCAGGCCATTCAGGGGATTGTTGCCGGAGGCTACTACCATCTGTGCGCCTACCCAGGAGATGGACAAAATACAGATATACACGCAGCTCATCATCACAGGGCTGTTCAGAGACAGGATCTTTTCGGCCTTGGAGAAGGTCTTTTTCAGTTCGGAAGAAACGCCGGTAAACTTTTCTTCCTCCTTATCCTGGCGGACAAAGGATTTGACCACCCGGATGCCATGGACATTTTCCTGTACCACGGTGTTGAGCTTGTCGTTGAGTTTAAAGCCACGGTCGAAAATCTTAAAGACCATGGGAATCAGGCAGCCCAGCGCCACGATCAAAATGGGCATTACTTTCAGATAGATGGAAGAAAGTGTGGTGGAGATCTGCAAAGCATTGATCAGTGCCAAAATCAGCATCATGGGGCAGCGGATGGCCATACGAATGGACATTTGGAAGGCCATTTGCAACTGGGCAACATCAGAGGTCAAACGGGTGACCAGAGAAGCACTGGAGAATTTATCAATGTTGCGGAAGCTGTAATCCTGTACCCGATAGTACATATCGTGGCGCAGGTTTTTGGCAAAGCCGGTGGCGGCTTTGGAAGCAAAAACAGCTGAGGCAATACCAAATAACAGCGACAGCAGGGCGCACAGCACCAGCTCGACGGACTTGGAAACCACAATGTCCATGTTCTGCTCACTGACACCAAAGTCATAAAGCGACTTCATCACCTTGGGAATGCGCACTTCCATGGCCACTTCGCCCACCATACACAGAGGGCTTAAAACCGCAGCCCACCAGTATTCCCGGATACACCGGGCAAGTCTTCTTATCATTTCTTGGGTTCCTCCTTGCAATGGTGGCACTGGTCGCCACCGAGATTATGGATGGCTCGGTTCAATAGCGCCGAGAACTGAGCCTGCTCTTCCGGGGTAAAATCGTTTATGATCTGGCGCTCAATCTGGTCAATGGTTTGCACCATTTTACTGTGACATTCCTGACCCTTGGGCAGAATGTATATTCGTTTGCAGCGGTGATCATTTTCATCCGGGCGAAATTCGATGAAATCCTTTTTTTTCAGTCTTGCCAAAGTGCCGGAAACACTGGGATGGGTCAGACCGAAAAAATCTTCGATATCTCTGGCACAAGGGGGCGTTTTTGATCGGGCGATAAAGCCCATGATCCGTCCCTGGGAGGATGTCAGCTCCATTTGCGCCAGTGCATCGGTGGTCATTTGATCGGCACACCAGTGCAGAATGCGAAACCGATGACCAAAGTGCTGTTTCACACAAAAACCTCCTTTTTAAAAATGTAGCACGCTACACAATATTATGGCATAATTGATGGAGAATGTCAATATGAAAGAATTAGAAAAAACCGGGGCGGTCGCTTCCCGGTTTTTGTGCTGTTTTACGGATAAAATGGACAATTTATGTACGGCATAATCCGCCGAAAAAGGCAGAAAGGAACCCCACTGCACAGGGCAGTGGGGTTATGTAGGTGTTACAGGTACTTCTTGACCTCGTCGGACAGGTTTGCCGGATCCTCGGAAATGGTCATGGTGATGTTCATATTATTGGCGGCAGCGAAAGATGCGCACCAGCTGACAAATTCTTCAGCTGCGGCCTTATCGGAGCCGATGGTCTTGTACAGATTGTCGATGAACACATTAGTGATGTCGAAGTTGCCTGCGTGCAGACCGCTCAGGAAACCCTTCAGCATATCAGCATTGGTGATAGCATATTCCTGGGAGTCGACCAGACGGACCTTATAGTTAATGTCATAGGTCAGCTTCTTGCCGTACTCAATGCAGACCACATCGCCCTTGGCGTGTTCCAGAGTTTCCTGGATAGATGCGATCAGCTTCTTGGTCTTGCCGGAGCCCTTCAGGCCCAAAATAACACGAATCATAGGATATTCCTCCTTTGCTATGCCGTTATGGCTTATGTGTATTTTACCAGTAATGTGCGAAATTTGCAATAGTTATTTTTGCTTTTCTGATAAAAAATTACAGCTGCTCATAACCGGGCTTGCCCAGCAGGTGGAACATATTGCGCTTATAGAACTCAACGCCGGGCTGGTTGAAGGGATTGACGCCCAGCATATAGGCGGAAACGCCACAAGCCAGCTCGAAGAAATAGAACATTTCGCCCAGCTTGGCATCGTTCAGCTCGCCCATGTCCATGGTGATGACCGGCACGCCGCCGTCCACGTGGGCAGCCAGAGTGCCCTGGAATGCCTGCTCATCCACGAAGTCCAGAGTCTTGCCTTCCAGATAGTTCAAACCATCCAGATTTTTCCAGTCGGAGCCGACAATGCAGCGACGGGCGGGAGGGGCAAAGCGAACCATGGTCTCAAAAATATTGCGCTCGCCCTGCTGGATCATCTGACCCAGAGAGTGGAGGTCGGGGGTGAACTCGGCGGTAACGGGGAAAATGCCCTTACCATCCTTGCCTTCGGACTCACCGAACAGCTGCTGCCACCAGCCGCCCATCATCTTGAAACCGGGCTCGAAGGATTCCAGAATCTCAATACACTTGCCCCGACGATACAGCAGGTTACGAACTGCGGCATACAGCCACACAGGGTTTTCGAAAGAACGGATGTCATAGACCTTTCGTGCTTCTGCAGCGGCGGCCATAACGGTATTGATGTCGATACCGGCGACAGCCATGGGCAGCAGGCCAACAGCGGTCAACACGCTGTAACGGCCACCAACACTGGGGGGGATGATGAAAGACTCCCAGCCTTCCTCGGTAGCCATTTGGCGCAGTGCGCCCTTGCAGGGGTCGGTGATGGCATAAATGCGGCTCTTAGCACCTTCTGCGCCGTATTTCCGCTCCAACAGCCAGCGCAGGTTTCTGGTGGCAATGGCAGGCTCGGTGGTGGTACCGGACTTGGAGATGATGGCAATGGAGAAGTCCTTGCCTTCCAGCAGCTGTTCCAGCTCGTTCCAGGCACGGGTAGACAGGGTGTTGCCGGCGTAGAAGATCTGGGGGTTGCCCTTGCCTTTGCCGATATTGTGGTTTGCACCCTGCAACAGTTCGATGGCGGCACGGGGGCCAAGATAGCTGCCGCCAATGCCTACGACCACGAATACATCAGAGTTCTGACGGATCCGCTCTGCCGCAGCGCTGATGCGGCGCATTTCATCGGTGGGGCGCTCGACGGGCAGATTCAGCCAGCCCAGAAAGTCGTTTCCTTCGCCGGTACCCTCTGCCAGAGTAGCGTGGGCGGCAAAAACTTCTTTTTCCAGAGCCAGCAGATCGGGCAGAGAGACCTGACCCCATACGTTGGAAATATCAACTTTAATCATAAGTGTTTGGACACATCCTTTCAGGTATATATCTATATGTTACCGCAAAAACGAGCTAAACGCAAGAAAAAAGGAAAATTTTTTTGTAAAATTTCAGCAAGCTATGGATTTTTTCTTGTGCATGTTGTATAATGACCCAAGAGAGAACACAATAAAATAAGGGGTAGTACTATGAAATATGGTTTTGGCGTGGATATTGGCGGAACCACCGTAAAAATCGCCTATTTTGATGAGCTTGGCACGATGCTTGACAGCTGGGAAATCCCCACGGTCAAGACTGGCAATGGCAGTCAGATCTTGCCGGATGTAGCCAAGGCACTGGAAGACTATATGGCTGCGCACCACATTGAACGCAAGGACGTGATCGGTGTGGGCGTGGGTGTACCCGGTCCTGTCAACAGCAAAGGTGTTGTAAATATGTGTGTCAACCTGGGCTGGGGACGCATGGAAGTGGCCAAGGAACTGGAAAATCTGATCGGATTGCCTGTAAGAGCCGGCAATGATGCCAATGTAGCAGCGCTGGGCGAATATTGGAAAGGCAGCGGCAAGGAATACGACAGCATGGTGATGGCGACTTTGGGTACTGGCGTCGGTGGCGGTATCGTCGTGGATGGACAGCTGCTTCATGGTGCCCATGGCGCTGGCGGCGAAGTTGGACATATGGTGCTGAACCGACATGAGACTGAACGCTGCGGCTGCGGCAACCGGGGATGCGTAGAACAGTATTGCTCTGCCACCGGTCTGGTGCGTTTGGCAAAAATGAGACTGGCGGCTGACCATGCCGCTTCCGTGCTGCGGGAAAAGGATCATCTGGAGGCAAAGGATGTCTTTGACGCAGCGAAGCAGGAAGATGCACTGGCACTGGAGGTGCTGGAGCAGTACTATGACTATCTGGGTGAATTCCTGGCCAGCCTGTGTGCCATCGTTGACCCGGAAGTGGTCGTGTTGGGCGGTGGTGTATGCAAGGCCGGTCAAATGCTGCTCGATGGTGTTCGCCGGGGATATGGCCGCTTCTGCTTCAGCGGAGTGAAGGACGTGCAGATCACGCAGGCACAGCTGGGCAATGCTGCCGGTTCTTACGGCGCATTCAAGCTGGTGTTGGATGCATTTGGTTAAGATGATTTGAAAACGGAAACGCCGAAGGAAAAGTCCCTTCGGCGTTTTTTATTTTCCCTGTAAGCGAGATAAGGCGGCACGGATGATGGGCAGTGCGTCCTCTGGTTCGTCAATATCCAATGTGGCTTCCTCCAGAGGGCAAAGGCCGGTTCCGGCTCGGTTGCGGATATTTTCGGTCAGGGTGTCCCAATATGCCTCCACGCCGTTATGACGCAGCAACCGCATGGCGGCCAGACTCATGACGTTGCCGTGGACACGGCGAACACCCAACAGACAATACAGGTGGGCGGCGGCTTTGCCTACCACCTTATCGGCGGCAGAGCAGGCCCAGGTATCTTCACCGCTGTCCAGCCAGTCCAGAAGGGGCTGAATGCCACGAGCGGTGGTTTGATGAACCAAATCTTCCCGGCACAGCACACATGTGCTGCCTGTTTGGGCCAGGATATCTTTTGCTTTTTGTAAATCTTCCGGCATGAAAATAGCCCCCTTTTTTGTTTCATTATAATCAGTCAATCCTTCGGTGTCAACTGCATAAATGGCCGGGGACAGGACACACTTTGAATGAAGGAGGGGGAAGATGAAACGGGAAGATGATGAGAAGCAAGCACCTGCCTGGGAAATGAAAGATCCCAAGCCGCCAGTGATTCAGTCGGGGCATTTGGAAGATAAGCGGAAATAAAAAATCCGGTGCAGTTGCACCGGATTTTTACTGTTTATCAACCGAGTCTTGCGCCGGCAGGGATGGCATCATCCACCGTGACAAGGTTCAATTTCTCCTCGCCGTTTTCGGTGTGGACAGCGGACAGCAGCATGCCGCAGCTCTCACGCCCCATCATTTTTCTGGGAGGCAAATTGACAATGGCTACCAGCGTTTTGCCAATCAAATCTTCCGGTTTGTAGAATTTGGCAATACCGGAGAGGATCTGACGGTCGGTGCCGGTGCCGTCATCCAGGGTAAACTGGAGCAATTTGTCAGATTTTTTTACATTGCAGCAGTCCTTGACCTTTACGGCACGCAGGTCAGACTTGCAGAAAGTGTCGAAATCGACCATTTCTTCACTGTAGGCTTCAATCTCGATGGCAGGAGCGGCAGACTCCTGGGCGGCTTTAGACAGTTCTTCCAAAGCAATCAGCTCCTTTTCCATATCAATTCGGGGGAACAGGGGGGTGCCTACCTGAGTATTCCAGGTAGCATTTTCATCTGCACAGTAGCACCGGGCATCCAGACCACGGGCATCCTTAGCCACGCCCAGCAGATCCAGGATCTTTTCGGCAGAGCCGGGCATGAAGGGGGTGATGAGGATGGCACTGATGCGGATGCATTCGCAGAGATTTTTCATGACGGTCAGCAGACGGGGCTTGGTTTGCTCGGATTTGGCCAGGATCCAGGGGGCAGTTTCGTCAATATATTTGTTGGCACGATCCAACAGACGGAACACGTCATTCAACGCCACGGAGAACTGGAAGGCATCCATATGCTTTTCATAGTCCGCAATTACCTCGGTGGCCAGTGTGCTCAGCTCCTTGTCCAGCACTGCGCTTTCACCGCCCTCGGTCAAACTGCCGCTGAAATACTTCTGGTTCATGGCCGTGGTGCGAGACACCAGGTTGCCCAGGGTGTTTGCCAGATCGGTGTTGATGGTGGAAATCAGCATTTCGTTGGTAAAGTTACCATCGGAGCCGAAGGGGAACGTCCGCAGCAGGAAGAAACGCAGCGCATCGACACCAAAACGTTCGGCCAGAATATAAGGATCTACCACGTTACCACGGGATTTGGACATTTTTTCGCCGTTGAAGTTCAGCCAGCCGTGGCCGTAGACCTTTTTGGGCAGGGGCAGGTTCAGACTCATCAGCATGGCCGGCCAGATAATGGAGTGGAAACGGACGATCTCCTTGCCGACAAAGTGGACATCGGCGGGCCAGTATTTTTCCAGATCATTGTGACGGTCGTTTTCATAGCCCAGAGCGGTCATGTAGTTAAACAAAGCATCGATCCACACATAGACTACATGGCCGGGGTCAAAGTCTACGGGTACGCCCCAGGTGAAAGAAGTTCTGGAAACGCACAGATCTTCCAGACCGGGTTTGATGAAGTTGTTGACCATTTCATTGACACGGCTGCGAGGTTCCAGAAAATCAGTATTCTCCAGCAGATCCTGTACCCGGTCGGCGTACTTGGACAGACGGAAGAAGTAGGCTTCTTCTTCTGCATCCTGAACTTCACGGCCACAGTCGGGGCATTTGCCGTCCACCAGCTGGCTTTCCGTCCAGAAAGATTCGCAGGGCGTGCAATATTTGCCTTTGTAAGAGCCTTTATAAATGTCGCCGTTGTCGTACATCTTCTTAAAGATCTTCTGAATGGCGGCAACGTGATAATCGTCAGTGGTGCGGATGAAACGATCGTGAGAAATGTTCATCAGCTTCCACAAGTCCAGAACGCCCTTTTCACCTTCGACAATATTATCCACATATTGCTGGGGAGTGATGCCGGCTTCTGTGGCTTTGTTCTCAATTTTTTGACCGTGTTCATCGGTACCGGTCAGGAACAGCACATCATAACCCTGCAAACGCTTGTAGCGAGCCATGGTATCGGTGGCGACGGTGCAGTAGGCGTGTCCGATATGCAGTTTGGCAGACGGATAGTAGATGGGGGTGGTGATATAGAACTTCCCCTTGCAT
>CAZHPO010000016.1:0-19380 GCA_964534615.1 uncultured Oscillospiraceae bacterium
TCCGTGCCATGCGTGAGACCCGTGTGGGCATCGGCGCTGAGAACATGAACGCCAATGCTTCCGGCGCTTACACCGGCGAGCTGTCCAGCGCCATGTTGACCGACGCAGGCTGCAAGTACGTCATCATCGGCCACTCCGAGCGCCGTGAGATGTACGGCGAGACCGATCAGGATGTAAATGCCAAGGTTTTGGCAGCTCTGGATGCAGGTCTGATCCCCATCATGTGCTGCGGTGAGACCCTGGAGCAGCGTGAGGCTGGCATCACCGCCGAGCACATCACCATGCAGATCAAGATGGGTCTGGCCGGCGTGCCTGAGGAAAAGATCCGCAAGGTCATCATCGCTTACGAGCCCATCTGGGCCATCGGCACCGGCCGCACCGCTACTCCTGAGCAGGCTGAAGAAGTTTGTGAAATGATCCGCAGCGTTGTCCGTAAGCTGTACTCCTCCAAGAACGCCCGTGCAATTTCCATTCTGTACGGCGGTTCCATGAACGAGAAGAACGCTTTCGAACTGCTGGCTCAGCCCGATATCGACGGCGGTTTGATCGGCGGTGCTTCTCTGGTTCCTGAGAAGTTCCTTCAGATCATCGAGGCAGCAAACCAGCCCACTGTGTAAGTTCAGATTTCGCTTTGGGCAGTTGCAATACGCAACTGCCCAAACTGCATTTTTACGGATTGACAACTGATCATTGACCGTTGCTGCTGTGCTGCTGCCAATGATCAATTGCCAATCATCACCCAGGAGGTATTATTATGAAAACCCTGTATCTACCTGCGGAGGATATCCAAACCCCGGCAATCGCCGCAGAACTTATTAAAAAAGGAGAACTGGTGGCCATCCCCACTGAGACGGTCTACGGCCTTGGTGCCAACGGTCTGGACGAAGAAGCTGTGGCCAAAATTTTTATTGCAAAGGGGCGTCCTCAGGACAACCCCCTGATTCTCCACGTCGCTGACGGAAAGGACATGGACAAGCTTTGCCAAAATATTCCCCAAAGTGCCTACCGCCTGGCAGAAAAATTCTGGCCCGGCCCTCTGACCATCGTGCTGCCTGCCAGAGATATTGTGCCCAAACGTACCACCGGCGGTCTGTCCACTGTCGCCATCCGCTGCCCTGACAACGCCGTGACACGGCAGATCATACAACTGTCCGGTGTGCCCATTGCTGCTCCCAGTGCCAACATTTCCGGCAAGCCCTCTACCACCACCGCCCAGCATGTACTCCACGACCATGACGGCAATATCGCTGCCGTGGTAGACGGCGGTGCCTGTCGGGTTGGCGTAGAATCCACCATTGTAGATCTGACCGAGGAACGTCCCCGTTTGCTGCGTCCCGGCGGAATCACCCCGGAACAACTGCTGGAAGTGCTGGGAGATCTGGTGGTAGACAAAGCAGTTACTGCGCAAATCGACAAAGATGCCGTGGTAAAAGCCCCCGGCATGAAATACAAACACTACGCCCCTCAAAGTGAAGTGGTGATCGTATCCGGCAGTCGGGAAAAAGCGGCCGCCTATATCCATCGGCACATTAAAAAAAATGACCGGGTACTGTGTTTTGAAGAAGAATTACCTCTGTATGAAAATTGCGATCCTCTGGCCTATGGTCGAGAGGAAGATGTAGAAACCCTGTCTGCCGGTCTCTTTGCTGCTCTGCGGCTCCTTGACGATCCGGCCATACACCGGGTCTATGCCCGTTGTCCCGTGGGCGGTGGCGTTGCCTACGCCGTTCAAAACCGTTTAAAAAAAGCCGCCGCATTCCATATCATTGATGCGGAGGTAGAACCATGATCGTTGGCATCACCGGCGGCACCGGCTGCGGCAAAACCACCGCATTGCAGGCAATTTCGGATCTGGGCGGTCTGGTACTGGACTGCGATGGGATCTACCACCAATTGCTACAAAGGGACAAATACCTGCTTGCTGCCATTGCCGATCGTTTCCCCGGCACAGTAGAAAATGGGGTTTTGCAGCGAAAAAAGTTGGGAAATCTTGTATTTTCCGATGAAAATGCCCTAAACGATTTGAACAGCATCACCCACGCCGCTATTAAAAAGGAAGTTCAGCGGCAGTTGGTCGGCCACAGCGGATTGGCCGCTATTGATGCCATTGCTCTGTTTGAAAGTGGATTGGACAAACTTTGCCACGTTACCGTAGCCATCTGCGCTCCGGAAAATGTCCGAGTGGCTCGGCTGATGGCACGAGATCATATCTCCGCCGACTATGCCCAAAAACGAATTGCCGCCCAACGCTCTCAGGAAGATTTTCGCCGTTTGTGTAACTATGTACTGGAAAATGATGGAACCAAAGAGGTTTTTTATGCAAAATGCCTTGCTTTTTTCCGTCAAACCTGTATAATGGAGTAGGAAATCCAACCTGATTTTAAAATGGAGGTACATTCTTATGACTACAGAAGAACTGCGTGAGAGCCTGCTGGCCGCTCCCAAGAACGGTTACGCTCGCATCACCGCTGAGGAAAGAGCCGAAATGGAAGCTTACTGCAAGCGTTACATGGCTTTTATGGACGCCGCCAAAACGGAGCGTGAGTCCACCGCCTGGGCCGTTGCCGAAGCAGAAAAGCGTGGCTTCAAGCCCTTCATTCCCGGCATGGAAGCGAAACCCGGCGATAAGATCTACTACAACAACCGTGGCAAAGCCATTGCTCTGGCGGTCATCGGCACGGAGCCTCTGAATATGGGTGCCAATATCTGCGCCGCCCACGAAGACTCCCCCCGTATGGATATCAAGCCCAATCCCCTGTATGAAGACAGCGAGATTGCCTACTTCAAGACCCATTACTACGGCGGTATCAAGAAATATCAGTGGCCCACCCTGCCTCTGGCACTGCACGGCGTTGTCTGCACCAAGGACGGCCGTACTGTCAATGTGACCATCGGTGAAGATGCCACCGATCCTGTTCTGATGATCTCCGATCTGCTGATTCATCTGGCAGGTGACCAGATGCAGAAGACTGCCGCTCAGGTCATTGCCGGTGAGCAGCTGAATGTGATTCTGGGCACCGAACCCATTGAGGGCGAAGGTGCAGATCTGGTGAAGCTGAACATTATGAAGTGGCTGAACGAAAAGTACAACATCGTTGAGTCCGATTTCCTGTCCGCCGAGCTGAACATCGTTCCCGCCGGCCCCTGCCGTGAGGTGGGTCTGGATCGTAGTCTGATCGCTGCCTACGGTCACGATGACCGGGTGTGCGTGTACGCAGAGCTGGAAGCCCTGTTCAATATCGGAACCCCCAGAAAGACCGCTGTTTGTATTCTGGCTGATAAGGAAGAAATTGGCTCCGTTGGTATCTCCGGTATGCAGAGCCAGTTCTTTGAGCATTTTGTCGGCGGTTTGTGTGATGCCCAGGGCGTGAAGCTGGAGGACTGCTTCGCCAATTCTTTCTGCCTGTCCGCAGACGTGTCCAACGCCTATGACCCCAACTGGCCTGAGACTTGCGACAAGCGCAACAACTCCAAGCTCAACTACGGCGTGGCCATCTGCAAGTACACCGGCTCCCGTGGTAAGGGCGGCGCCAGCGACGCTTCCGCCGAAGCCATGTGCCACATCCGCAAGACCTTTGACGACAACAACGTCATCTGGCAGATTGCAACTCTGGGTAAAGTGGATCAGGGCGGCGGCGGCACCGTGGCTGCTTATATGGCAAACCGCAACATTGTTACCGTGGATGCCGGCGTTCCCGTTCTGAGCATGCACGCTCCTTACGAGTTGGTTTCCAAGCTGGACTGCTACTGCACCATGTTGGCTTGCAAGGCCATCTACCTGGCTTAATTTTCATAAAACAACCCCCTCATGTGGCGTGATCCACATGAGGGGGTATTTCTTATGCTTTGTCTGGTCTTTCGAGGGCCGTCACACACATTTATATGGAATCTTATTTTTCTCCAAATAGACCTGTGCATAACTTCCTGCCTTACAGGTAATTTTCAGATTCGGACAATCCTTAAATGCATTGGGTCCAATTTGTACCACACTTTCCGGGATATAAAGTTCCCTCAGTGCCGCACAGCCCATAAACGCCTCGTTGCCAATGTGCATCAGCGTCTGGGGTAAAGAGATGGTCTTCAAACTGACACAGTTTTTAAATGCCGCTGTGCCAATATATTTGAGTTTGGTTGCACCGACAACACTTTCAAGTTTTTTACTGTTGTTGAAAGCATTCACGCCAATGTGTCTGATGGTATCCGGCAACTCCACATTCACAATGGTAGGCGAGCTAAAGCTGGAACTGATGTTATACACGGGTACAGCGCCTACCCTACCCTTTACTCGGACCAGTTTGCTGCCACGCCGGGTTTTAACTGCGGTAGCGTGAGTGCCAAACAGGTTATATGAAACCTTTCTAATTCCGACTCGATAGTAGGCATTGTCGTCGATCAGAATACTGTCAAAGAACCGAGTTCCATACACACAGTCCAGCGCATACTCCAACATCATTTTGGAGCTACCCTTTGCCATCACAATATCACCAGGTCTGACAATGGTAGATATCATCTGATAAAGAACATCATTTTTTGGTGTATAATATGCACACAGGCCCTGAGCTTTCACCAACTCATACGTATATTTTGTGTTCTTACCATAGAAGATAAATACATCTGCAGGATTTTCGATCAGCGGCGTGGCAATTTCCTTATGGGTGCTTTCTGCCATGTCTCCCAAGCCGGTAATATCGCCGATCAATGCCACCCGTTTGCCGCCTTCCGGAACCTCCATTTGGGCAAAAGTCTTGATGGAAGACTCCACTGAACCAGACGATGCGTTAAAGCAGTCCAGGAACATTTTTACGCCGCAAGCCTGAACGATATTCTGCCGAATACCCTGTGTTTTAAAATTGGCAATACCCTGCACAATGGTCTGTTCCGGAATACCGAACTGTCTACCAATAGCAAAACTGCAAATAGCATTCAGCACATTGTGTTCACCGGGAACATTGACACAGGCCCTGACCCTTTGATTGCCATAGACCACATCAAAGTAGGTTTTATTTCCCTCTACATCAATATTATCTGCATAATAATCGGCTTCTTGATTATGAACCGCAAAAAACACCGTCTTACAATCTGGCTCTGCCTTTGCCAGCAAGGGGTCATCCATGTTCAAATACAGAACACCGTTTTCCGGCATGCCTTCAATGATGCCCAATTTATTCTGCATCAGCGCATGTTGGTCTCCGAAGAAATTGCCAAGATGGGCATCACCGATATTGGTGACCACCGTTACCTCCGGAAGCACCATGCGGGCATGGCGGGAAGCACCCCCCGGACGTCCACCGCCCATTTCCTGAATAAACACTTCGCAGCTACTGTCCAACTTCTGGATATTCTCACCAATTGCAACCTGAACATTGGTGTTATTTTCACTCTTAACGGTGTTGTACTTCATTTTCATCACTTCTGCCAGCATATCCTTGGTAGAAGTTTTTCCGATGCTTCCCGTAATACCCACCGTCTTCATATTCAGTTGTCCACGCAAATAGGCACACACTGCAATATGTGCTTCTTTTACATTATCACAAAGCACATATTTGCAAATCGAACCCAGCTTCTGGTAGCTGATCTGGAGCACAGAGCCTCTCTTTGCTGCCACTTTCGCAATTCGAAGCTGCTGTTTCGGTGTCTGAACAGTCAGATCGTTGGGGTCTGCAAAAGACTCACGGAAGAAGAAAATATCTCCGGGCACAACTTCAAAAGAACGTGCACGCACCTTTCCTACAGAAAAGCTTTCCAGATACTGTAAGTTCTTTGGCAGCTCCGTACCGATCAACTCCATCACTTTACCAACCGTCAAAATACGAGACACACTGCGCAGCCGGGGCATACTCTTTTCGATTTTAGCCAGCACTGCAACATCGTCTTTGCGTATTTCTTTGTTGGTGTGTCCCAGCAATTTCAGGTTCTTGGTTCTGTTATAGCGCAAGGGATAGTATGCTTCTTCAAATGCCTGGAGTTTTCCATTCACTTTACGCAGTTTGATCCGGATCGCCACCCGGTCTTCCGGGAAGCTCTTTCTATCGGACAAGAATGTACCAACAGAATAAACTGCACGGGATACTGTCCCATTTTTCTGTCTGTAAGTAACACCGGAATCAAGGATCAGGGGTTTGACATTAACCACATAGTCTACACCGGCTTTCAGCAGCAACTCACACAGCCGCTTGTTTTTCTCCGTCACAGTCTTCTGCTGCTTGCTGTCCAGATATATAATGACATACTCAGCGCCCATCCGCTTCAGCAAATAATACTCCTGAATCAACCGCAGGCGGATACGTCTCTTGGATGCGGATCTGAAGTTCATCATGCAGGCGCAAACGCCCACATTTCCCACTGCTGTGCGATAGATCTTAGAAGAAAGTAATTTATTTTCGTAAGCCAGATCTGTAATATGGTGTTTACTTAACTGTTTATACAGTGCTTTGTATTTCTCGGTACTTTGCTTTCCAAAACGAGAGGAAGTAAAGCAAATATCTGCACCCACCAACATGGTCCGAACAGCACGGATATCTTTATTGTAGCTTTCCACATTGCCTTTTAAGTCTGTGCAGCCCAGACAGTTGATCACAATATCCCGGTCAGACTTGGTTTTCAGATTCTGGACGGAAATCGTTTTTTTCTGTGCGCCGGCAAAAAAACTGTGTATATAGGAAAGGATAATAATGATCCTGTCCGCTATATTGACACGCCAGGCATGAAGCAGTTTCGTCGTGCGTGACAATCTTTTATTGATAAATTTTCTAAAATTTGTTGCCGCCATTTTTTCTAAACTCCTCTTTTAAGGAGCTGCAACGACAATTATTTGCAGATGCAGCTCCAAAAAATCATCCTTTTTCATCTTTAAACGGCCGATTGCACTGTCACATTCAGGCCCCTCTGTTGCAAATACTGCTGGGCATAACTGCCTTTCGGACAAACAAACAGGCAGTTTCTACAGCCATAGAAAGCATCTTCTCCAATTTGCACCACGCTGGACGGAATTGTGACCATATTCAATCCTTTACACCCGGAAAAAGCCTCTTTGCCAATATGCAGGACGCCCTCCGGAATGGTGATTTCGTGCAGATTTCGACAATTTCTAAAGGCTCCGTTGCCAATGTACTTTAGTTCCCTCGGCAAGATCAGTTTTGACAACTGGGCACAATCCATAAATGCCTCTGCCGAAATATGCCGAATGGAATCGGGCATTACCACTTCTGCTACATTTCTTCTTTGGAGCGCTCGGCCCATATTGACCACCTGAATGCCACCCACGTGGCCAGCCACCTGAACCCGGCGCTCCCCACTGCGTGCAGGAGAATAAGTTTCCACGGTAGCGTAGTTGGAGAACAGGTCATATACCAGAGTTCCCTTTCGGATGGACTTATAAGCCCGTTCGTCCTGTAATCTCTGATCGGTCAGTCTGGTGCCGAAAACCGTATCCACACTATACTCCAGCAACATTTTGGAGCTGCCTTTGAACATGGCCACATCACCGACATCAACGACCTCAGCGATTTTTTGATTCAATTTCTCCCGGCTCAGGAACCAGTATACATTTTTTCTGATGTTTTTCAGCACATCATAGGCATATCTGACATCCTTGCCGAACAGCAACACATAATCTACCGAATAATTCTGGATCGCACGACCAATTTCCCGATGGACCCGAATGGATGCAGCGCCCATGCCGGTAACATCGCCTATGATAGCGATCCGCTTTTTCCCCGGTTCTATCTGGATCTGTGACAGGGATTCCAAAGCAGATTTGACCGACTCCGTAGAGGCATTGTAGCAGTCCATAAACAGTTTTCTGCCGCACACTTCGATCAAATTCTGACGTATGCCTGTGGTATGGAAATTGGAAAGTCCGATTGCAATATCCGCCGCCGGGATCCCAAACTGTTCTCCAATCGCAAAACAGCAAACCGCATTGAGAACATTGTACTCGCCGATCACGTGCAGTTTTACCGGTGTTTTGACACCATTGTGGACAATATTAAAATTACAGTGTCCGCCCCAGTTTACCAAATCCTCCACATAATAATCTGCACCCTTATTATAGACTGCATAGCGAATGGTCTTATGGGAAGTTCTGGCTGTGGCCAGTAACGGGTCGTCCCCATTCAGGTACAAAACGCCGTCCTTGGTCAAGCCGTCTGCAATGTGGAGTTTGTTTTCCATCAGCTTTTCTTTGGAATCGAAATTGCCTATGTGTGCATCACCGATATTCGTGACCACCGCAACCTCCGGCAATACCATCCGGGCATGACGGGATGCGCCACCCGGTCGACCACCGCCCACTTCCTGGATCAGCATCTGGCAGGCACTGTTTACCTTTTGAAGATTCATGCCGATCTCCACCTGGACATTGGCATTGCGTTCACTTTTGACGGTGTTATAGCGCATTTTCATTACCTCAGCCAGCATATCCTTGGTGGAGGTTTTGCCGATGCTACCGGTAATGGCAATGGTCTTCATCTGATATTGTTTGCGGATGTCTGCACAAACGGTGATATGTGCCTCCATTACATTGTCACACAGCACCGCAACACAGGGAAACGGCAACGGCTGGAATGTTACCAGCAGCATTGCGCCCTTTTTGGCCGCTCTTTTGGCAATTCTCAGCCGCCGCTTCGGGCTGAGGACTTCCAGGTCATTGTGGTCATGGAAAGCCTCCCGGAAGAAGAAAATGTCTCCGGGCATGACTTCCGATGATCGGGCACAGATTTTTCCAACGGAAAACTCCTGCAAATACTGCTTGTCCGCCGGCAGTTTTCCGCCGATCAGTTCCATGATCCGGCCGACCTTTAAAATATGGTCTACCGGTCTGATCCGCTGCATTTCCCGCTCAATCTCAGCCCTGCATCTGTTTGCCTGCTCCGGGTCAATTGCGGATTCCGGAGCATCCAGCAAGGAAACCAGCCCCAAGCCGTCTATGTGGCAATAAGGGAAATAGGTCTCCTCCACCAGCTGTAGCCGCCCATGGAAGCGCCCCAGCTGCAAACGAAGAATCACCCGCTTTGCAGGTCTATTTTCATCCCCGGACAAAAATGTACCCAGCGAATAAACAGAACGTGCCAACCCACCCTTCGACTTTTTGTATGTGGTACCACCATCATACCGATTGGGCGTAACACCAACGATGTAATCAACCCCCATTTGAGCAAGGATCTTACACAGGTTACTCACGCTGTTTTTTCCGGAATTTTCCCCTTTGGGATTTTTCACATATGCAATAACATAGTCTACTTTTTTCTTTCGCAGCGCCAGAATATGCCGCATCACGACCACTCTGTCCCGGCGGTTCAATCCGTTTCGGGCAGACAGGTCACAGGAAATCACCGCAACACTGCCCACCGGACTGCGAAAAATTCTGCTATAGATCCGCTCTCTGCTGCGAAGCAAAACAATTCCATTTTCCTGTAGAAATCGCTCCGCATTCAGTCCGGAGTCGGCTTTGGACGCACCTGTGGCAACGGAAAGGGAAAAATCCGCCGGATCCATTCCCTTCCGGAAAGCCAGATCCTGTGTCTTCAGATCCCAGCTGCCTACGTCTACCCCACCCATACAGTGGATCGTCAGTTTGTGATCTGTGTACAAGTGATCAACCGTTGTTTCCTGGATGTCCCCAGCCAGTCTTCCATCAATCAGATTGTAGGCCGAAGCAACCCAGTAGATCATCATAATTTTGGCCCTCATAACCCATCTGCGATAAACATGGGTCGCCCTGGGGATCAATCGATTACGTTTTTGGGCCAATTTCTTTATTGACCGAGCAATCTTCATAATTATTATTCACCAGCCATGCAAATCAGTTCTTCAACCAGTTCCTCGTAGGGTACACCTGCTTTTTCAAACATAAGGGAGTAAATACTTCCACGGGTAAAGCCGGGAACAGTATTGATCTCATTGAACACCACTGTGTCATCTTCGGTCAGGAAGAAGTCCACACGGGCAAACCCACGGCAGTCCAGGCTGCGATAAATGTTCAGCGCATCGGTTTTCAGCTGCTGTGTTGCCTTTTCAGACAGCTCAGCCGGGATCTTCTTGTGGGAACCACTGCTCTTATACTTCAGTTCAAAGGTGTTAAAAATGCCGTTTTCCACCACGACTTCACACAGTTCGCCAACACGAACATCTGCACCCTGACCCAGAACTGCCACCTTGATTTCCTTGCCTACAATGGTCTCCTCTACCACCAAACGGCCGGGATATTGGGCGGCTACACGCAGTGCATCCATCAGTTCTTCTCTGTTATTTGCCTTGGTAATGCCCACAGAGGAGCCTGTAGAAGCAGGCTTCACAAACAGGGGGTATACATATCCCAGCTTTTCCTGGAAATGAGCCACTACCTGCTCAGCGATCCCCTCAGGGTCAGCCAGGAAATCCTCACAGGCAGTTGCAAAATATTCAGGGCAACGGATATTGCAGCGACGTGCAAAATGCACCGTCACGCTCTTATCCATGCTACAGGCAGAGGCGCAAACGCCGCAACCCACATAGGGAATACCGGCGACCTCCAACAGACCCTGCAACTGGCCGTCTTCACCGGTTTCACCATGGATAATGGGGAATACCACGTCGATATGCTGCTTCACCATGCCATCCTTGCCAAAAATCAGCAGGCCATGATCCCCACGATCCGGAGAAATGATCGCTTTGCAGTTGCTTTCATGCCCCAGCCAGGTCTGTGCATCACCGATCTGTGCAGTGGGAGCCTGGGTCAGCAGCCAGTTACCCTTTTGGGTAATCCCCAGACAATGGACATTATATTTTTCTCTGGAAATTGCGCCGATCAGCGCTGCGGCAGAAGCACAAGACACCTCATGCTCCGGAGATGCGCCGCCAAAAATCACCAAAACTTCTTTCTTTTTAAACATTTTCTATTTCCTCGGTTTTTCTCAAGTTTTCTTATATCCGCATTTAAAGGGATTGCCTTTGAATGTTTTTACATTTACGCTGTAATCATTTTTCGGTCTGACACGACTGACGATATCCAGGAACATCTCAGACAGGTTGCTGGCGTAGAAGGCATAGTTTGCCTCTGCATCCGGCGAAGCACAAATATTTTTTTCCTGCAAGACCTTTTGCACCTGTTGGGTAACGATCTTGGAGGGATTGATGATCTCCAGTTGCGGGTAGAGCTTACGGATCGCCGCCTCAATAAAAGGATAATGGGTGCAACCCAGAATCAGTGCCTCGATCCCCGTTTCACGTACAAAACTATCCAGATAATGTGCAACCACAGTCTCGACCACTATGCCTTCCCGAAAACCGTTTTCCACCAGGGGGACAAACAGGGGGCAGCTCTTGGAATAAATTTGGGCTTTCACGCCACCTTCCATGAGTTTTCGTTCATAAGTGCCACTGTTGATGGTGGCTTTTGTCGCAATCACACCGATTTTACGAAAGTTATCTGTTTGTGCAAGATAAGACACTGTCGGAGAAATCACGTCAATGATTGGGATATCCGGATATGCCTCCCGAAGTTCATCAGCACAGAGAGCGCTGACGGTATTGCAGGCGATTACCATCATTTTCGCACCGTTGGAAACCAGAAAATCTGTGATTTGGAATGCATAGCGGTGGAGGGTCTCCGGTTCCTTGTCTCCGTAAGGCGCCCGTGCTACGTCGCCAAAATAAACCACGCTTTCATTGGGTAATGTCTGTTCCCAGGTTGCCATACAGCTAAGGCCACCTACGCCTGAGTCAAAAGCTCCAATCGGATTATTGTTCATACTCTACCTCATATTGCAAATCATTCTCCGCTGTACTCCAGCAGGTCCTGGGGCGAATTGAAATCTCTGGTCTCATCCTGGATCAAAATATAATCCGCTCCGATTTCACGGGACTCCAATTCCAGTCCCTGAATGGAATGATACACTTCCCAGCCAATACATTCTCCGATTTGCTGGTTCATGTACAATGTACGCACACGATCGACATGATCTTTGAACAGCTGGGCATCCGCCACCTTCATGGCAATAATGGTCTTTTTGCTGCCAAAGGCCAGGACTTTTTCTGTTTTCTGGGAGATAATCAGCTTCAGTGCTTCATCAGAATAGAAAACATCTCCATACAAAAAGCACACATCCGGCTCGATCAGCTCCGCTGTGAACCGGTCGATCTCCAGCACATTATTTCTGGGTTCGTGCCGAATGGTTCCTTCGATCTCCAACTGGGGATCGTGGGAAGTAATATAGATCAAAGCGTTGGGATCCAGCGCTTGCAGAAGCCGACAGGTTCTTTCCAGCAGCGTCTGATCCTTGATCTGGATCTGCCACTTGTGGATACCCAGATAGTTGTTCCAACGCCGTTCCTTCCCATCAGCCATGATAATATATTTCATATTTTTCAATCCTCAAATTCTCGTGATACGTATTATCTGATAATGCCATGGGCTCTGTAGAACGCACCAAGCTCTCCTCTTTTTTGGCCGCCCCACAGCTGAATAATATTTACCCCGGAGGATGTATTTGCCTCGATCACACTGAATCCTTCATCCGTTGCCAGAATATCCCAGGCAATAAACGACAGATAGGGGAACTGATCTGACAGCGCCAGAACTTCCCGCTGCATTTCCTGCCAGCATGGGATCTTCACGCCCTGAATGGGATTTCCACTGTCCGGATGGGTTTTATGGACTGCCAGATCATGCAAAGATCTGGCTTCGCTGAGTTGTCCGGTGGCCAAATCGATTTTTGCCACCAGTCCGCCCCGGCTTCCGTTGTCCACCGGGATGGTTTTGGCCGTTCCGATCCGCTGAACCGCAAAAAACACCTTAAAACGGTTGGTGTTGGTATCTCTGAGGGTGATCAGACGAATGGTATTTGCAGTTTCGGCATAGAGTTGATCCAGATATTTGGCCTGATGGACAAATTCCGACAGAAACCATTCTTTACTCTCTCCCAGAAATGCCACCAGTTTTCCTTCGCTGATAGATTGATTGTCCAGAAAATACCAGCCGTCCTGATAGCAGATCAGGTGGACACCCTTGCCTTTTCCGTAGCCCACAGGCTTCATTATGACCTTTCCTTCCCGACGGAAAAGACGTAGAAGGTTTTCACGGGAAGCAATCTGGCCGTCGGCCAGGATAATGCTCTTTCCGTGCTTTGAAGCCAGAGTTCGAGGCACATTGGTGTATTGTTTCAGCATATCTGCGCAAACCAGCTTATTATTCAGGACAAAACTGTAGTCGCCGTTGATTCGCCGGGAGCGATACCAGTCAAACTCGGAAAGATAGTCTTTTCTGCTCCGATGTTTAAAATCGTAGAGTACATACTGGTCTGCCAGGTATCCATGCAAATTCATCCACAGTTTGGTCCAGGGTGCTACCTTAAAGTGACTCTTGGCAAACAGTATTTTCGTGATCCACTGATAGGCCAGTTTCAGCTTCTCTACCAAGGTTTTTACGAATTCCCTCATTTTTTCCTTCCTCAACACAGTCCAATATCAGTTTTGTCATCCGTCGGGTGGTGTCTCCCAGATTTTCCGGAAGATAGCGCTTTCGGAATGCATCCAGAGACTGCTGACGATAGTGTCCGGTCTCGATGGCTTCTTTTAACTGATATGGATCTTCATAAACATTTCCCGGCATTTCTTCATACGGATCGATATTCACACCATTGTGGCGCATATATCCCTGCCGGTCAAACAAATAAAAGTAAATGGGCTTGTTCATAACTGCGGCTTCAAAAGTGATGGCAGAAAAATCCGTGATCACAATGTCGCAGGCTCCCAGTGCTTGCATGGTGGTCAGCTCCGGGCAATGAAACTGCATCAGATCATTGGGCTGTTTCAGCACCTGATTGGGATGGGGCTTGATGATCAGCCCATAGGTTTTCGCATCAAACAGCTGGATCATCTGACTGTAATCCGCCTCTGTGTTTCTGCGGAACGTAGGCGCATACAGAATTATGGTCTTCCCCCGGAATTGAGGATATTTTTTGTAAAGCAGAGCTCTGTTTTCCGACTGCGTTTCCAGCAGAAAGTCGATCCGAGGCAGGCCGATATTCAGAAGCTGCTGCTCTTTTACCCCAAAGGAGGCACAATAGAAGTCGTTCATCTGCTTGCCGCCGGCGATCACCACGTCATACCCCTTGTGCATATTCATGACCTGCGCCAGATTACCGTCACGGCCATATTTTTTATCCAGCGTCTGATAGCCGGATTTTTTCATTTTGCCAATAGCGTGCCACATTTGGATCACCGTCAACGTCTTTTTATGACGCAGCAAAGATACCACCGGCCAATATGTATCCAAAACACAGACCCTGGATGTAGCCAAATGGTACATACTTTTCAGTGAACAGCCTGCAAAAGACAGTAATCCAGGCAATCCGCCCTCGATCCGTTTGGTGATCATCACGATTTTCAGAGTTGGATCCTGCCGTAGCAGTGCATCTCGCAGCATGACAAAATCCAATCCCGGCTCGTTGCTTTGGCGGCTGAGAAAAACCACTTTCTTTTTACAGGGAAAGCATTTTAGCGGAGCATAAATCACAGCCAGTACGCCCTTGAGCGCACCTGCGGCAACCGCATACGTCGCTTTGGTAAAACCGTTCATTCTGCCTCCCCCTTCTTTGTTTTATTCCTCTGTCACCGTGCCGCTGATGCCTTCCGACTGCACAGCACTTCTGTCGGCCACACCGTTGAGCATCCGATATGCCCGGACGGTGTATTGATAGGTCTGGCCGGGTTCCACCTCTTTATCCACATACCGGTCGCTCATGCTGCCGGAAACCGCGCCAATACGCTGATATCCACCATTTTCCTGTTTGCGGTAAATGGTATATCCCGTCGCATCCTGCACCGGCTCCCAGATAACCATCAGCTGCCGATCCACGCACTGAACTTCCAACAGTTCCGGTGTCTTTATGTCAGAAACCAGAACTCCTCCGTAGGTGGCTGAATACTCGCTCTGATATTGTCCAATGACCTTTTTAGGATCACCCACTTCCCGTAGCTTTCCTTTTTCCAGCCAGACGATCCGATTGCACAAGCTCTGCAACCGTCCCATATCGTGGGAAACGATCACTACCGTGTGGTTTTTATCCTGAATGAGTTCCTGCATTTTTGCATAGCTCTTACGTCTGAATGCCATATCACCGACACTGAGCAACTCATCGATCAGCATGACCTCCGTGGTCAAATACACAGCAATAGCAAAAGAAAGCTTTGAGCGCATACCGCTGGAATAAGTCTGAACCGGTTGGTCAATAAACTGTTGCAACTCCGCAAATTCCACAATGGCATCATATTGCTGCTGAATCTCTTTTTTGGAGAAACCCAGTTGCAAACCGATCAGATAAATATTATCCCGGCCAGAAAGCTCCACGATCATACTGGAAGAAATGGTCAGCAGGGAAACCCGATTATCTCCCACTTCCACACTGCCGCTGTCCGGTCTGATGATTCCGGCCAGTACCCGCAACAACGTGGATTTGCCGCTGCCGTTTTTGCCGATAATGCCCAGTATCTCTCCCGGAATGATGTCAAAGGACACTCCATCCAGCGCCACAAAAGACTTGCGATGCTTTCCGAAGATCCGGGCACGGTTGCCCTGTTTATGTACCAGGGGAGAATAGGTCACTTTGATATTGTCAACTTTAATCCGCTTCTGTTCCATTTAAATAACCTTCAAATAATTCTTTTCGCAGTGGGTGACGGTTTTAATGCCGGCAAACGCAACGACCACGCCGACAATCAGCCATCTGCACAATCCCTCCACAGAACAGTTCAATCCATAAATCAGCACATTTCGTGCTTCCTGCATCAGCCACGCCACAGGATTCATATCCAGCATGATCGTTGCCATAACGCCTTCCAGCCGGTCACCGATGCTGTAAAACACACCGGAAGCATAGAAGCACACTTGCAGGACAACGCCACAGACTTTCCGCAGGTCCGGAAGATACACACCCAGGTGCATCATCCAGATGCTGATTGCAAAGGTATACACCATCATTACCGCCACAACGGGGATCAGCTGGAGCATGGTGAAACTCAGAGGGATCTTATAGTAGAATACGATGAAATAGACGACGATCAAAAATGCAATAAACATTTTGATGGCATTGAGCATAATGTTGGAAATGATCAGTATATATTTGGGCATATATACACGATTGAGCAGTCCTGTATACCGTTTGATCAATCCCACGCTGCCCAGGACGGTGCGCTGAAAAAATCCCCACATCATCACACCACAGGCGATAAATGCCATCAGATAATCCATTTTTCTTCCAAAGACCACGGTAAATACATATGTATATATGGCCATATTCAGCGCAGGCTCCAGCAGCCACCACAACCAGCCCAGACGCATGCCAACGATTTCAACATTCAGCTGGCACCGAGCGGAATAGCAGCAGAAATTCCAATATTTTTTGCAATTACTAAAAAATTCTTTCATTTTCTTTCCCTTATATCTTCACAAGCAGCTGCCCGGGAATTTATGGTCGCTTATTATTCGATATAAATTCGGGGCACACGCTTTGTGATACCACATATGATCTCATAATTGATGGTCTGTGCCTGGGCAGCCACTTCCTCCACCGGCAGGCCAGCGCCAAAAATCGTCACCACGTCACCCATGGCAACATCCGCAATGTCTGTTACATCCACACAGAGCTGATCCATACAAACTCTGCCCACGATCGGCGCACGCTGGTTGCGAATCAGGACACTGCCTTTATTCGACAGCAGTCTCGGTACACCGTCGGCATAACCGGCGGTCACTGTAGCAATTTTGCGTTTGCTGGTGGCAGCATAGGTTCTGCCGTAGCTGACCGTCTGATCCTGATCCACGGTCTTGACCATGGACACCACAGAGTACAAAGACATCACAGGCTGAATGGATGCCGGAAGGACCACATCAGCAGAAGGTTCCAGACCATACAGGATAATACCGGCTCGTACCGCATCACCCTTTTCTTGTTCAAGACACAATGTAGCCGCAGAGTTGCAGCAATGGCGTTCCTGGAACGGGTGTTCCTTTTCCAGCTCTGCCACCGCATTCCAGAATCGGTCATACTGTGCCTGGGTAAATTCCACATCCGATCCGTCAGCGCTATCTGCCACCGCAAAGTGCATAAACACGCCGATGGTGTTCACATGCTCCAGTTTCAGCATCTTTTTTGCTTCTTCCAGCTCAGTCAGATCATCGGTTCGCAGATCAAATCCCAGGCGACCCATACCCGTATCCAGTTTCAGGTGTGCTTTTACTGTGACTCCCTCTTTCTGCGCCCATCGATCCAGTTTCTGTGCATATTCCACAGAATACAGGCACTGAGCAAAATCCCCCTGCGCCAATCGCAGGGCATATTCTGCAGGGGTATATCCTAAAATCAGTACCGAACCCTGAATACCTGCCTGTCGCAGTTCCTCAGCCTCCACCAGATTGGAAACAGCAAAACCATCCACGCCTGCCTTTTCCAGTACCGTGGCCACCTGTACTGCGCCGTGGCCATAAGCATCCGCTTTTACAACGGCATATATTTTTTGATTGACCGTTTTGCGGATCGTCTCAAAATTATCACGCAGTTTTTTCAAATTCACTTCCACCCACGTACGGTGGAAAAACAGATTTTTCATATACATCTATATCTCCCAAAACCTACAGGTTTCTTTCCTTGTGACAGCAACTCTGCCACCCCGCAGGCAACCGTATACCACAGTTTTCTCTTTTCTCCATCCAAGCGGGAAAATCTATCATGACTGCCAAGTCAACCTATGCACGCTATCCCCCACCTTATAAAAGGACATTATTTTTCCAATGATACTATATTCTATCCAAAAAATCAAGATTCCTTTTATATATTGTGTAAAAAAGTGACTTTTTGCCTTATTTTTCGAGGATGTTCAGGCAGAATTGCCAAGTTTTTATGGTAATTTTTGTCATCTGTCCATTTCTCTGGAAAAAGAAATGTCCGGACACCTGTTGGTATCCGGACATTTTTATTGATAAAACAGGGATTTTTCCTACTTTCCCATGACAATTTGACGCAATAATTTGGAAAACATCTGCATCCAGTGCAATTTGGGAACGGCTTCATCCGCCACCATTGGCACCTGCGTCAGAATCTGTTCTCCACAGTATACCGTCATGGTTCCCAACCTCTGTCCGGCACTGACCGGCGCTGTCACGCTTTCATCCATAACCACCTTCACTCGAACCTCATTGCGCTGAGCTTTTTCCACCAGCTGAGCCACATTTTCAGCCGGGCTCGCCTCTACCGTCTCCACTGTGCCCAACTTTACCGGCACAGTGGCCTTTGGTTGCTCAGGTGTCACCAGTGCATAGTTGGCAAATCCATAGTCCAGCATGGATTTGCAAGCTGCAAACCGATCCTTGGAGGTCTCCGCTCCCATCACCACGGCGATCAGCTCCATTCCCTCCCGACTGGCCGATGCGGACAGACAATACCCCGCCTTGGATGTAAAACCGGTTTTCAGTCCCGTTGCTCCGGCATAAAATCGAACCAGTTTATTGGTGTTAGCCAGGCCAAACGTTCCATTTCGCACCGTGTCCATCCAGATGGTGGTAAATTTTTTGATATCCGGATGATTCACCAACAGTTCCCGTGACATGATGGCAATGTCATAGGCACAGGTCAGGTGCTGTGCAGCGTCGGCCTGATCATCCAGCCCAGTGCAGTTGACAAAATGGGTATGCTCCATGCCCAGTGCCTTTGCCCTTTCGTTCATCAGTGACACGAACGCCGCCTCCGATCCAGCAATATGCTCTGCCATGGCGCAGGCGCAGTCATTGGCAGAGCTGACAGCAATGGATTTGACCATGTCTGTGACCGTCATCGTCTCCCCCACCTTCAGATAGATCTGGCTACCGCCTTTGGCAGCCGCCGCCTCAGAGGTGGTCACCATGTCATCCCACCCGATCTTTCCGCCATCAATGGCTTCCATAATCAGCAGCATGGTCATAACCTTGGTCACAGAGGCCGGTGCCAATCTTTCGTGTGGATTCTGCTCATACAGAATGGTTCCGGTGGCAGCGTCCATGAGAATTCCACTTTTCCCTGCCACCTGTAGATCGATCGCCTGGGCACCTTGGGACAAACACCCCAACACCAGCACCGCCACCAATACGATCTGTACGAATCGCTTCATAAGGTTCCCTCCCTTGTTAGATGGTATACCCTATGAAGGATCGCCAGAAAAAATGCTGGAATAATTTCGTTTTTGCTATTGACATTGCACAAAATTAGCTTTAAAATACTGTGCAAGATTACAAAAACACTTTTGAAAGGCAATCGCTATGGCAAGAAATACAACACAAGATTTGACCGTCGGTTCTCCCATGAAGCTGATTTTATCCTCCCTTGTTAGATGGTATACCCTATGAAGGATCGCCAGAAAAAATGCTGGAAT
>CAZHPO010000017.1:0-19136 GCA_964534615.1 uncultured Oscillospiraceae bacterium
TAATGTGGCGAGATAGTCATCCAAATTGTCGTTGACGGCACATTCTGCGATTCTGACGAGAAAATCCTGAAAGTTTCCCTGGGTGGGAGCTTCACCAAAACTGTTACTAAGCGCCTCTTTTACATCGTCCAGATACTGTTCCTGCAACTGCCAGAGATTGACTTCTCGGCCAAGGCGGCTGTTGGTATCTGACAGATCAAAGACATAGCGCAGGCGATAAGGCCCGTCCCGGTCAACCAAAAGGGCGATGCCCTTGGTGCCACGATTGACCCATCTGCCAAGCTTGTTCCATGTTTCAATTTCTGCACAGGCGGTGGCATTGGGCTTTTGCGCATGGATGAGAAGCTGATCCTGGAAGCTGTATTTGTAGTTGTTGGCAGCGGTGTGGAGGAAAGCCATATACCGTCCCGGGCTGGAGGTGATGCTACGGCTTTCCTGCACCGCCATTTCCTGTATGATTTGTAATTTACTGGGCATTTTTCCACCTCCTTAGGCATGGTTATCGTTCCAGTGACTGTTTGCGTTCTTTTTGGGGAGGGAACTGCTCCATATATTCTTGGAGCGTACAGCATTCACCTTCGTAATTCCAATCCTTTTCAGGGTTAATATCCAGATAGGCATTATTGATTTGAGGGCTGGGAATCAACTGCAAAGGTTTGCTGGTGATGAGCGTTCCCCAGTGGTTTACCATGATCCATTTTCCGATTTGGCAAGGCTCTCCACGCAGATCGTCATTGTGACGAACTTCGTACAGATACATTCCTTTGGGAAGCGTGGAACGATCTATGCGGAAACTGCTGAACAGCATGGTCTTGCCAAGAACGGTTACTCTTTCATAGGTTTCGGACATTGCATTGCAAGCGATATAATTCACCCCCTTTGGTTCGTTATCTGCTGCGATTTTTGAGTTGATTACGATAACGCTGATAGAATTCCAGCGCATTGAGAATATACTCCTCTGTCTGCTTGGGTGTAAGACGCCTTGGAAGATAAGGCTTCAACTTTTCAGATTGCAGACTGATTTTTTCCTTTTGGTTGGGCTTCTGCTGGCACATGATGGAGAGTATGGAGTCCATATCCAGTGTGCCGGTTTTGGACAGCTCTTTCATTTTGATGGCTTGAGACAAAGATGGTGTGGCATCTTCGTACCCGATGGTTTCAATCAGATTACGCTGTTCGTCCTCGGACAGATACGAAAGTTCTACGGCTGGGCGAAAGGCAATCCTGCCCTCATCGACCATGTCCAGAAGTTCTGGAAGCAAATAGGTCAGCCGAATATAGCGCTGGATTTGGGCACGGCTTTCATTACACTGCTGTGCAAGGGCTTCATTGGAACGCAACTTCGGCTCCAGTGGAGCCGAAGTTAAATCTGTGCGGTTTCCTTGCCGTTTTATGGCATCAAGCTGCATCTTATAAGAAAAGGCTTTTTCGCTGGGGAGAATGACGGTTCTTTGCAGATTGGATTCGCACATTACGATGATGGCTTCATCTCTGGTCATATCTCTTATTTCAGCGGAGATCATTGCCATTCCATTTAACTCGGAGGCTTTTCTTCGGCGATGACCAGAGATGGTTTCGTATCGTCCATCTTGCTTGGGGCGAACAATGATTGGAGTAATGACACCATGCTGTCGTATGCTTTCGATAAGTTGGTCCATGTCTTCATCCATGCGTACTTTGAAAGGGTGGTCTGGCAGATCGTCAATCATATCCAGTGGAATGAGATCAATATGAGGAGTGGGTGAGGGAGAGGTGTTCATCTGACCTCCTTACTCGTTTCCTGTTTCGGAACAATTGGTTTTCCGTTTTTGGTGTAGTTTCTGGGGTCTGCGGCTTGGCGGTTCCAACCAAACATAGAACCGGCTAACATGGCAGCCTCCTGTGCTTTGCTCACACCCATTGCTGCGTTGAGCGTATTAGCAGCTTCGCGGGGCGGAGCAGTATCACAGCGTGCTCCTGCCAGGGTATAACCCTGTTTGCCACGCTCTATGATAATAAGCTGCCCTGTTGTGCTGAGAACGCTAAAACATTTTTCGGGAAGATTAGGGGCGGTTTGCTGTTGCGGCTTTTTGTGGGGGACTGGGGGTGTTTCGATTCGTTCCAACCATTCCAGCTGGTTGCTTGCACGGGTCAGAAGATCTCGGTCGGCTTCGATCCGTGTGTTGAAATAATGCCCCCAGAAATAGTTGTCGCCATTGGAACATTCCCATGTGGCATAGGGGTTGGGGGCAGAGGGGTGGTGTCCAATGACAAATTCTGCTTTGCCGATGTGCAGAGATTGGACAATGGTGTATCCGGCTACTTTTCGTTCTTTGATATGTTTTCCTCCTTGCAGTAATAAAAAAGAGCATTTATCCGTTCTAAAGAGAAGGATAAATGCTCTATGTATGGCGAAATAGATTATAAAAATGAGGCGTGATTGTATATGTTTTTTGTTGAGTGACGCCACAATTTCCATTGGACTAATCAATTATTCCTGTCCTGTGGCAAGCTCTTTCTTCATGTCTGTAATCAACATCGACAGTTTTTGTTCACATTCGGTCTGTGTCTTTGCATAGACATATCGGGTGATCCGTTGCCCACTGGAGTTAATAGGAGCAAACCTTCCTTCCCAAAGATTATCGTTGAGTTGCCTCAAACAACCAGTACCGGGTTTCCGTTTTTGGACGGTTTTCTTCTTTGGGGGACTTTCTACACTTGGGTGATTTCCTTGGTAAAGAAGGTAGTCGATAATACAAATTTTAGGAATCATATACCGATGCTGAATATTAAACGATTTGATTTCCTTGCTGTGCAATAAATCTAAAGCTTTGCGTTCTGTAATTCCTCCAAGCATTTTTCTCATATCACTTAAAAAGACAAGATCGGGGTAGGAAAAGAACTTTGCCTCGTAGTATTTACGAGAAACCATAATAGCACCTTCGTTCATAGTAATGTGTGTCAATGGCAGGGTCTTGTGCTATTGTGATAATCAGTTCAAAAAGTGGGAAGTACCGCCAAGTTACCGCTGATGCACAAAAAACATCGGAAAAATGACTTTAGAAAGCCATTAAAGATTATGACAAATTTCGAACTATTATGTGCAAATAATGGAAGATTTTTTGAGATAATGTAAAAATACAATAATTTTTACATTCCTTTATTTGGAAGTGGAGATTGCTAGATTCCGAATGAGGATTGACACTTAAAATCCCTCGCCCTAAAAAGCGTACCGGTTCGATCCCGGTCAGCGGCACCAAAGGAACAGCCACCTCGTAGAGGTGGCTGTTCCTTTATAATGTAATTGTAAAAACGGTGATTTCTGTTTATTTTAACTTCAGAATGTCCAGAATTTCCTGTGCAGCTTCATCGTAACTATTGTTATATACCACGTAATCACACAAGGGGATGTTGCTCTTTTCAGAGTCAATGGCCAAAATGCGGTTGGTTTTGTCATCAATGGTAGAATTTTTCTTTAGAATGGATTCGATCAGTGTTTTGCGATCCCGTTTAATATAGATCGTTACCACATTATCGAAATGACACTTTAATGTCATAGCACCGCAAATATCCATGGTGGTCAGGACATTTTTACCGGTTTTAAAAATATTCAGCACATCTTCTTTTTTTGAGCCAAAACCATGACCTGCATACATGGTAGATTCAAAGAAGGAGTGGTCATCCAGCATATTTCGAAATTCTTCGTGGGATACGTAATTGTACCAATCATTTTCTTTCAAACTGGTGGGGTCTTTGGTGGTATAGGATTGCAGCTTTTCAAGCTGATCGGTCATGGTGATGAGTTTGCTGGCAACTTTGGTTTTTCCGCTGCCGGAGGGACCGACCAAACATACGATACAGGGGTGATTCAAAACCGGGTCTTCAAGAGAGGAGTTGCTTTTGATGATCACTTCCAATAGCTTCAGAAACTCATCGTAATTGTTGACAGCCAACATACCGGTGGCATCCTGATTCCAGGGACGGCGCATTAAAATAGGATATTTAGCATTGGACTTAAACACGTTGTGCATACCGTCGTCAAAGAGTACATCCACATTGATTTTATCCTTTCGACTGCCCATGTATATATTTTCTACAGGGATTTCCGGAAATTCTTCCATAATACGTTTGGCTCGAATGCCCATAAATTCCGGGGGAATGGAGGTTGAGATAAAAACTTCAGCGATTTGGGTCAATTTCCGGACAAATTCCTTTGCTCCCGGAATCACTGGCTGATCTTCGTAGAATTTTGGATCTTTGAAATATTCAAAAATCACATCGGCACGACTGCCCAAATGTCCCCAGCGGTCTACTTCATGTATGGAGATTGGCGGAGTAATATGATATTTTTCGTTAGACAGTTTGATTGCATAGGGAATACATTCCAGCAACAGATCGTCCACATCCAATGCGACCGACATTTTATAGTGTCTATTCATAGGAGAACCTCGCATATCATTCAAATTTTTACTATTATACTCCAAATTCTCGACAAAAGCTAGGACAAGATTGAAAAAGTTATCCAAGTCCTTGGAAAATTTGTTGTTGACTTTATCTATCGGAGGATATATCATTGATAGTGACCATAAAATGAATGTTATGAGGTAGCGATTGATGAAAATTGGCATAGCAACAGATAGCCATAGTGGAATTTCCCAGGAAGAAGCTGCAAAATTGGGTGTATTGGTTCTTCCTATGCCCTTCTATTTTGGAGAAGAATGCTACTTTGAAGGCATTTCCATCACAAGAGAAGATTTTTTTGCACGATTAGAAGCTGGCCAATCTGTGTCAACATCCCAACCTTCACCGGAGTCGGTTATGGCGCTGTGGCGTGAGGGCCTGACTCGTTTTGAAAAGCTTATCTACATTCCAATGAGCAGTGGACTGAGTGGGTCTTATAGTACCGCAAAAATGCTGGCAGAGGAAGAAGAATTTGAGGGTAAGGTCTTTGTCGTTGACAGTGGCCGGGTATCTACTCCGTTGCATCGTATGGTTTTAGATGGGTTGCAATTGATCGACCAGGGGTGCAGTGCAGAGGAAGTTTTTGCTTTACTGGAATCGTTCCATGATAAGATGTGTATTTATGTTGCTGTCGATACGTTGGAACATCTGAAAAGAGGCGGACGTGTTTCGTCTGCGTCTGCAGCCATTGGTTCTTTGCTGAACATCAAACCTATTTTGCGATTTGATGTGGGTATGCTGGAATCTGTCCACAAAAGTCGAGGCATGAAAAAAGCAAGAAGAACCATGCTGGAGATGTTTAAGCAGGAGCTGGAACAGACATATCCGGAAGGGTATGCGCAGAGAGTACATCTTCTGGCTGCATCCAGTGCCGATGCAGATACCACAAAGGCATGGAAAGAGGAAATTCAGGAGTTTTTCCCCGGCATGGAGGTGCAGAGCGACTATTTGTCGCTGGGACTTTCCTGCCATATTGGTCCAAACGGACTGGGTGTTGCATACTCTGAAAAAATATCTAAATAAAAAAACAGGTAAGCCTGAGGCTTACCTGTTTTTTTAATCAAATGCAAATCCAAAGTAGGTGGGCAGGGGAACATCCTTCACAGGACGAAACATAGCAAAATGGTCATTGCCCGGACAGCGGAAAGTACCATTGGCGCAAGACAGGGCAGCAGTGATTGCCGGGGCAGGAGATGTATTTCCCAGCAATTCCAGACCGATCAGGTGATCGCCGTCTTTTAATGCGGCTAGAAGAAAATCATCCCCCTCATAGAATTGGGCCATGGTTTCCAGATAGATCAGGCTTTCGCCCTCCTGAAAAATACTGCCTTTCGGTAGGTATTGCCGTCGAAGGGCGGCAAATTCTATTGCAGAAAGTTTCCGCAGGGATACCGGCTGGGATGCAAGGCATGAGAAGGTCTTTATGCCTCCAAAAAAATGATAGCCCAGGGGAGCATATAGTTGATCAAGTCCCTCCGCAGGAACCAAAACAGACCCGGCATAGCCTGAGGCTGACACGCAGGCATGGATCTGCTGCATCAAACTGTGACAAAGTCCCTGCCCTCTGTGTTTTTTTGCTGTGGAAACAGCATAGATGTACGCCAGCTTTCCTCCTGCATAGCTACAATCCAGCCAGTAAGCGGCGGCTATGATTTGTCCATCGCCGGGAATACACAGGCAATGGTCAGAATGAAAAGCTGTGGCAAAAAAAGCGTCGATCTGCTGGTCAGAATCTCCGAAAGCTTCGTACCATAACTGCTTTAGCATGGGAATGTGGTGTTTTTCCGGGTGAATGGCATCAAACATCTTCGTCCTCTCCTAATACGGCCCAGTATTTTTCAATCAGATGATGGGGATGGTAAGACAGTTTCGCCTGGCGCAATCCTTCAATCCCCATGTCATCTTCCCGGTTCAGATAACGCAGTTGGGGGTGCTTTTTTCGAAGATGATCTGCAAAAGCCTGATTGATGGCAGCATATGCGCCGTCGATATCTTCCACTGCTTTTTCAAAGTGGATATCATAAGTGTCATCAGTCAGGGGAGAGGCCAGGGTAAAGGCAAGTATGCGTGTCCCAACCAATAGTACCATGCCTTCCAATGGCAAAACAGATAGATCATTCAGTGCCCTGGAAAGCGCTTGTTGTTCCAGGTGGTAGTCTCTGTGGGGGGCAATTTCCTGCCGGGTCTTGTACCACTGGGCGGCGAAGGCTCGAACTGCATCCAGATTGGCATTGGAAATCGGTTCTGTTCGCCAGTGCGGACAGACCGAACGAAATTTATTTAAGTGGTTTCGTTTTTTCTGAAAATGACGGCCTTTCAAATCGGCCAGATCATGGATATCGTAAATATAATCAAAACCATCCCGGTCGAGAAAAAAGCGAAATTTGCCGGGATAGTAGCGTTCCAGTAATTCACATTTTTCCCTGTTCATGCCGGTAATGCAGCAACGAATGCCGCATGCCTGGGCATCGTGTAAAATGGCGTCCAGAACCTTGTGCTTGCTTCCGGTACCTGCAGGGAACAGATAAACTGCACGACGATTAAACTGGGAGAAAAATGCCAACTGGCCATCTACAACAGCGGCCTGCTGTTTGCCCCAAATGCTCAGATTTGTAAAAGAATACTCGCAGTTTTCTTCCTGGCGCAGATAGGGGGCATATTCACCGGCCTGTGCAGGAATGATTTTTTGAAATTGAATCATGCTACCACATCCTCTGTGCCCATTATAACACGCCTGATGGATTTTTCAAGACTTGCCATTTCTGGTCAAGAATAAGGCAACGCCTACGGCGCTGACGCCGCCTACCAGTTTGCCGACAATTACGCTGACCAGCATTTCAGGGGCAAATCCAGCGGTGAAACCCAGATGATCGCCCAGAACAAAGGCAGCGGAAACAGCAAATGCGATGTTGACGATCTTGCCACGGCTGTCCATGTCTTTGACCATGCCGAAGGTGGCAATCGAATTGGCAAGACTGGCGATAAGACCGGCTGCAGCAGTATCATTGATCCGTAAAAGCTTGCCCAATTTGGTCAGGGGCTTCTCCAACACCTTAGTGATCACAAAAACCAGAGGAAATGCACCTGACAGCACGATCGCAATGGCTCCCACGGTGCCAAATCCCTCTGAAATAGGTGCCATACCGGGAATAATTGCTATGCCGGTCAAGCTTTCTACAATGGCGGATATTAGTCCCAAAGTGATGATTGCAGTGACAATTTTTCCGAAAATTGTAAATCCTTTGATAATGGCTTTTTCAGCTTTCCATAATCCAAAAGTAATGGATGCGGCAATAATAATGATCGGAATCAGGTTCTTTGCAACCATACGAATGGGAAATCCGGCAACGATGCCGCCTACAAAAATCCCAAGGGGAATGGTGACAATGCCGCAAAGTACACCTTTGGCCAAAGCAGGTCGATCCTCCGGTTGCAAAATTCCCAGCGCAATTGGAATTGTAAATACGATGGTGGCGCCCATCATAGATCCTGTTAGAACACCACCTAACATTGCTGCCTGGGGATCGGAGGCCATTTCCAGAGCCAAGGACCCACCGCCCATATCACAGGCAAGAAGCGTGCCTGCAAACATAGCTGCATCAGCGCCTAAAAAAGAATAGACCGGAACTACAATGGGCTTGAGAGAATTGGCCAGTACCGGAGCAAGGCAAATCACACCGATCATGGCCAAAGCCAGGGATCCCATGGACAAAATACCTTCTTCGAAATGATTGCCCAGCCCCGAACGATTACCTGCAATGCGATCCAATCCACCCAAAATTGCAAATACAGCCATAATCCAAATGATGATTTCGTAAATGGACACGATCAGTGACCCGACCTTTCTGTTTTGTCTACAATGGCTACGACGACTGCATCGATGGGGGTGTCCATGCAGTAGCGGGCAGCGGTGTGGCCGGTGACCAGCAGCACCTTATCTCCAGGGCCGGCTCCGACCTGGTCGGCAGCAACCAATTCATCACTTTCCGTGCGGACGACTAAAAAGGTATGCCCTGACAGACAGCTGGCTTTTCGTGTGGCCCAAACTGAGCCGGTGACAGTTCCGATTTTCATTCCGATCCCTCCAAAATTTCCTTGGCCAAAGGCGTAAGCACGGCACCGGGGGCTGGCTTTTCCCCACGGCGGCGCAATAAACGGGCTGCTTCTGCGGTGATGAGATGACGGCGTGAACCGTCCGTAAAAAGAACACCCCAGTTTTTTAATTCTCGTTGGGCAGTGGCACAGGAAACGGCCAGCGACCGGTTTTTTGGTACTTCCGGCAAACCGGGGACATAGAGGTAAACGGTTGTACCGGCAGCCAGTGCTTCCAGCACTGCTTCATTGTCGAATTGCAGCAGCTGTCCCAAAGACAGTGAGCCAATGACCACAGCCTCGTAGGGCTTTTCTGCTACAAATTCAAAGGGGAGGGGAGGCTTGTTTCCAACCAACAATACCCGACTCATGGAATGATCCTCCCCAAATCTCCGGCTTTCATGCCACAGGCATTGGCTTCGTCAAAATCCAGGTGGGCGGCAGTGGCGAAATCCGGGCGAATGCGTACCATAACATCCTGGAAGAGCAGAGGACGCTCAGTATAGGTTTGTAGCGTGACGATCTGCCCATCGTTTACTCCAAACCGGGCACCATCTTCCGGGGTCAGGTGCAGATGTCGCTGGGCGATAATAACACCGGTTTTAAGCCCAATCCGACCCCTTGGTCCTTCCAAAATGATGCCGGGCGTGCCCTCAACATGACCGGATAGACGAATGGGAGCATGGATTCCCAGTGTACGGCTATCGGTCATAGAAATCTCGACCTGTGCCTCTTTCCTGACAGGACCAAGAACGGCAACATGCTCAAATCGTCCTTTGGGGCCGATGATGGTGACACGTTGCTTGGATAAATACTGTCCCGGTTGGGACAGGGGGCGCTCAGCGGTAAGATCGCACCCAAACAGGGTGTGGCATTGTTGGCTTGTCAAATGCACATGACGGCCAGATGCCTCCAGCGGCACAAAAATGCGATCCATAAGGGCTTTAGTTAAGGCGTCCATTTGTTGGGGTTCCATGGTGGCCTCCTTTGCTTTGCTCTGCTTTTTGCTGAATCATCAGAATATAGAGCATACTGCTCATTCGATTTAAAATCTTCAAAATATCAGGCCGAGAACAATGACCGTTGGCTGTCTCAAATGCTTTTGCAGCGGCTAGTTCTGCACTTCTGGCAGCGCAGCGAGCTCGATTGAGCTGCAAAATGGTGGGACCGTCGGTGTAAGATGGCATAAAATGGGGCTGACCATAAAAATCCTGAGGATGGTGGGAGTGACTACGCAATTGCTGCGTCGTCAGGCCGCATAGCGTATCCATGGTGGCGGATTCTTCCATGACTTCCCACCGCACAATATTCCGAGCCAAGGCCAGAATTTCACCGATTTGATGCCGAATTTGGTCATTTCCGGTCAGCTGGGTTAGCAGTAGTTCTGCCTGCAAAAGATCCATAGCCCCCCGAAAAGTAACGATGGGATGGGTCTTGGAAATCAGAATATTTCCACGCAAATGGGTCAAATGCTCCGGTTTTTCTTCCGTTTTATCTCCGTTGGGCAGTTCATATTCCAGAATTTTTGCTTCCTTGGCAGACCAGATCTCAATGCGCTGCTGCAAAAGCCAATCCCGTGCGGAGGGGGTCAAGGTATCCTTGTCCCCCAAAAAGAAGACCCTTTTTCCGTCCCGATTGCGAATGTTGGCTTTTACTGTTTCTTCCCGGTAGAGCATTTACTTTCCGGCTGGGGAGGACTGATTGCCGCGCCCTTTGGGAAGAATTGCATCTACTTCGGTATGGGGACGAGCAATGACGTGAACAGAAATCAGCTCGCCAACTTTTTCTGCTGCGGCGGCACCGGCATCCGTGGCGGCTTTGACAGCACCCACGTCGCCTCTAACCATAACGGTGACGAGACCGCCACCGACCTGCTCCTTGCCGACCAGCTGTACATTGGCAGATTTGACCATGGCATCAGCAGCTTCAATAGCGCCGATCAGTCCTTTTGTTTCGATCATACCCAGAGAATTGGTGTCCATAAAATTACATCCTTTCATTTTAAACCTTGTTTAGTCGTTGTAGTATTTTGTCTGTGAGCATATTCAAAAGATCGTTGTCGATTTTGGGCTTTTCCTGGATTTTAGGATGATCCCAGGCCACCCGACGAATGTTGATCAGATCAAGAGGGGAGATGTTGTTGGAGGAACTGCTACCGCCTACCGCACCGCAACCCAGGGTGAGGGCGGGGAACAGAGATGTGGTGGCACCAATGCCGCCCAAGGCAGCAGGTGTATTGACCAAAAAACGGGAGACCGGGATCTGAAGGGCAAACTTGCGAACCACATCGTCGTCTTGGGCGTGGATTACAAAGGTGTGGCCTGCGCCCTCGTGGGTCAAAACTTCAATGGATTTTTCCAATACTGCATCCTCATTTTCCATGACAAAAAAAGCTAACACCGGACAAAGCTTTTCCATGGAATAAGGACGGGTGGGACCGGCTTCCTGCTCTCGTGCCACCAGTACCTGTGTGCGATCAGGTACGGTAAAACCGGCCATGTCTGCCAAAACGGTGGCCTTTTTACCTACGATATCAGGATTTAATACACCATTGGGACGAAACAGCAGCTTGGCCAATTGTCCTGCTTCTTCCGAAGACATGAAATAAAAACCTTGGTTTTTACCCTCCCGGCGCAGGGCATCTTCTGTACATTTCTCAATGATAATGCTTTGCTCTGAGGCACAGACCGTTCCATAGTCAAAAGTTTTGGAGCGAAGAATGCATTGTAGGGCTTTTTTGATATCGGCACTGTGATGGATAAAAGCGGGGCCGTTGCCTGCGCCGACTCCAATGGCTGGCTTGCCGGAGGAATAGGCGGATTTGACCATGGCTGGACCACCGGTGGCCAAAATCAGTCGGACAGCATCGGCACGCATCAGCTCCTGACAGCCAGCCATAGAAGCAAGACTCAGACAACCGACAGAACCGACAGGGGCACCAGCTTCTTCTGCGGCTGCCGCAACCAACCGGGCGGCTTTTAAGGAGCAGACCAGCGCCTTTGGATGAGGAGAAAAGACAATGGTATTGCCGGATTTTAAGGCAATCAATGCCTTGTAGCAAATGGTGGATGTGGGGTTGGTGCTTGGAACAATGGCGGCGATGACACCCACCGGAACGCCAATCTGCCACAGCTTTTTCTGAGGATCCTCCCCCAAAAGTCCGATGGTTTTCATATCTTTGATCCCATCCCAAACAGTTTCGGATGCAAAAAGATTTTTTACAGTTTTATCCTGGACGTTGCCAAAACCCGTTTCTTTTACGGCCATCTCAGACAGTTCTGTTGCAGCAGCGGAAAAACGCTTGACAATGGCTTTGCAAATGGGATCCAGCTTTTCCTGTGAAAACCGACTCAGTTGTTTTTGTGCTGCTTCTGCCTGCACACACAAGTTTCTTGCTTCCTGCCGAGCAGCCAAATCTTTGTCAAATTCCATGATTTTACTCCTTTTTTGGCGATCGGGCGACCTGTTCAACGGCTTGAGCAAAAGCAGCGCAGGCAGCTGTACAGGCACTTTGGGTGCCAGTCAACAGGCCACCACCGAAGTTGGTTTCGCTGGGTGGGGCGTAAAGTTTACATAGACGTACATCAGATGCTTTTAAGGCTGCATCCAGTCCGACCATGCTTTCCAGAGGCGGTGCGATCAAATAGGCCAGGGCTGAGCCGATTTTTACATTGGCCTGCGCTGCCAGAAATGCACCACAGCTGCTGACCGTGTGCGCCAGATAGGGGACACCGTTGGTTTCTTCGAAGCCGACATGGTCAAAGGAAGAAAGTGCAGCTTCCATACCGCTTTTGGCGGCACCGGGGGTGGCAGCTGATAAAATACCGATCACCTCTCCAGCGTTGGGGGTAGAGGCGTTTGCGGCTCCGGCATAAAACGAACGGGCATAGCTGACTTCTACTTCAGCGGCTTTGTTGGCTTCGTCCAAAGCAATGAAGGTGGCATCGTCGCTATCGGTGGTCAGCAATGCCAATGCGTGATGGTTTTGCGAAATGCCCAGTTGGTCACACAGGCTTTTGGAGGCGTTTGGAATATATTGCACGGACAAAACGTTTACCTTGATCATTGTGCATTCTCCAAGTACAGTCCTACACCGGAGACCCGTTTTTGCAGGATTTTTTCGATCAATTCAGCGGCATATGCGCCTGCTTCCACCGCAGGTGTGCCCTGTGCATGGATGTTGGAGATAACGGTGCGGCTTGATTCGGATACCCCGGTATGCGGATTGTAGGTAATATAAATGGACATGCTTTTGTCTGTTACAAGTCCGGGGCGTTCGCCTACCAACATACATACCAGCTCACAATTCGTGATGTCACCGATGGCATCGCCTGCACCAACACGGCAGTATTTTACAAAAATTCCTTTTCCGGTGGTAAGACCTCTCGCTTTTAGTCCGTCACGCAGAGCAGCCATGCAGTCTGGAGCATTCGCTTTAATAGCAGCGGCGGAAAGGCCGTCTCCCACGACAATTTGCACCTTAGGTGGGGTATCGATCACACCTTTGATTGCTTTTGCATTGTGTTCGTCAAAACAACGGCCAAGGTCAGGACGGGTAAGGTATTCCTCTTTGCTTTCACACCGTGTTTTTGTGGGTAAAAGGTCATTTTCTTTGGCAAATTCTGCATCCAATTCCGACCAGACCGCATCTTGAGCTGCGGCATGATCTGCCCGAAAGCGGAGCATGGTCAGTGTTTTGTATCGTGGGCCGGCTTTGCCGGAACCAAGACGGGCAGGCGTTTTGGTTTTCATCTGACGAAATTTATCACCATTAGCCGGAGATTCTACCATATACAACTGCCGCAAATTCAGTGCTGTTACATCCGGTACGAAATCACCGGGGTGGAAATGGGTCTGTTTTGGCTGCGGATCCGGCTGTGTGGGCTTGTAGTCACTGGCTTTGACCATTGGTTCGGTGTTCAGTCCGGCAATGATCTCTGCAACCAGAGCAGATAGTTCTTCTTTATTCATGGCGTTCTCCTTTCACGTTTACCACAGAAGACTGGAGCCGTCACCGGCCTTTTTTGTCAAATGCCCATTTTCAACAAAGCCCATTTTTTCCAGCCATTTCTGAAATTCGGGGATGGCGGTTTTTCCGGTCAGTTCTCGCAGAGCCGCAGTCTCCCGAAAGCCGGTGGTCTGGTAGTTGAGCATGATGTCATCTCCGTGGGGGATCCCCATGAAGTAGTTACAGCCAGCCATGGTCAAAAGGGAGGCCAGATTTTCAATGTCGTTTTGGTCGGCTTTCATGTGGTTGGTGTAGCAACAGTCGCAGCCCATGGGAACGCCGGTTAATTTGCCCATGAAATGGTCTTCGAGACCGGCTCTGGTCACTTGCCGAGCATCATACAGATATTCCGGGCCAATGAATCCGACCACTGTATTGACAAGGAAGGGGTGAAACTTCTTTGCAAAGCCATAGCATCGAGCTTCCATTGTTACCTGATCTGTACCGTGGTGTGCATTGGAACTCAGTTCTGAGCCCTGACCGGTTTCAAAATACATAACATTGGGGCCAACAGCTGTCCCTTCGTGAAGCAGAAGATCTCTGGCCTCTGCAATGGTGGATGCAGAAAAGCCAAAAGCCTCGTTGCCCTTTTGGGAGCCGGCAATGGACTGAAATATCAGATCGCAGGGTGCCCCTGCTTGAACGGCCTTCATTTGGGCGGTGATATGCGCCAGAACACAGATTTGTGTCGGAATTTGCCAATGCTCTTTGATCTCCTGGAAACGGCGCAGGATCTTGCCTGCTTGCTCAGGCGAGTCGGTGACGGGATTCAGACCAATCACCGCATCCCCGGCACCAAATGACAAACCTTCCAGGGTGGAAGCAGTGATGCCTTCCGGATCGTCGGTGGTGTGGTTTGGCTGTAAACGGCACGAAAGGGTGTTGGGCAAGCCAATGGTGGTGTTGCAATGGGCGGTGACGATGATTTTGCTGGCCCCATAGATCAGATCCAGATTGCTCATCAATTTTGCAACGGCGGCGATCATTTCTGCTGTCAGACCTCGACTAAGCCTGTGAATGTCGGCACTGGTGGTTTCCTCTGACAAAATCCATTCTCGTAGATCTGAAACGGTCCAGCCACGGATTTCCTGGTAAACCTTTTCGTTTACATCGTCCTGAATGATCCGTGTGACTTCGTCTTCTTCATAGGGAACGGCTGGATTTTCCCGTAGATCGGCCAGTGTTAGTGCCGAAAGCACCACTTTTGCGGCAATTCGTTCCTGGGCGGTTTCGGCGGACAAGCCGGCCAATTTGTCGCCGGTTTTTTCTTCATTTGCCTTTGCCAAAACTTCTTTAATATCCCGGAAAATATAGGTTTTTCCCAGGAGAGTCGTTTGTAATTTCATGGTTTCACTTCTCCAAAATCAGTGCTTTGATTACAACAGGCATTGCGCTTCCTACCGGAGCCCCAACATCCAGGTAGCTGTTGGTGGGCAGCTTTAATCGGTCAAGGCACAAAATAGGTGTCTGGGGCGGCAGTCGAAGGGCCAGCGCTTGCCCTAAAGCCTTTGCCATATCAGCCTGCAAGACAAGAATCACAGAACCGGTTAATTCAAGTTTGCCGATGACTTCGGCCAGAAAAAGGATCTGATCGTAATGGGCGGCCGGGTAGCCGGGAAGTGCCAATACGGAGACGTCCTCCTGACATTCCAGCTTTCGGCGGATGCAGGAACCGAAATCCGGGGAGGATTGTTCTTTCTCCGTAAAAGATACCACCGGCAGGTTTTTCAGCGGAAAAGAAATGTTTCGGTAAAATACGGTGCTGCCAGATAATTGGGTGCTGTGGCATCCAGCACCGATGACGGTGGCACGGATGGTTTCGTTGCCCAGACGATATTTATTTTCACACAGGCGGCTTTTTCGGATGGCTTTTCCCAAAACAGGACCAATATCTCCGAAAGAAAAGGGTGGCAGGGGTTGCTCGATACATTCTGCCACGCCTCCGGAGAAGGACAAAACGGGAAAATCTGTGGGCGTAGGCCAGGGATCGCCAGCTTCTGCTGTCCAAAGATGAGCCAGCAGATCCGTAGCCGGACGCAAACCGGCGGCCATTTCCAAAGCCTGGGTAAACGTGATACATAGTTGCTCCAAGGCAGCCGCAGGTGGGATCTGACCAACTTCATAAGGAAATAGACTGTCCAGAACCGGTGAACGATAGGAAATCATCCCGTTTGCATCTATTTTCACCAATCGACCACCTACATTCATGCAACCGGTGGCCACAATTTCCCCCTTGCGGATCAGTGCAAGATTTGCGGTGCCACCGCCGATGTCCATGTGGAGTACATTTTGCCCCGTTTCCTCGGAGAAAATGTCTGCACCGGCACCTTTGGCAGCCAAAATACTTTCCAGATGGGGACCGGCAGTGGCAACGACAAAGTCTCCTGCAAATTCTGAGAGGTTATCCAGCACAGCCCTGGCATTTTCTTTTCGACTGGTTTCGCCGGTGATAATGATCGCACCGGTGCTGACCTGATGCCTGTGGATCCCGGCGGCAGAATATTCCTGCTCTACAATAGATCGAATTTTTTCACCATCTACCAGATCTTTCCCCAGCAAGGGGGTGAAATAAACCGGGCTTTTATACAGTATTTCACGGCTGGCGATCTCCATTTCAGGAACGCTGAAAGCGGAACCTTTGTTTTGAATCGTTAGCTGGGATAGAACCATTTGCGTAGTGGTTGTGCCAACATCCAGCCCTACAGAAAGGAGTTTTTCAGCCACGCCCTGTGACCTCCGTGATTATTTGACGAATGATGGCTTCGTTTGGCTTGACAGGATTGGTCTTACAGCAGGGGTCAGAAAGAGCCGCTGTAACAAGAGCATCCATTTTTTCCTGAATCTGTGTGGGGGATAGACCTGCTTGAAGCAGGGTTTCCGGCAATTTCAGGTTGCGCCTTAATCGTATTAAAGCTGATTTTAATGCACGAAGGGCAATAAGATCACTGCCGGAGGAAAGACCGATTTTTCGAGTAATCTGTGCATATCGGTGGGAGCATACGGAAGCATTTGCATCTATAACGCTGGGCAGCAAAATTGCATTGAGGCGACCATGGGGAATATGAAAAGCACCGCCCAAACTGTGTGAAATGGCGTGACATAGTCCTAATCCGGCGTTGGAGAAGGCGATACCGGCCATGGTTGCTGCAATATGCACATTTACACGTAAGGATCGGTTTCCATCGTAGGAGGACTGTAAATGTGACATGGCGATGTTCATGGATTCCGTAGCCAGAAGATCGCTGATGGTGCTGGAATTTGTTGCAACATATGCTTCCAAAGCGTGGCTGATGAGGTCAAAACCACCATCAGCCACCAGTGCAGATGGCATGGTAGCGACCAAATCACCGTCTAAAATTGCAATGTCCGGTCGAATACTGCTGTCGACCAGCGGATGCTTGACACCATTGTGGGTCAAAATTGCAAAATCCGTTACTTCCGATCCGGAACCGGAGGTGGTTGGAATCGCAATTTGTTGTACATGGCATCCGGAGAAGAAAGTCATCGCTTTGGCACAGTCTATCGCACTGCCACCACCCAAGGCAATCATGGCATCAGGCTTGAACTTTTGTACCATGGCAGAACCGTGGGCCACCAGCTGGACGGAGGGATCGGGCACAACATCGAAGAAAATCTGACTTTCGTTGCACTTGGTGGCTGCAATGACCGCCTCGGCTGTGCCGTTGTTTTTGAAAAAAGGGTCGCAGACAAGAAAAGGCCGTTGGATGTGTAAATTTCCCAGGGCGGCAACGGCACCTGCTCCGGCAATTATTTTTGTTTTACAGAAAAAATGTTCCATCTTCCCACCTCAGAGCTAGTGTTTCCAAAGGTGGAGATTTCATGTGCAAAAAATAAGAAAAAAAGCCAGGGAGTGAAATGTACCTTGACGATTTAGAACGAATGTGTTATTATTAAGAAAAGGATTTGGTCAGGAGGATGTTTTATGGCAAAATTCCTTCATAGCAGGGCAGGCAATGCCTCTGTTGATGAGATTTTGGAACAAAATATTCTTTCTTGTGCGTATTTACGCAGCCTGGTTGCAGGGGATTTTTATCTCGAAAATCTTCAGACCTGTTTTTTTATGCTCCATGAAAAGGGAATATTTGTACTGAAACAGTGCCATCAAAATGGTATTATTCACGGGGATGCAACACAGCTGCATTGGATGGATTTTAATTATCTGGGAGATAGCACGGAATTTGTCAACCCTCTGCTGGAAAACGGAGAAAATATTGGCAAACTTTCTCAAATGCTGAAACTGCCCAAAGAAGATTTTTACAGCTGTATTGTATTTGATGTGCAGTGTGAGTTGCGCCGGGTGCCTGAAAATTCAAAAGAGTTCAGCATTTTGCGTGCGGATCAGCTGGAAACTTTCTTTGCGGATCTCCTGCAGGGGCGACCGGTTCGATATACCCATAATCAGCTGACGGCACTAAAGGATATTTTCCTGCTTGTATCCGGAGAGGGATAATGGTATAATATGTAAAAAAGAGGTGGTTATGTGCGCATCCTGGGAATCGACCCCGGTTATGGAATTACAGGTTTTGGCCTGATTGAGTCTGAAAGGGGTCAAAGTAAGCTGATTACTTGCGGCGCAATCACCACTCCTGCAGGCATGGATTTTTCAGCAAGGCTTGAGATCATTTATAACGATATGTGCGAGCTTTTGCGGCAGGCAAAGCCAGATGCCGTAGCCATAGAGGAGCTGTTTTTTGGACAAAATGTGACCACTGGTATCGGTGTTGCCCAGGCCAGAGGTGTGGTGCTGCTGGCCATCCGTCAGTCAGGGCTGGAAGTGACTTCCTACAAGCCCATGCAGGTCAAACTCTCTCTGGTGGGTTATGGCAACGCCACAAAGCGACAGATGATGGATATGACCAAACGATTGCTTCATTTAAATGCGATGCCCAAGCCGGATGATGCTGCGGATGCCATTGCCATCGCCCTTTGCCATGCAAGATCGGCCACATCTCTTTTGTCTACTGTGGGTGGGAAATAACAAACCTTGGGGGATTTTTATGATTTATTATGTTTCCGGACCTGTGACTGTCTTAGAGCCGGGGCTGGCGGTTATAGACTGCAACGGTGTGGGATATGGCTGTCGGGTCACCGGTTATACAGCGGCTCAGCTGAAACTGAATCAAAGCGCAAGACTTTATGTCACCGAGTCCATTCGGGAGGATGTCTACGAACTGTATGGTTTTGAAAGCAGAGAAGAACAGCGCTGCTTTGAATTGCTGACTTCTGTTAATGGCGTGGGACCCAAAGCGGCTATGGCAATTTTGTCCGCTGGCGGCCCTCAGAATTTTACGTTAGCGGTCATGACCGGGGATGAAAAGCTTCTTACTGCTGCCCAAGGGGTGGGCAAAAAGATCGCTCAGCGTATTATCCTGGAATTAAAGGATAAGATCGGCGGCGGTATGGAACTGGATTTCTCCGGAGTGAAATCTGCTGCGCCTGCTCCTCAGGGCAACAATGCAGCACTTGCGAATGCTGCATTGCAGGAATTGGGCTATTCTGCTTCTGAAATTGCAGCTGCCTTGAAGGGCGTTGATCCCAATGCTTCCACCGAAGAAATGGTGCGCCACGCTCTGCG
>CAZHPO010000018.1:0-12195 GCA_964534615.1 uncultured Oscillospiraceae bacterium
GGTGTTTTTGAACAGTTCACGGACAGTGATAAGTTCCATAGGTATTTCCTCTCTTATAATGAAAATCTTCAGATATTATACGCCAGTTTGGACAGATTTACAAGAGGGAAAAGGAGTTTTTGTGAAAATTATCTTAAAAATACCAGGATTTTTTCGGATAGACTTCCTCTTTCGGTGATTGCCGGAGGAAAAATGTAAAGCACGGTCGGAAAGCGGAAAGCTTTGAGACGTACTGTGGAGGACGGAAATAAAAAGAAATTTATAAAAACCCTTTTCAAAGCGGCTAAAATATTGTAAACTATGTTTAAATAATGAAATGGGAGAAACATGGAATGGAACCTGAGATTTTGCAGGGCACCATTGGTGCTGTGGTTTATCAAAACTATGATAACGGTTATGCGGTGTTGCGCCTGCGTTGTGGCGATGGACAGACGGTTACCGTGGTGGGAACCATTCCAATGGCATCTGTTGGCGAGCGACTGATGGTCACAGGTCGCTGGAGCAGCCACAGCAGCTATGGTCGTCAGTTTGAGGCAGAGTTTTTGGAAAGACTGATGCCTCAGACCAGTATGGAAATACTAAGCTATTTGTCTGGCCGTATCATCAAGGGAATTGGCCCTCGGACAGCGGCCAGAATCGTGGAGCGTTTTGGAGATCAGACCTTGATCGTCATGGAACGGGAACCTCAGCGTCTTTCTGAAATTTCAGGGATCTCCCCAGCCAAGGCCAGAGCCATTGGCGAAGAATTTCGGCTGCGTGTGGGAATGCGTCAGTTGATGGAATTTTTCACCGCCCATCAGTTGCCGACAGAATTGGCACTTCGTGTGTATAAGTTATATGGGGAACAGGCGGTGGAGCTGCTGTATGATGATCCGTACTTATTGATGGATGATGGATTGGATGCGCCCTTTGGGGCGGTGGATCGGTTTGCTGTGGAGCTGGGGGTTGCCGGAAATGATACCCGGAGAATAGAGGCAGGCATTTTATTTGAACTGCGCTATAACCTGGGAGCAGGACACAGTTTTTTGCCTGAGGATAAGCTGATTTTGGCTACGGCACAGCTGCTGAGTGTGGAAGCAGAGGACATTGTCGCCGGTCTTGGAAGGCTGCTGGATGCCGGTCGGCTGGTGTCGGATACGCTGGCTGGACTGCGTTTGATTTACTTGCCGGAACTGCATGAGGCAGAGACGTATATCCATAACCGCCTACAGGAAAGTGCCCAGCTGACTTTCCAGCCCAGAGGAAACATGGAGGCCATGTTGACATTGGCACAGCAGGAATTTGGGCTGCAATACTCTGAACACCAGCTTCAGGCCATTCGTGATGCCATGCAGTGTGGAGTGCTGCTGTTGACCGGTGGTCCCGGTACCGGTAAGACCACCGTGCTGAAAGGGGTACTTTCGGTGTTTCGGCAGATGGGGCTGCGCTGCGTGCTGGCTGCGCCTACGGGCCGGGCGGCGCAACGCTTAACAGAAGTCACCGGCGAGGATGCTTCCACCATCCATCGCCTTTTGGAAGCCACGATTGATCCCAATTCGGGGGATGTGTTTTTCCTGAAAGATGAAAATGACCCGTTGAAAGCGGATGCGGTCATCGTAGATGAAATGAGCATGGTAGATGTCCAGCTTCTGCACAGCCTTTTAAGAGCTGCGCCAAAGAAAGCAAGGATCATTTTGGTAGGCGATCCGGATCAGTTGCCGCCGGTAGGACCGGGATCGCCCTTTGCGGATTGCCTGGGGAGCAATGTGTTGCCGACCATTCGCCTGACGGAGATTTTTCGTCAGGCGCAGCAGAGCTTGATCGTTATGAATGCTCACCGTGTCAATCGGGGAGAAATGCCCCTGTTGCGGGATGTGAAAAACGATTTTTTCTTTCTTCGCTGTCGATCAGAGGAGGAAGTAGCCAAAACTGTGCAAGATCTGTGTAGCACACGTTTGCCTCAAAAAATGGGGATTCCGTCGGAACAGATCCAGGTATTGACCGTTACACGAAAAGGCAGCGTAGGCACTTGGTCATTGAATGGCCGATTGCAGAAGGCCTTGAATCCGGCGTCTGCTGATAAAAGGGAACGCCAATGGGGAGATTTTTCTTTCCGTGAAGGGGATCGTGTGATGCAAATTCGCAATAATTACGATATCATATGGAAACGTACAGATGGCAGTGCAGTGGGGACTGGCATATTCAACGGAGATATCGGCCATATTTCTGCCATCGATCCCCAGACAGAAACCATGACTGTGATTTTTGATGAAAAGGAAGTCGTCTATGACTTTGCCCAATTGGGCGAATTAGAACCGGCCTATGCGATGACGGTTCATAAAAGTCAGGGTAGCGAGTACCGGGCGGTGGTCATGCCGGTGTGGAACGGTTCGCCCTACCTGCTTAGTCGCAGCGTTCTTTATACGGCCATCACCAGAGCCAGGGAATTGCTGATTTTGGTGGGCAGGGAAGAAGTTGTAGGGACGATGACGGAAAATGCTAAGAAAAATCGCAGATATACTGGCTTAAAACTCCGGCTTCAAGGAAAAACCATATGAAAATCATCGAAAAAATTGAGTCATGGCTGTTCCCGGATAAGTGTGTGCTTTGCAACAAGATACTGGAAAAGGATGAAACGGATCTTTGCCATCATTGCCGCATCCATGAACCGGAATGCCCAATCTCAAATTCCAGATATCCGTACTTGAAACGGTGGGTGGCCTTGTGGTATTATGAAGATGAAGCCAGAGGGAGCCTCCTGCGTTTTAAGTTTCGGGGCAAGCAGCACTATGCTGCAACCTATGGCAGATTGCTGGCCATGAAATTGAGCCGGGAAGATTGGCTGGATTTTGACATCCTGACCTGGATTCCAGTCAGCGATAAACGCAGGCGCAAGCGCGGGTTTGATCAGGTGGAGCTGATCGCTGATGCTTTGGCTGCGGAGTTGGAGGTAAAGGCTCAAAGATGTTTGAAAAAGGTACGGGATAACCCGGCGCAATCCGGTATTCAGGAACAGGCAGAACGCAGAGCCAATGTGCTGGGCGTGTATCAGGTGCTGGATCCGGATTCCCTGAAGGGGAAACGGGTGCTGCTGTTGGATGATATTGTCACCACCGGCTCAACGGCCGGAGAATGTGCCAGAGTGTTATTAACGGCAGGAGCAAAGGAAGTAAATTTGGCCGTCGTTGCGGCGGCAAGACAACATAAAAAGGGTAGTAGGTGAACATAATGCAGCTTTTTGCAAATGATTTGGGTGTAGACCTGGGCACATCGAATGTGCTGATTTATGTCGATGGGCAGGGCATTGTCATTCGGGAACCGTCAGTAGTGGCGGTAGATAAAAATACAGGCAGGATTTTGCAGGTCGGTACAGAGGCCAGAAATATGCTGGGCAGAACGCCGGGCAATGTGGTGGCCATGCATCCGCTGAAAGAAGGCGTGATCTCCGACCATGGTATGACCGTCCGAATGTTGCAGACCTTATTCCGCCGAGCCGGAAAGAAATCCATGCTGTTGTCCAAACCACGGGTCATTATTTGCGTTCCCAGTGGTATTACCGAGGTGGAGGAGCGAACGGTAATCAACGCCGCCATTGAAGCAGGCGCCCGCCGGGTGTACCTGATCGAAGAACCTCTGGCAGCGGCACTGGGCGCAAATTTGGATATCAGTGGTCCCAAGGGGCAGATGGTGGTGGATATCGGCGGTGGTACTACCGATGTGGCGATTTTGACGCTCAATGCGGTGGCGGTTTCCTCCTCGCTGAAGGTTGCCGGTGACAGTTTTGACGAAGCAATTGCCCGATACGTTCGCCGTCGGCATGGTGTGGTCATCGGAATGACCACCGCAGAGGATATCAAAATCAAGATTGGATGCGTTTGGGAACGTGAGGAGGAAATCTCCGCTACGGTTCGTGGACGTGATGTAAAAACCGGTATGCCGAGAGAATTGACCCTGACTTCCACAGAGATTTTTGAAGTTCTCCGTCGTCCGGCTCGCCAAATTGCGGATGAGGTGGTTTCGGTATTGGAAGAAGCATCTCCGGAATTGGTCAGTGACATCACTGAAAGCGGCATTACCCTGACCGGCGGCAGCAGCCAGCTGTGGGGCATGGCGCAGCTGATCGAGGCGAGAACCGGTCTTCCCTGCACCATTGCCGACGATCCCGACTCCTGTGTGGCTTACGGCTGCGGCCGAAGCCTTGCCTGGATGAACCACATGACAGAAGGTGCCATTAACATTGCCAGAAAGAGATTGCTCAGAAATAACGATTAAAAGGTGGGGCAAATTTATGAAAAAGCATAAAGCGCTATACACCAACGAGAGCATTACATATTGGCCAAGTTTTACCGCAGGCGTGGGCATGATTTCCTTTTGCGGAGTAGGTTTGCTGATTATGGTGTCGTACTTCATATTGATATTGCGTGATGGTAATGTTGCCAAGGAAACAGTCATTGGGTTGATCATTGGTTCATGCCTGTGCGTGGCGGTTTATGTGTGGCTGCTGATGCTGGCAGTCAGATCCATGTTTTGCTGCATTACAGTTACAGAAAGTGGCTTTTCAATCGTGAACAAAGCGCACCATAGACAGACAAACATTCTATGGGAACAGGTGAAAAGTGTGTCTTTTTTTCAGGAATCCTATCGGGGTCGAAAACAGTATCGGGTTTACCTGAAAGAAGCGGATCCGGGAGCATATATTGCAATACCCATTAGTATGGTAAATGAAGAAAAACTTCGTGCCATGATTCCTGCCCAATTATTGACGAATAAAGCCTATTGGGTGTGAAGGAATAGGAGTGCAAGATATGGAAAAGAAAGTGAAAATGGGCATGGGCGCACTGTGGTGTGTCAGCCTTATATTTGCGCTGGTTGGCCTGTCCTTCCTGCTGGTGGGTGGCTGCTTGATCTTTGTTCCCCAGGATGAGGAGGCACGGACTGTGGCTCTGGTGTTTATCCCATTGGGCGTATCATTTTTGCTGGGTGGAGGTTGCGGATTTATTGCCCATCGTGCCAAAGGCAAGCGTGCAGCGAAAATGGTGGCTTCCGGCCGCTATCTGTGGGCGCAGATCGTGGAGTTTCGCCCCAATTATAATGTGCGCTTCAATGGCCGCAATCCTTATATGGTGGTGGTCCGCTACACAGACGGCCGGGGCAGACACCACATATTTAAGAGTGAAAGCTTGATGAAACTGTGTCCTGATCCCAGCCTGTATGGGAAGCAGGTAAAGGTCTATTACGAGGATGAAACTTTCCGTCACTATTATGTGGATACGGAAGGGCTTATGGGCAATGTGATCGAACATTAAAAAACGCCGGAGGGATATCCCTCCGGCGTTTCCGTTTAGATGGTGGTATAACCGCAGCCGTCGTTGCTGTTTTCTTTGTCGCAGCCTGTGGAAGCAAACTGCTGGGCAGGGAAGGGAATGCGGCTGAACATTTCGCAGGGATCTTCGGCGCAGCCGGGGGTGTCACAGCATTCCCGGCAGGGAATGGCATAGTCGTTGACCGGAACCACGATCTGGGCATCTCGCTCCAGACGCACAATGGAAAATTGCCCCAGGGTAACGAACAGCCGCCGTTGATCGCCGGAAAGCACCAGTTCGTCATCAAATAGCTCTTTGATAAATCCGGGGATCTGTACGACAGTCTGTTCGCCGCTGCAATCACTGACGTCCTTGACCTTGCTGGCCAATACCATGGGGTCCAGTACTTCCACCACGGCGGTGGGACGGTTGGCAGAGTAAGCTGTCAAAGCATCGGCAGAGCTAAGCCGTGTTTTGCTGGTGAAGATGTGGGCACGGCTGTCCTCGCCACATAGCACCACCCGTTTGGAGAAGACCACAAGGCCGGTCAAGGTCACAGGGCGGGCGGTACCAACGATGGCATCGGCCAGTATGCGGTAGTAGAATGTGATGTCAATGCAGTAGTGGTTTCGATCGAAAGCCACCGGTTCTACATCAATATAGGCATACAGCAGGTCTGCACACCTTACTTTTGCACCTGCGGCGGTATCCAGCAGATTCTGGGAATTTGTTGTTAAGTATACGCGCAGACCTTCGATACAGTCTTTGTCCCGACAGGAGTCGGTGATCTTTTTTGTGTGGATGGACAGGGCCTGCGGCATTGTATCGGGCCCACAGCCGGTGTCCTGAACTCGTTCAGCCATATCAGTAACCTCCTATTCGATATAAGCAAAGGTGCTTATAGGACAGTTTATGCGCTGCTTGCATAAAAGTGCGAATGAACAGAAATCCGGCAGGGGATATCCTGAATCGGAACAAATCTACAAAGTCTTGAAAAACTACATTTTTGAAATGACTGCCTTTGGAAAAAATCTAACAATTTCTGATGGATTGTTGCGAATTTTACATCAGAGATGGTAAAAGGAAAATCAACGACAAAATATTTAAGGCAACATAACATTGTCGAAAAAATGCACAAAAGAGGAAATAAAAAAATATAACTTTATTTTGTGATTACCTCTTGACCTGAACACAATATATAGTATATAATGTTGACAATGAGCGTTTTCACTGAAATTGTTTATGACGGAGGGCCGGATAGATGAAAATTATAAAGAGAAGCGGTGCCGAGGCAGTTTTCGACATCAATAAGATCGTGGTGGCAGTCCGTAAGGCGAACGAGGCTGTAGAAGAAAAAGTGAGAATGACCCCATTGCAGATCAATCGCATCGCCCAGAGTGTGGCTATTTCCTGTGAAGAACTAGGGCGCAGCCCCTCTGTTGAGGAAATCCAGGATATGGTGGAAAAGGCAATTATGGCGCACGGTGCTTTCGAGGTGGCGAAACAGTATATTACGTATCGCTATACCCGGAGCCTGATCCGCAAATCCAACACCACCGATGATCGAATCTTGAGCTTGATCGAATGTAATAATGAAGAAGTCAAGCAAGAAAATGCCAATAAGAACCCGACCATCAACGCTGTTCAGCGTGACTATATGGCAGGTGAAGTGTCAAAAGACATTACAAGACGTATTTTGTTGCCCCAGGAGATTGTGGATGCGCATGAGGCTGGCATCATTCACTTCCATGATTCGGACTACTATGCCCAGCATATGCACAATTGTGATCTGGTGAACCTGGAAGATATGTTGCAAAATGGCACAGTTATTTCCGGCACGTTGATCGAAAAACCCCATTCTTTCTCTACGGCCTGTAATATTGCCACCCAGATCATTGCTCAGGTGGCATCCAATCAATACGGCGGCCAGTCTATCAGCCTGACCCATTTGGCACCCTTTGTCCAGGTCAGCCGGGAGAAAATTCGTCGTACTGTGGAACGGGAGCTGGAAATGCTGGGCGTTGAGGCCAACGAGGAAAAGGTCAATGCCATTGTCGAAGACCGCCTGCGGGACGAGGTTCGCCGTGGCGTGCAGACCATCCAGTATCAGGTCGTTACCTTGATGACCACCAACGGACAGGCACCGTTTATTACCGTGTTCATGTATCTCAATGAGGCACGTGATCCCCAGGAAAAGAAAGACCTGGCTATGATCATCGAGGAAATGCTCCGCCAGAGAATCGACGGCGTGAAAAACGAAAAGGGTGTGTGGATCACTCCGGCTTTCCCCAAATTGATCTACGTACTGGAGGAAGATAATGTCCGTGCCGGTACGCCTTATTGGTATTTGACCCGTTTGGCGGCCCAGTGTACAGCCAAGCGGATGGTGCCGGACTATATCAGTGAAAAGAAAATGCTGGAATTTAAGGGCGATGTGTACGTATGTATGGGTTGCCGTTCTTTCCTGACTCCTGACCGTTTCACAGAGGCTGGTGCCGGCAATATTGCCAATGCCGGAAATTATGAACCGGGCAAGCATAAGTATTACGGCCGTTTTAACCAGGGCGTTGTTACCATCAACCTGGTGGATATTGCCCTGTCTTCCGGTAAGGATATGGACAAATTCTGGAAGATCTTTGATGTTCGTTTGGATCTGTGCTATCGGGCTTTGATGTGTCGCCATGAGCGGCTAAAGGGTACCTTGTCCGATGCAGCACCGATTTTGTGGCAATATGGTGCTTTGGCGCGACTGCCCAAGGGAGAACCCATTGATAAGCTGCTTTACGGCGGTTACTCTACCATTTCTCTGGGCTACGCCGGACTTTATGAATGTGTTAAGTACATGACCGGAAAGTCCCATACTGACGAGGAGGCCAAGCCCTTCGCATTGCGGGTCATGCAGTATATGAATGATGCCTGTAAGAGCTGGAAAACCAAGCATAATATCGACTTTTCTCTCTACGGCACTCCTCTGGAGTCCACGACCTATAAGTTTGCCACTTGCCTGCAAAAACGTTTTGGGTTGATTCCCGGCATTACGGATAAGAACTATATCACAAATTCTTATCATGTTCATGTGTCGGAAAAAATCGATGCTTTCACCAAATTGAAGTTTGAGTCTGACTTCCAGCAGCTGTCTCCCGGCGGTGCCATCAGCTATGTGGAAGTGCCGAATATGCAGCAGAATTTGGATGCGGTGCTGGAGCTGATGCAGTTCATTTATGAAAATATCATGTATGCGGAACTGAACACCAAGAGCGACTACTGCCAATGCTGCGGTTTTGATGGTGAAATCCAAATCAAGCAGGATGATGGTAAGCTGGTCTGGTGGTGTCCTCAGTGTGGCAATACCGACCAGAGCAAGATGAATGTGGCTCGCCGTACCTGCGGCTATATCGGTACCCAATATTGGAATCAAGGTCGCACTCAGGAGATCAAAGATCGGGTGCTGCACCTGTAAGGTGAAAACCATGACATAGTTTCGTTATGATACCCAACTGCTCATTGAAGGCCATGATCTGGACGAGGATGCCATCAATGATTACTTTCTGGAAAATTTCAAGGGCGATTGCCTTTTGCCGCAGTGATGGCGGTGTTATTTGGGGTATTTTTGGAGTAACGATTTGCCTGATTGTGGGAAGAAAAATAAAAATCGAATTTATAGAAAAAATCAGCGCCCATCGGAAAACCGATGGGCGCTGATTTACTTTTTGGAGGGGATCTTCTGAATCCAGCCGATGATCTGGCCGGACAGAATCACCGTCAGCAGAGAATATCCGATGCGGCGAACAGGAATGTAGCTTAGAGAAAGCAGCAGCACGATCAGATCGCTGATCAAATACAGCCGTTCAATGGGGATTTTAGTGATGTGCGTCAAACTCATAGCCAGTGCATCATCACCGGAAGTGGCACCGCCTACCCGGACACACAGACCTGCACCAATGCCGATAAACAGAGCACCCACAATGGAGGCCAGCAGGGGCAACTCAGCGATGCCCGGCCAAAGGGGTGGGAATTGTTCGCAAATGGCATAGCAGATGGAATATCCGGCAGTGGCCACCAGGGAATAGCCGATAAATTCCTTGCCCAGGGTTCGCCAGCCCAGAACATAGCATGCACCGTTGAGAATGACACTGGAAATGGCTGGGGACAGGCTCAACCAGTGATCCAACAGCAAAATCAATCCGAAAATGCCGCCTTCGGTCACACCGGACAGCGCATGGATGTTGTACATACCGAATGCCTGAAATGCTGCGGAGAAAAAGGCAACCAGGCAGTATTTTATTTTTGGTCGAGGCATAGAAACTCCTTGTTCTTATTTTTTATAAATCAAACGATACCGGCTTTCTTTGCCGGGGGGATCCAAGGAGTTGGTAGCAAATAGGGCATGCAGGTCTGTGGAACGAGCCTCCAAATCCCAGTATGGATGCTCAAAACGCTCTCCGGCGTTGATGAAAACCCCTTGGGACTTGGCACTTTTCAGCACTTGTCGGCCTTTGCCCGTAAAGGCAAGTATCCGGGTGTAAGGGGGGTCTTGCATCAAATCGTTGGCACGAATGCCCAAAAACGCACACATGGCCATCCGATCAAGCCGACTTCTGGTATAGCGTTTGGATTTGGTGGCGACGAGGATTTTTTCCAGGGTGGCTTCCTTGCGACATGCGTGCATAAACTTTCTCCAAAGACCTTCACTGCCGTAGGGGAGTGCCTCAAATTCGGCATCGGTCATGGTGCGAAGCCGATAAAGCATAGCCTTTTCTCCACTATGCAGGGAATATCTGGTTGCGCCCGCAACCACAGGTTGCGCCTCCGGTGGAATAAAAGACAGCCAGTCATCCCCACTTTCCATACGCATCCGCACGGCAGTGGCAGAAGGATTTTCAGCATCAATTTCTGTATTGTGGTAGTTTCCCTGACGCATAATAGGTATGACACGCAAGGCTGCATTTTGAGATATGATCGCTTTGCAGTATTCCACTGCTAAAATGTTGTTGGGGGTTTGTAACAGATTCCCATTTAAACCAAGTTCGGAAAGGGCAGCTTGTCGAGCCGCAGGAAAAGATCTCCCTTTTTCCAATTCTTTCCGCAGAACGGGGGGGAAATCCGGGGAAAGCAGAATCCGGGCAGTATCCATAATGGCTTTTTCATCGGCAGTCTCTGCACCAAAACAGATGCTGTGGCATATTTGAGAGAGAATTTTTACGCCGCCGGCGGCAAAACCCTCCGCTGAGGACAGAGTATAGGTAATAGGCAGTTCTAAAACCAGATCTGCACCGCACTGGACTGCTGCCTGTGCCCGAACCATCTTGTCAAGGATGGCCGGATAACCACGCTGCACAAAATTGCCACTCATCAGGCAAACGATTGCGCCATCGCTACCTATATGGTTGCGCAGGAAAGACAGTTGCTTTTGGTGTCCCAGGTGCAGGGGATTGTATTCACAGATAATTCCTGTTATATGCAAAATTCGGCCCTCCTTTTTGAAAAAATATGGAAAAAGGGGTTGAGAAATTCAAAGAAATAATGTACAATGTCTTTGTTATGGATATATTACCACACAAAGACAAAAAATGAAACAATTATTTTTAGGAGGATCCATTACAAATGAATGTACTGGTTATTAACGCAGGTAGTTCTTCCCTGAAGTATCAGCTCATGAATCCTGAGACCGGCGATGTGGCCGCAAAGGGTCTGTGTGAGCGTATTGGCATCGATGGCCGCTTGACCCACAAGGTCGATGGCAAAAAGATCGAGCGTGAGATCCCCATGCCCACTCACGGTGAGGCGATTGCCGCTGTTATGGATGTTCTGCTGGATGCTGAGGTCGGCGTGATCAAGTCCGTGGATGAGATCGATGCTGTTGGCCACCGTGTGCTGCATGGCGGTATGAAGTTCTCTGAGTCCTGCATTATCAATGATACTGTGATTGCTACCATTGAGGAATGCACCCCTCTGGGCCCCCTGCATATTCCTGCAAACCTGCTGGGTATTCGTGCTTGTCAGGCAGCAATGCCCAAGACTCCTCAGGTTGCCGTGTTTGACACCGCTTTCCACATGACCATGCCTCCTAAGGCTTATCGTTACGCCATCCCCACCGAGTATTTCGAGAAGGATGATGTCCGTCGCTATGGTTTCCACGGTACTTCCCATAAGTATGTGGCTCGCCGTGCTGCTGCACTGATCGGCAAGAACGACTTCAAGATGGTCAACTGCCACCTGGGTAATGGTTCTTCTATGGCCGCTGTTCTCAATGGCAAGTGCCAGGATACCACCATGGGTCTGACACCCTTGGCTGGTGTTCCCATGGGTACTCGCTGCGGCGATATTGATGCCGGTGTTGTCCAGTTCCTGTGCAACAAGTATGGCTACAGTGTGGATGAGTGCCTGAATATTCTGAATAAGAAGTCCGGCATGCTGGGTATGTCCGGCCTGTCCTCTGACTTCCGTGATTTGGAAAACGGCGCCAAGAATGGCGACGCCAATTGCTCTCTGGCACTGGAAAAGTTCGCTTATGAGGTCGCCAAGTATGTTGGTGCCTACGCTGCTGCTTTGAATGGTCTGGACGTTCTGACCTTCACTGCCGGCGTTGGTGAAAACGGCCCCAGCACTCGTGCTGATATCTGTGCTTACCTGGGCTATCTGGGCGTGAAGATCGATCCTGAAAGAAACAATGTTCGTGGCAAGGAAACCCTGATCTCCACAGATGATTCCAAGGTTCAGGTTTGGGTCATCCCCACCAACGAGGAACTGATGATCGCTCAGGATACTGCTGAGCTGGTCAACGCTGCCAAGTAATCAGTTTTGCACAAAAGAGAGGTGCCGCCGCAAATGCGGCGGCACGTTTGTTAGGAAGGAGAATAAAAAGGTACAGGATCGTATACACAACAGACGCTGCCCACCAAAAAACAAGGTG
>CAZHPO010000018.1:12205-18455 GCA_964534615.1 uncultured Oscillospiraceae bacterium
ACTTTTGATAGGAAGGAGAATACTATGGAAAATGTGATCGAACGCTTCCTGCGCTATGTGTCCTTTGATACACAATCCAATGAGGAAAGTGAAACCTGCCCGTCTACGGATAAACAGCGTGTCCTGGGCGCTGCGTTGGTAGATGAAATGAAAAAAATGGGAATTTCCGATGCCCATATGGATGCAGACGGCTATATTTACGGTACGATTCCCGGTGATCCTGCAAAGCCGACCATCGGACTGATCGCCCATATGGATACTGCACCCGATTGTTCCGGTGAGAATGTAAAGGCAAAAATCCTTCCATTTGATGGGAGTGACATTTGCCTGAATGAAGAAAAACAGATCTTTTTAAGCGAAAAGGATTATCCGGAACTGAAAATGCACCGTGGTAAGCACCTGATCGTCACCGATGGCACCACCTTGTTGGGTGCGGATGATAAAGCGGGCGTGGCAGAAATCATGACCACTGCGCAGCGACTTCTGGCAGGGGAGCGCAACCATGCCACATTGAAAATTGCCTTTACCCCTGATGAGGAGATCGGTCGCGGCGCAGATCGCTTCAATGTGGAGCACTTTGGTGCAGACTATGCCTATACAGTAGACGGCGGTACCATCGGCGAGCTGGAGTATGAAAACTTTAACGCTGCCGGTGCAAAGGTGGTTTTTCATGGCCTGAATATCCATCCCGGCTCTGCTAAGGATAAAATGGTCAATTCTCAGTTGGTGGCCATGGAGTTTAACGGATTGTTGCCTGTTGCCCAGCGGCCGGAATACACCGATGGATATGAAGGCTTTATCATGCTCCATGGCATGGATGGCGATGTGGAGCGGTCTACACTGCACTATATTATCCGTGACCATGACATGGAGAAATTCTTGCAAAAGAAAGCAGTTATGGAAGCGGCCACTGCATTCATCAATGCAAAATACGGCGAAGGCACAGCCCAGCTGGGTATGAAAGACAGCTATTTCAATATGAAAGAGAAAATCCTGCCTCAGATGTACATCGTCGAACGGGCAGAGAAGGCCATGAGTGCTGTAGGCATTGAACCGCATACTGTACCCATTCGTGGTGGTACGGATGGCGCACGGCTCAGCTTTATGGGATTGCCCTGTCCTAATTTGTGTACCGGCGGTGCCAATTTCCACGGCAGATTTGAATATATCCCTGTTGAGGATATGGAGAAGATCACCGATATGCTGGTGGAACTGCTGTGCAATGTTGAATAATGTGCAAAAAAACACATCCACAATTGTGGATGTGTTTTTTATAGGCTTAGAAATTAAGCTTCGAAGTCATTCTCGACAGCCTCAACGACTTCTTCCTCGGTGACTTCTTCGCAGGACTCGCACTCACCGTCTTCGCAGTCAGCGCAGTCGCACTCCTCGCAGTCGCACTCGCAGGTGCATTCGCCGTCTTCGTTGCACTCGCAGTCAGCGCACTCGCAATCCTCACAGCAGCAGCCCTTGCCCAGCAGGTTCTTAGCCCAGGCAACGATCTTGTCACCATAAGTAGCGACGATGTAGACAACGCCGGCCACAGCAGCCAGAGCAGCAACGATCTTTGCAATAACAGTAAAAGTCTTCATATAAGTTTTCCTCCTATATAAGTTTTTTGCTGATTACAGTATACCCAAAAACAAGGAAAAAAGCAACTGTTAATTTTCAAATTTACAAAAAATTATAAATAACCGTACATTCCACGAATACTGACTTCACCACAACTAACACTGGAACGGGAGCCATTGGGAAATTGAACAACCAAAGCACCGTCTTCATCAATGCCGAGGGCTTTTGCGTGTTGCACTTGATCGCCTCGAACAATGGAAATGTCCTGACCGATGGTGATGCAGCGTTGGGAAAAATCAGCCATGATCCGGTCTTTTTGGGTCAGTAGCCTTGCCTCCATGTCAAAAAGCTTTCGAATCAAAGCGGCAGCAAGCGTTGCACATTCGACCTTCACACCGGCAAGGTGGAGGGAAGTTGCAATGGGACGGATTTCCGGTGGGAAATCCTCTTGCCGCTGGCCGCAGTTGATACCAATTCCGATAATGGCATATTCTACAGACCTGCTGGCAGGGTCAATGCTCAGTTCCGTCAGGATGCCGCCCAGTTTATTCTTTTCGATCACCAGATCGTTTGTCCACTTGATTCCCGGTTGGATCCCACAGACGTCCTGCACTGCATCGGAGGCGGCGACACCTGCGGCGCAGGTCAGGTACATGAGTTTTTCGGGAGGACAATTGGGGCGAAGGATCAGAGAAAAATACAGCCCCAATCCTGGAGGAGAAGAAAAGCTTCGCCCCAGCCGGCCACGGCCTCCGCTCTGGTGGTCGGCAATGACTATGGTGCCACTGGGGGCACCTTGCCGAGCCAGTTCTTTGGCGTAGGTGTTGGTGGATGAAACTGTTTCTAAATGGATAATGTGCTGCCCCCAGGGATGATCTGGGGGCAGCAGATTTAAAATCGTTGAAGACATGTCAGTCGATATCATTGATAACTTCCTCAGGCACATTGTCCAGATTTTCGGGGTGTGCCATAATGCGCTTGAAGTGTTTGAAGAAACCGGCATAGTAGAAGCCGTCTACAATGCGTTCGTCCACGTTGAGTTTGACATCCACATATTTTTTCTGGACGACGGTGCCGTCTTCCAATACCTGCATTTCTTTCCGCTTGCATCCAAAGGCGCAGAACAGGGGCATATTGCCCAGGTTATAAAGGTGGTGATATACAGGCTCGATGCCCAGAGAACCCATGGAAGTGAAGTATACGGAAGCGTGGAAAGGACTGATTTCCAGCAGGAACTTGGGAAGCAAGCCGAAGTAATCCAGCAGCTTGATCAGCCAAACAACAAATTTTAGTACCACACCGGGAATCATAGACAGGGCACCGGCGGTATTGTCAACGCCAGAGTCCAGGGGGGTGTTCTTCACTTCTTCCACGGCAGCCTGGAACTTTCTGTATACGTCTTCGGCAGTGTCACGGCGATTCAAATGGAGCTTGATGACGGTATCAGGAGCATCCACGGTCATTTCCTTTTTAACAGTCATGCAGAACTGGATGTCTTCACCATGGGTATAGATTTTCTGCCCGGCAATGAACCGGTTGATGGCAGGAAATTTGCACATGGCACGGCAGTAGGCTGTCAGGATCACGTGGACAAGACCAAAGTTGGTCAGACCTTCCTTACGCTTTTGGCGGATATAACGGTCTACATTGGTGATTTCAATGGATTCACCGAAAAGAATATTGGATTCACAGCGATGAACCATCAAATAGGGGGTGATTTGGGAGATAGCAGGTAAACTGCGGATTCGCCGCCCGTCTACCCGGTCACCCCAGGTGGGGTGATATTCGTTAGAGGGGGAAATACGGATGGCCAGCGTGCCCAAAATCAGACCTGTAAACATGAAAATATCGGGCAGGGAGCTTTCTTCATAAAGCCGAACTCCGTGGGTGTGGTTGGCGTAAAGACTCAACCCCAGACCGGATAAGAAAATCAGCAGCAGGAACCAGGGACGCCGAACCCGGCCGGAAGAAATGATGGTGTAGATCACGCTGCACAGCAACAAAATGGCGCAGTACATAACCAGAACCAATTTGTCGTCCCCGATAAAAGCGTGGGGAATAATGGCGTAGTGAATGCACATCAGCCAGACGGGAATGGCGGTTTTGTAAAAATGTTCCTTGCCGGATATCAGTGCGATTAGCACATACAGTAAGGTGGCTGCCACAGGCAGAACGATTTGACTCCACACGTTGCTGTATTCAGCTGTTCCTTTCATACAGGCGAATACAATGCGGGTCACTGCCGAGCCGACCAGACACAGTGCCATCAGCCATGTCAGCAGATTTTTACGGCTGACGTAATAATGTACTCTTTTTTCCATAACAACCTCACTATAGCACAATTTTGTAAAATTGGCAAATCATTATTTTAATTTCGAAGTGCAGCAATGAATTCGGGGTCAGTACCGCAGCAGCCGCCGACCAGCGCTGCCCCCATTTGCTGACACTGGCAGATGATCTGAGCAAATTCTGTTTTTTTCATAGGGTAGTGGGCAAAACCATCCTCGCCAATGACAGGGGTTCCAGCATTTGGCTTACACAAAATCGGCATACGGGTGTAGCGCCGTAGTTTGGAAACCAGACCGGCGGTAAAGCTGTCGGCTGCTACACAGTTAAAGCCAAGTGCCGCAGCACCGGCCTTTTCCAATTCTGTGAACACCGGGCCTACGTCCATACCGGAGAATAGGGAACCATCACTTTGCATGGTAAAACTGCACATGACGGCTCCGGCATTTTCCAAAGCTGCAGCAGTCAGCACAGCTTCGGCCTCCTGGGGATAGAGCAGCGTTTCAGCGACGATGATATCGACACCGCCGTTGATCAATCCCTTGATTTGACGGCGATAATTGTCTACCAGCAGGTCAAAAATATCCGGGTTCCAGCTGTCACAGACGGCGGCCATGGTAGCAATGTCACCAGCAATCAGGCATTCGGGGGCTGCGGAGCGACTGAGGGCAACCAATGCTTCGTTGATGGCTTCTGTTTGTTTTCCAAGTCCCACTTTGTCCAGAGCCAGTGGCTGTGCCTGAAAGGTCGGGGCGTATAGGATTTGACTTCCGGCACGGGCGTAGGCTTGCTGGAGAGAAACCAGCGGCTCTGGATGGGCTAATATCCATTCTTCGGCACAGCATCCTTTGGGCATCCCGGCTTTCATCAGGTTCGAGCCGGTGGCACCGTCAAGAATGTGGACCCCATCATCTATCATTTTGTGAAAGGCTTCTGTTGTGAGCATATATGGCCTCCTTCTTTGCTTTTCGTATTATAAAACAGTGTCTGGAAAAATGCAACAATTATTGACGAACGAAAGCCAATCTGTTACAATAAACAAAAACAAAAAAGGAGAGATAACGCTATGAAAAAAACCGTTTTGCGAGAATACGCCCGACTGATCGCCAGGGTGGGCATCAATGTCCAGAAAGGACAGGACGTGCTGATCTATGCTGGCCTTGACCAACCTGAATTTGTTCAGATGATGGTCGAGGAATGCTATAAGGCCAAAGCACGGGAAGTTGTCGTCAATTGGAACTATCAGCCGTTGGACAAGGTCCATAACCGTTACCAGTCTGTCAAGACCATGGGTACCGTTGCGCAATGGCAAATCGCCCGTCAGGAGCATTGGTGCCAGACCCTGCCTTGTCGTATCCATATTCTCTCCTCTGACCCGGATGGACTGAAGGGTATGAACATGGAAAAAGCTGCCAAGGCCAGCAAAATGTCCTATCCGATTATGAAGTCCTATGCCGAGCGTCGGGACGGAATGCAGCAGTGGTGTATTGCCGCTGTTCCCGGAGCTGCCTGGGCCAAGAAAGTGTTCCCCGGTGTGCGTACCAGCGTGGCCATTGAAAAAATGTGGGAAGCAATTTTGGCTGCTGCCCGTGTGACGGAGGACTCTGTAAAATCCTGGGAAGAACACAATGCCAATCTGAGTGCCCGCTGTGCTTATCTCAATGGGTTGGGCATTGAAAAGTTGCATTATACCGCCGATAATGGTACAGACCTGACCGTGGGTATGATCCCTGAAGCCATGTTCTGTGGCGGCACAGAAACTTCTCGCCAGAATATCGTTTTCAACCCCAATATCCCCACAGAGGAATGCTTTATTTCTCCTATGCGTGGTCAGGCGGAGGGCATTGTGTATTCGACCAAGCCCCTAAGCTATAACGGTCAGTTGATCGACAAGTTCTTTATGCGTTTCGAAAATGGCAAGGTGGTAGAGTCCGGTGCAGAAGTGGGCGAGGAAAACCTGAAGACCATGCTGTCTATGGATGAGGGTGCCTCTTATTTGGGCGAATGTGCGCTGGTGCCCCAGCACAGCCCCATTTGTGAAAGCGGTATTCTCTATTACAATACATTGTTTGATGAAAATGCCGCCTGTCACCTGGCTGTGGGACGTGGCTTCACTGATACCATTCGGGATTACCACAATAGAACGTTGGAGGAATGCCGTGGCCTGGGTATCAATGAGTCGATGATCCACGTGGACTTTATGATCGGCTGCGACAGTATGAATATCGATGCTATTTGTGCAGATGGTAAGGTGGTCCCGATTTTCAGAAATGGCAACTGGGCGTTCTAAATTGAAATAATTTTTCGAAAAAAGTAAAAAAAACACTTGCATTTCACAAAGAAGTGTGATAATATATCCCAGCGATTGAAATTGCTAGGGGCAACTATGCCC
>CAZHPO010000019.1:0-17797 GCA_964534615.1 uncultured Oscillospiraceae bacterium
TATTTTCTGTTCATGGTTAGGTTTCTCCTTATATGTGCATCGTCATAACGATGATAATTAACGAATTTGCTTCCCCGGTTTCGGGGAGGTGGCCGAGCGAAACGAGGCTGGATAGGTGGCCGGCCGTCATCCTATCAGTCAAAAAATCAAAGATTTTTGCCAGCTCCCCCCCAGAGGGGGAGCTGGTTTGCAATTACTTATCTTCCAGGCAAGCAATACCGGGCAGTTCCAGACCTTCCAGGAATTCCAGAGAAGCGCCGCCGCCGGTGGAAATGTGGGTGATCTTATCAGCAAAGCCCAGCTGCTCGCAAGCAGCAGCACTGTCGCCGCCGCCAACGATGGTCACAGCGTCGGAATCGGCCAGAGCCTGAGCCACGGCCACGGTGCCCTTGCACAGAATGGGGTTTTCGAACACGCCCATGGGACCATTCCAAACAACGGTCTTGGCACTCTTGGCAGCTGCGGCAAACTCGGCCTGTGCCTTCTCGCCAATGTCCAGACCCATCTTGTCAGCGGGAATGGCATCGGACATGACGGTTTCTACAGCAATCTCAGCATCAATGGGGGAGGGGAAGCCATCTGCAACCACGGTGTCGACGGGCAGCAGCAGGCGAACGCCCTTGGCTTCTGCCTTGGCCAGCATTTCCTTGCAGTAGTCCAGCTTCTCGGTGTCCACCAGGCTCTTGCCTACGTCATGGCCCTGAGCAGCCAGGAAGGTGAAGGCCATACCACCACCAATGATCAGGGTGTCAACTTTTTCAATCAGGTTGTTGATCACGTTCAGCTTATCGGAGACTTTGGCACCGCCCAGAATGGCGACGAAGGGACGCTCAGGATTGGCCAGAGCTTTTCCCATGATGGAAACTTCCTTCTGTACCAGATAGCCGGAGACAGCAGGCAGATAGTCTGCCACGCCAGCGGTGGAGGAGTGGGCACGGTGTGCGGTGCCGAAAGCATCGTTGACAAAGATATCGGCCATGGAAGCCAGTTCCTTGCTCAGTTCGGGATCGTTCTTGGTCTCGCCCTTGATGTAGCGGGTGTTTTCCAGCAGCATGACCTGACCCTCTTTCAGAGCAGCAGCCTTAGCCTTGGCATCGTCACCAGCCACATCGGTAGCCATGATGACCTGCTGACCCAGCAGCTCGCTCAGACGATCTGCAACGATCTTCAGGGACAGTTCGGGCTTCCACTCACCCTTGGGCTTGCCCATGTGGGAGCAGAGAATGACCTTGGCATTGTGCGCTACCAGATACTCAATGGTGGGCAGGGCAGCCACGATCCGCTTGTCGGAAGTGATCTTGCCATCCTTGGTGGGCACATTGAAGTCGCAGCGGCACAGAACACGCTTGCCGGCAACATTGATGTCTTCAATAGACTTCTTGTTGTAGTTCATAATATGTATCCTCCATTAAAATTTCATTTTACCATAGTCCTGCAGGCCGGGAAAATCCAACTGCCGCAGGGCTTCAAACACCGTGATGGCCACGGCATTGCTCAAATTCAAACTGCGAGCCTCCGCCCGCATGGGGATTTTGACACAGCTTTGCCGATGGGCTTCCAGAAAATCCTCCGGCAGACCTTTGGTTTCCTTACCGAAGAACAGATAGCAACCGTCTTCGTATTGGGCCTGGGTATAGCTACGAGGAGCCTTGGTAGACAGACACCACATTTGGTTTACTTCGTTTTTCGAGAAAAAGTCTTCCAAATTTTCGTAGTCCCGAACTTCGACCAGATCCCAGTAATCCAAACCGGCTCGACGGACAGCTTTTTCGGAAATATCAAATCCCAAAGGACGGATCAAATGCAGCCTGCAACCGGTAGCGGCGCAGGTACGGGCAATATTGCCGCAATTTTGGGGGATTTCTGGCTCAACCAGTACGATATTCAGCAAAACTTTCACATCCTATCTCCGGGTGTTACCCGGCAGTCGCTTCCCTATTGTAAGACAAAACTCCCAGAAAATCAATGAAAAAATTCAAAATTTACAACTTTTTATAAAAAAATCAATATTAAAACCATGGCTAACTAAATTTTTGTGAAAAATGTGAAAAACAGATCTTTTTGCCTTCTTGATTTTGGTAAAAAATTTTGGGTACCTGCATGAAAACAGATACCCAAACGTACAGCCCATTGTCCTGTACCCGGATGTGGGTGTTGACAATGGGCTGTAAATCTGAAATTGAAAGTTGCGGCTCGTTACCAGCTGCACATTTTGTGGAACAGTTCCATGTACCGCTGAGCTGGTTTGTTCCAGCTAAAGTCCTGGCACATATCCTTGTGCTGCAAAGCACGGAAACCTTCCCGGTCATCCCGGTACAGGTGAATGCAGCGACGGACAGCCTCCATAAAGTCGTCGGCATTGTAGCTCTGGAAGGTAAAGCCCAAACCGCCAAGACCGTGTTCGTCCACAGGGGGCACGGTGTCTCGCAGACCGCCGGTGGCGTGAACCACAGGTACGGTGCCGTATCGCATGGCGTTCATTTGACTCAGGCCGCATGGCTCGCTCTTGGAGGGCATCAGATAAATGTCGCCGCCGGCGTAGATCCGGGCGGCCAGATCCAATCGGAACATGATCTGAGCAGAGACTCGATCCGGGAATTCCTGTTGCAACTGCCGGAAGAAATACTCAAACTTTTCTTCACCATTGCCCAAAATCAGCAATTGGCAGTCTTCTTCCCACAGTAGGCGCCGTGCGCAGTAGCACAGCAGATCCAGACCCTTGTGGCCGGCCAAACGTGTGACCATGACCATCAGAGGAGTATCCGGGCGGACAGGCAGACCGACCTCCTGCTGGAGCGCAGCTTTGCAGGCGGCCTTACCCTGCACAAAGGTATCTGCATTATAGTGATGGGGCAGAGCTTTGTCGGTTTCCGGGTTGAAAGTGCCAACATCAATGCCGTTGGTAATGCCTGTCAGTTTCCAGGCAGCATTGGACAGCACGCCGTCCAAACCGTGGGCATAGTAAGGATACATCAGCTCCTGGGCATAGGTCTCCGATACGGTGGTTACAAGATCGGCGCACTCAATAGCGCCTTTCATCATGTTTACCTGGCCGTGCATATCCAGACAGCCACGGTAATCGTAAGGCATGGCCAGCACATTGTCGAAGAATTCGCCGGATGCCCAGCCCTGATACTCAATGTTGTGAATGGTGTACATGGTTCGGGTGCTGGGGAAAGCATGGCGGAACTGCGCATTGAGCATAACAGGCACCAAAGCGGTCTGCCAGTCGTTGCATTGCAGCACATCAGGGATAAACCCGATTGCAGCCAGAGCGGACAAACATGCCTTGGAGAAGTAAGCGTAGCGTTCGCCGTCATCGCCGCAGCCGTAAAGAGCCCCGTCCCGATGACCGAAATAGTAATCGTTATCGATAAAGTAGACCTGAACACCGTCGTTGCGATTGAGCAACTTCATAACGCCGACATACTGCTGCCGCCAGCCCATATCCATTTGAAAATAGGAAATGCACTGGGTCTCATAGGCCGGGTTTTCTTTGATTTTTTTATAATAAGGAAGCACCAGCACTACCTGATTTCCCTCAATGCGAGAAAGGGCAGCGGGCAGCGCCTCCATGACATCGCCCAGACCGCCGGATTTGGCATAGGGGGCGCCTTCGGAGGCCAGAATTGCTATTTTCATACGATTTCTCCCCGTTTGATAATAATGGGATTGGTGGCCGTTCCGATGAGTTTGGAATTGGGTCGGACGGTAACATCCTTGTCCAAAATCACGTACCGCAGTTCACAGTTTTTGCCCACCAAAGCGTTGTTCATAATCACGCAGTCGCTGATCAGAGCGCCTTCTTCCACGGTGACCTGACGGAACAGAACGGAGTTTGTGACCTGTCCTTCCAGCACGCAGCCGTCAGCCAAAATGCTGTTTTCCACCTTACAGCCTTCACCGTAGTAGCTGGGAACCTGATCCCGCACCTTGGTGTAGACCGGGTGGTTGGCACCAAAAAGGTCGTGGCGGACACGCTTGCTGATCAAGGCCATGGAGTTGGCAAAATATTCGTTGACTGTTTCATTATACAGAGCGTGCCCTTCAAACTGGTAAACATTCACGGAAACTGCTTTTTTCTGCCATTGACCCAGAACCAGATCCCGATCCATGTGGTACAGGTTGTGGGCAATGTGTTCTTTCACCTGCTGAACCAGCCAGTTTTTCCCAACCACAAAAATGTCCATGGAGGCCACATAATCGGAGGGGGCAACATAGTCAACCGCCATGTCCAGAATTTCGCCCTTGCCATCCAGTTTTAAAGCCAGATCCAGTTGCTTTTTGCCGTCAGCGATACCGGCCTTGGTGACCAGAGTGATGTCCTTGCCGCTGGCAATATGAGAATCGATCACAGCACGCATATTTACATTGCTCAAGACGGCGGTATCCGTCAGAACCACATAGTCATACTGATCGCCGTAGGTCAAAAAGTCCATGGCGGCATACAGAGATTCCAGCTTGCCCCGATAGCTGTCGATGGCGGACATGGCATAGGGGGTCAAAAATTCCAGACCGCCTTCTTCCAACTCCAGTCCCCATTCTTCGCCGGAACCGATGTGGTTCATCAGGCTTTGGTAGTGATGGCGGGAAATTAGACCGATACGGCGAATGCCTGCATGGGTCAGGTTGGACAGAGCAAAGTCTACCTGGCGGTAGCGGCCGCCGAAGGGGATAGAAGCAGTGGTGCGCTGGGCAGTCAATTCGCCCATGGCAGCGTCATTTGCAAAGACAATACCGAAAACGTTCATATAAGTCCCCTCCTTACAGCATTTCGCCGGGCAGCAGTGCGGTTCCGGCTTCTACAACAGCGCCCTTGGATGTGACGCTGATATTTTTCTTCTCTCCATCGGCAAAGGCACCGCCGACAACGGCGTTGCGACCGATGTGACTGTTTTCACCCAAAATGGCATGACGAACGATGGCACCGTCTTCGATGACAACGCCGGGCATCACCACGCTGTCTTCCACAATGGCATTTTTGCCAATGAAACAGCCGGTGGAAATGATGGAGTGTTTCACACTGCCGTAAACTTCTGAACCCTCGGCCACAAAGCAGTTGAATGTGACGGCATCTTCATCGATATAAGAGGAGGGAAGGGCGTTGTTACGGGCATAGATCCGGTTCTTGTCACTGCCCCGGATGTCAAATTCCGGTTCCTTGCCCAACAGCTCCATATTGGCTTCCCACAGGGAGTCAATGGTGCCCACGTCTTTCCAATAACCGTCGAACCGGTAGGCCATCATTTTATGGCCGGCTTTCAGCAGTGCAGGAATGATGTTTTTGCCAAAGTCGTTGGAGGATTTTGGATTTTCTTCATCTGCGATCAAAGCCTCCCGCAGAACGTTCCAGTTAAATACGTAAATACCCATGGAGGCATTGGTGGACTTGGGCTTGGCCGGTTTTTCCTCAAACTCGTAGATGGAGTTGTCAGGATTGGTGTTGAGAATGCCGAAACGGGAGGCTTCAGACAGAGGCACTTCCCGGACAGCAATGGTACAGGATGCGTTGTTCTTTTCGTGGAAGGCCACCATTTCAGAGTAATCCATTTTGTAAATGTGGTCGCCGGAAAGGATCACCACATAATCCGGGTTGAATCGCTCAATAAAATCGATATTTTGGTAGATGGCGTTGGCGGTGCCTTTATACCAGCCGGATTTTTTATCGTGGCGTTCATAGGGAGGAAGCACCTGGGCGCAGCTGTGGGTCTTGTTCAGACCCCAGGGCTGACCGTTGCCGATATATTCGTTCAATTCCAGAGGCTGATACTGGGTCAGAATGCCTACGGTATCAATGCCGGAGTTGACACAGTTACTTAAAGGAAAGTCGATGATGCGGTATTTTCCACCGAAGGGAACAGCAGGTTTGGCAGTCTTCTCGGTCAAAACCTTCAGACGGCTGCCCTGGCCACCGGCCAGCAGCATGGCTATGCAGCGTTTTTTCTGAAAATACATGGCAAATACTCCTTATATAAATGATATTTGATATTTCTAGCGCACGGAATGGGGTAAATCTCCAGTTTTAGCCGGAGGGGTCGATGGTTCTTGCAGATCCTGAGGCTGCGTGATACATAAGAAAATGGCTTTTTGTGAAGCTTAGTTCTTTTTCTTTCTTCCTACTTTCTGGAAAATAGTCAAAGACATGGGCGCAAGATGGAAATTGCCCTTAAATTGGTATTCCCGATATTCGCCCTCGTAGGCTTCCACTGCACCGGGCAGAGAACCGGTACCGCCGTATTTCCAGTCATCGGAACAGAACACCGGTTCATAGGTGCCGGCCTGGGGCAGTCCCAGCACATAATCGTCTCTGGTCACAGGGGTCATATTCAATATGACGATCAGTTCTTTCTTGGTTTTGGGATCGATCCGGCGGAAGGCCAGAACAGAATTGTTGTTGTCGTCAGGCTGGATCCACTGATAGCCGTTCCAGCTGCAATCATCTGCCCACAGAGCGGCATGTTCCTTGTAGAAGTGGTTTAGGTCCCGGTTGTAGGCCACCAGCTTCTGGTGCATTTCATAATCCAGCACCGTCCAGTCTAGGGCTTCGTCGTACTTCCATTCCCGGAACTGGCCGATCTCGCCACCCATAAACAGCAGTTTCTTACCGGGCTGAACCATCTGATAACCACGGAGCAGACGCAGTCCTGCGAATTTCCAGAAATAATCACCGGGCTGCTTTTCAATGAGACTGCCCTTCATGTGAACCACTTCGTCGTGGGACAGGGGCAGAACAAAGTTCTCAGAGAAGGCGTAGGCCATGGAGAAGGTCATTTTGTCGTGGTGGTATTTGCGGTTGATGGGATCTTCCTTGAAATATTTCAGGGTGTCATTCATCCAACCCATGTTCCACTTATAGTTGAAGCCCAGACCGCCATCTTCTGGCCGCCATGTGACCATGGGGAAAGCGTGGGACTCCTCTGCCACCATAATGGTACCCTTGCGGACAGCAAAGCAGGCCTGATTGAGCTGGCGGATAAAGTCAATGGCTTCCAGATTTTCACGGCCGCCATATTTGTTGGGCTTGTAGTGGGCACGGCTGTAATCCAGGTACAGCATGGAGCTGACGGCATCCACACGCAGACCGTCAATATGGAACTGCTTCAGCCAGTAGATGGCGTTGGAGATCAGGAAACTTTTGACTTCCGGTTTTCCAAAGTCAAAAATACGGGTGGTCCAGTCGGGATGCTCATTCATTTCCGGGTCGGACAACTCGTAGCAGCAGGTGCCGTCAAACTCGTACAGACCGTACAGATCCTTGGGGAAGTGGGCGGGCACCCAGTCCAGCAGGACGCCGATACCGGCTTGGTGGAGCGCATCCACCAGAACCTTTAGCTCGTCGGGGTTGCCGTAACGGGCGGTGGGGGCGTAGTAGCCGGTGACCTGATAGCCCCAGCTGGGGTCAAAGGGATAAGTGGCCAGGGGCATGAATTCCACATGGGTGAAGCCCATGTCCTTCACATAACCGGCCAACTGGTCAGCCAATTCCGCATAGGTGTGGGTGGTGCCGTCCCATCTGCGCCGCCAGGAGCCAAGATGCAGCTCGTAAATGTTCATGGGGCAGTGGAGCACGTCCCGTCTGGCTTGCTGGGCAAACCACAGATTGTCGTGCCACTTGTAGTTGTCCTGTAGCCAGATTACGCTGGAAGTTTCAGGGGCCTGCTGCGCACGGTAGGCGTAAGGGTCAGCTTTGTGGACGGTGTTGCCCCAGGGTCCGGTGACAAGATACTTGTAGCTCTGTCCCACCTGAGGGGTGGGGCTCCAGGCTTCCCAAATGCCTTGAGAGATCTTGTGCATGGGCAGGTCGTTGCCGTTCCAGTAGTTGAAATCGCCAACGACGGTCACTTTCTGGGCATTGGGCGCCCAAACACGGAATACAAATCCGGCGACGCCATCTCTGGTTTCCGGATGGCAACCCATGTGTTCAAAAGCATGGGTGGAAGAACCATTGTGAAAATGGTATATAAATTCGCTGAGAGGAAGGCTCATATATCTTCTCCTTTTTGCGTTATTTTGCACTTTATTGTAAGGTCTTGTCAGTTGCGGAAACTTGTCCACGAATATCATACCACATTTTAAAGGATAAGCAAAGGGGAAAAATGTCTGAATTTCGGGAATTGTTCCTGTTATTTTTCACAATTGGCTACGAATTGCAGTAACTTCTCAAAATTTTCGGCACCCATGGGTTGCCCCAAAAAATATCTGTGTTTTTTCTGTTCCCAAAAAGTGTTTCGACTATCGACGAACAGGGTTTTTCGTGCTATAATAGCCCCAAAATCCGGGAAAGGAGCCAATGCCGTGGATGCGCTGAAGAACAAACCGAATATCAGTGTGGGTCTGCTGGCTCATGTGGATGCCGGAAAGACCACCCTGTCAGAAGCGTTGCTCTATTGCAGTGGTACACGGCGCAACCTGGGACGGGTGGATCACGGGGATGCCTATCTGGACAGTCACGTGCTGGAACGAGCCAGAGGCATTACCATTTTTTCCAAGCAAGCGCTGATCCATAGATCCGGTCGAACCTTTACCCTGGTGGATACGCCCGGTCATGTGGATTTTTCTGCTGAGGCGGAGCGTACCATGCCCATTTTGGACTGTGCCATCCTGCTCATCAGCGCCACTGACGGAGTGCAGGCTCACACGCTGACCCTGTGGCGGCTGCTGGAACACTACAATATTCCTACCGTCCTGTTTATCAATAAGATGGATCTGCCTGGGACAGATCGGGACAAGCTCCTTTCCCAACTGCGGCAGGAGCTGAGCGACCAATGTGTGGATTTTGGGCAGGATCCGGCACAGATCCGGGAGGCTGCTGCCCTATGCGACGAGGCACTGCTGGAAACCTATCTGGAAACCGGCGATGTGACGGTGGGAAATATTCAAAGTCTGATTGAAAACCGTCGACTCTTTCCTTGCCTGTTCGGTTCGGCACTGCGGCTGGAGGGCGTAGAGCAGCTGCTCTCCCTGATGGAACAGTATCTGCCTGAAAAGCAGTATGAAAATGATTTTTCTGCCCGGATCTATAAAATATCCAGAGACCGTCAGGGTAACCGCCTGACCTGGTTGAAAGTGACCGGTGGCAGGCTGTGTGTTCGTACCGGCTTGACCTATACCAATCAAAAAGGGGAGACGGTGGAAGAAAAAACAGCTCAGCTGCGGCTGTATTCCGGAGAAAAATTTACCACGACTCAGACCTTGGAGCCGGGGCAATTGGGCGCTGTTACTGGTTTAACGGAGACCTATGCCGGTCAGGGACTGGGAAATGCAGCAGATATGCCCATGCCTACGCTGGAACCGGTCATGACCTATCAGCTTCATTTGCCTCCGGGAAAAGACGAGGCAACGGTGCTTCCGTTGCTACGGCAGCTGGAGGAGGAAGATCCGCTGCTTCGTCTGACCGGGGAAGCTGGACGGATCCACATTCAAATCATGGGAAAGGTTCAGCTGGAAGTGTTTCGCAGTCTGGTCAAAGAGCGATTTGGCTTTGATGTGACGCTGGACACCGGCCGGATCTATTATAAAGAGACCATCGCAGACAAGGTGGAAGGGGTAGGTCATTTTGAACCTCTGCGCCATTATGCCGAAGTTCATTTGCTGTTGGAACCGCTGCAGCAGGGCGCAGGATTGCAACTGCTGTCTACATGTCCGGAAGATCATCTGGACGGAAACTATCAGAGCCTGATTTTGACCCATTTGGCGGAAAAAACCCACCGGGGTGTTCTGGTGGGGGCGCCTGTTACGGATATGAAGATCACCCTGGTCTCTGGCCGTGCCCACGTAAAGCACACGGAAGGGGGCGATTTCCGCCAGGCGACTTATCGGGCGGTTCGCCAGGGGCTGATGCAGGCAAAGTCCGTGCTGTTGGAACCCTGGTATCGCTTCCAGCTGACTGTCCCCACGGAGCAGATCGGCCGAGCGATCACGGATATTCGGGCCCGGTGTGGACAGTTTGACCCACCACGGATGGAGGGCGAACGTTCGGTTTTGCAGGGGATCCTGCCTGCATCGGAATTGGGAGACTATCCGGAACAGGTGGCGGCCTTCACCCAGGGGCGAGGATATTTACAAATCGCTCTGGAAGGATACAGACCTTGCCATGACCAGCAGGCTGTGGTGGAAGCAACGGGCTATGATCCGGAAAGCGATCTGGAAAACACCGCCGATTCCGTATTCTGTGCCCACGGCGCAGGGTTTACGGTAAAATGGAATCAGGTGCAGGAGTATATGCATCTGGAAAGCTGCTTGAAATCTCCCAAAGAGCCCTTGGTGATCCAGCGCAATCTCCATGTGGATGATCGGGAACTGGAGCGGATCATGTTGCGGGAATTTGGACCGCAGAAAACCACTCTCTACCGGCCATCCAGAACAAAGGAGGGGGAGAATCTTCGTACCATTCGCCCCTTGCGGCAGAAGTATCTGATCGTAGACGGTTATAACATCATTTTTGCCTGGGAAGAACTGGCGATCATTGCCAAAGAGGATCTGGATGCGGCAAGAAAAATGCTGTGTGATCGGCTCAGCGACTATGCTGGTTTTCGAAAAGCACGGATTGTGGTGGTTTTTGATGGCTATAAGGTCAAGGGCAATCTGGGAGAAAAAACCCAATATCACAACATTCAGGTGGTATATACCAGAGAAAATGAAACCGGAGACTGCTATATCGAAACATTGGTCGCCCAGATTGGCGCTAACGAACAGGTGACGGTGGCCACTTCCGATGGACTGGTGCAGTTGGGCGCCCTGCGTTCCGGCGTGCTGCGTATGAGTGCCAGAGAGCTGAAAGAAACGCTGGATCAGGCCAAAGAGGAAATGAAACAGTTCTATTAAATGCAGAAAAGCCGACCCAACAGGGTCGGCTTTTTTAAACATTTCGGGTCCATTCGGTGATCAGCAGTCCGGGGATCATCCACAGACAGCTGTATAACAGCAGATTGTAAGGAGTCAGCAACATGGAAGCGCCGGACAGTGCCAACAGTGCTACAGCCATAAATCCGATGCCTCCACCCAGCATATGGACGGCAGCGCCGTAACGCCAGGACGAACGCATCGCTGCGCCGCCGGTGACGACAAAAGCACGCTGGATCAGACCGTCCCGGGAGGTCAGCGCAATGACCGGCGCATCAGGTGCCGGTTCTTTTTCCGACAGGGTCATACGGGTCATACAGTCAGGGAATTGCATTCGCCGGGTATCTACCCCCAATTTCTGCTCCAGAAACAGATCAGTCATGGCAAAGTCACAGTCCACCAATATGGGTTTGACGTGTCTGCTGTCACAGAGGGTGCGCAAACCGGCTGCTGAGGATTTGGAACGGGAATAGTTGACGGCAAATACAGCGCACAGGCTTTGATTTACCGCTGCATATACAGCGTGGGGGATCCGAGATACTTCCGGCAGTTCCACGCCCATGTTTTCGATAAATTCCAGGGTGCCGGCAATAACGGAAAGACCGTCGATCTGACCGCCCACACCGCCGGGATAGCTGGTCAGTTCCTCTACCTTGCAAATCCGGGCGTTGCGGGAGGAACGCAGTTGTTCGAAAGGCTTTGCCAGTGAACCGCCGTCGGCTTTCATCAGTGCCGATACATAGGAAACAATGGTATTGGGGTTGCGTTCGCCATAAAAACGGACACCATTGAGTTTCACATGATTTCCGGGGAACAGGTCTTCGTGGGTCAGGGGGTAATAGCCCTGCTTTTCAATATGCTGTATTCCTTTCCAACCACACAGAACGGTACCCAACTTGTGTAACCGGCGTTCCAAAATGGCCAGGGGACGCTGAAAACAGATAAAAGCGGTAGCCGGGACAGAGCCCAGCAAAGCCGCAGCATAGACCCGAACACCGGTGGAGACTCCGTACAAAATACCGGTAGCCAGTGCCAGCAGACCACCGGCGGCTACCACCAGCAGTGCATAACGGCACAGTAACTTTTCTGCACGGGACGGCTCCTGATCGATGCCGGGGAAATTTTCCGGTTGCCCCTGAATGGACTGATAAGCAGGTTGTCCTTTATAATAGTTCGCATTTTTAACGATGGCTGTCAATTCTGTGGCTTTTCGCAGGGTATCCAGCTGGCTGATCTGGGATTGGAGACGCTGATATTCGGCCCACTGCGCCATCACCATTTGCAGGGAAAATACTGCTGCAAAGGGAAGCTGCAGGCTTTTCATGCACAGCAGAGCATCGATCCAGCAAACGGCCAGTGTGATCACCAACAAACTGTTCAGCCGGAAACGGTGGTGGAACATGTCGGTCACGCCTTCCAAAAGCCGCTTGCAGCCGACCACCGCCGACAAAAGCAGAACCAGCACCTGCCCCAAAATCATCAGCTTCAGTTTTTGACCATCAACCTGGTGGTACAGAAAAGCAGTTCCGGCGGCAGTGAAAAACAGAACCAGATTGAGCAGGATCCCTGCTCGAAGCTGACCCAAAGTAGATTTGTTCAACTTCTGATATTGGTGGTCTGAGCCTTCTGCCAGCTTTTGCTGTAGGGGTTGGGAGGTGTTTTTTTGTGGGAAAATAATCGGTTCTTGAGGAACATAGTCCCCCATGGGGGCATCATACTCCGGCTCCCAGCTGGCGGTATAAGGTTCTGTGGGAGACTTTTTCGCCTTGGAACGGGAAGGAGTGTAGACCCGTATATCTTTATCCAGATCCGGCAGCGGTTTGGTGTCGTGCTGGTCTGGTTCGGGGGAGGGTGTTACCTTGTCGATTGGCCGGGTGTCGCCCAGACGGACGGTGTTATCCTGATTTTGCTGGGAAGACTTGTCCGCAGAGGACTTGCTGCTGTACTCCCGGATAATGTCTTCCAGGTCGTCCAGCGTGTATTCTTTTGTGGTTTCGTCCACGGACGACCCTCCTTTTTCATGATCGTTACAGATGAGATGATTTTTCACGGGGAAATCATCTGCTTTTATCCCAGACGCTGACGCACGGCTTCATACAGCAGAATGGAGGCAGCAGCAGAAGCGTTCAGGGAAGAAATATTGCCCTGCATGGGGATGGAAAGCATCACATCGCAGTTTTTGCGAACCAGAGGACTCATGCCGTCTCCTTCATTGCCGATGACAATGGCGGTGGGCACAGTCAGGTTGGCCTTGTACATGGGAATAGAGCCTTCGGCAGCGGTGCCAAACACCCACACGCCTTTTTCTTTCAGCTCAGCAATGGTGGCGTTGATGTTGGTAACACGAGCCACTTTCATATACTCCATTGCACCGGCAGAAGCCTTGGCAACGGTGGCGGTCAGACCCACGCTGCGGCGCTTGGGGATGATGACACCGTGGGCACCGGCACATTCGGCACTACGCATGATGGCACCCAGATTGTGGGGGTCGGTCAGCTCGTCACAGATGACCAGCAGGGGGGCTTGGCCACGGGATGCGGCCTGCTCCAGCATGTCATCAATGGTAGCGTATTCGTGGGCAGCGGTCAGGGCGATGACACCCTGATGGCTTCGGGTAAAGCTCATATTGTCCAGCTTCCGGCGGTCAACGGGAACGACCACGGCACCGGCGTCCTTTGCTTCGGCGGCCAATCGCTGCAAGCCTTTGTCGGTGTCGCCGGCGGCGATGAAAACCTTGTCAATGGTCCGGCCTGCACGCAGGGCTTCCTGCAAAGCGTTGCGGCCTTCCAGCTGGCCTTCCACTTCCTCCTTAGGTTCGGGGCGGACTTCGTAGGCAGTGCGCATGGGACGGTCTCTTTTTTCGCTGCGCTCAGGCCTGAAATTGCCGTTGGGACGGCGGCGATCTTCTTTCATAGTATATGCACTCCAATTCAGCAAATATTTTTTATATTGTAGCAGAATTTTCATCGTTTCTCAACCGGAATTTTCATACTTTGCGAAAAATTGAAAAAGTATTATACTTTTATTAATTTCCTGTGTGAAAGGGCAATGCGGATTGATTTTTTGCTTTTGAGGCAGTATAATGACCAGGATTTTATGGAGGGATGATTCTATGAAAAAAATCAACCGATCAGACAAAGGAAAGATTTCCCTGTGGCTGATCCCTGTTTTTATATTTGTGTTATTGGCAATGGTGCTGCTGTTTGCGGATCTGTGGTATATCCGCATCTATGGTAAGACCAATTTCGATTCGATCATTTTTACGCTGACATCCAATTTGTCCGGCAGTTCCAGTACTCTGCTGTGGCAGTATATTTTGGAGGGATTGATCCCTGCAATTCTGGTCGGCGCCCTTTTGATCCTGCTGTCTGTCATCTTGCTGCGGAAAAAGAAGGTGAGGACCTGGATGGCCACCATGGGGCTTTGTTTGGTCAGCCTTGGGGCACTGGCGTATGCAGCTGTTGATTCTCAGCTGGTGGAATATCTGATCAACATTAACAATGGCTTCAATATTTATGAAGACTTCTACCAGGATCCCGATGATACGCAAATCACTTTTCCGAAAGAAAAGAGAAATCTGGTGTATATCGTGTTGGAGTCCATGGAGTCCACCTTCCTGTCCAAAGAGTTGGGAGGCGGTGTGGAAAACAACCTGATACCGGAGCTGTACGAATTGGCGAAAAACAATATCAATTTTTCTCAAAATGAGGGAGTGGGCGGATTTCGCCAGACCACCGGCGCTACCTGGACCATCGGTTCTTTGGTGGCGCAGACCAGCGGCGTGCCTCTGGTACCCATTGTTGAGCCCGGAACATTTTTGCCGGGACTGACCACTTTGGCGGACATTTTGCACGATAATGGCTATTATCAGGCATTTATGCTGGGATCCAGTGCGGCATTTGGTGATACGGGACTGCTGTATTCTGCTCACGGTGTAGACAAAGTCTATGACGTTTATACCGCCCCTGATGATGGCATCGTGGAGCCGGGATATTGGGATAACTGGTGGGGCATGGAGGACTATTACCTGTTTGAATATGCCAAGCAGGAACTGACCCAAATCGCTGCGCAGGATCAGCCTTTTGCATTCACCATGATGACCATTGATACCCATCATGTGGGCGGTCATACCTGCCCGTACTGCGAAAAGGAATATCAGCAGCAGTATGATAATGTGATCGCCTGTTCCAGCCGTCAGGTGGCGGCGTTTATAAGCTGGCTCCAGCAGCAACCCTATTATGAGAATACCACAGTGGTTGTTGTGGGAGATCATAACTCCATGGACAATGGCTATTTTAAACGCAATGTAGAAGATGGATATATTCGCCGGGTCTATAACTGCTTCATCAATTCCGCTGCCCACACTACAGCCAGCAAGAATCGGGAATTTACTACATTGGATCTGTTCCCCACCACCCTGGCGGCCATGGGCTGCACCATCGAAGGGGATCGGCTGGGACTGGGCACGAATCTGTTCTCCGGTTTGCCGACTTTGCTGGAACAGTGGGACTATGAAACCCTCTGTGCCCGGCTTTACAGCAATAAGGGTTACTATGCACAGCAATTCCGCACGAAAACCGAAGGTTGAATATTTCTCTGTAAATTCCCCCAGGAAATTGGGGGAATTTACATTTTGTTAACGCAATTACCGAAAAACATTCATTGCAAGCGGGTTCGATTTGTGGTATACTCTTTAATAGATATGTTTTAGATCAAGGAGGCGACGGTCCCGTGGAACCAAATCCCAACGATAATTCCAGAAAAAATAACAAACCTGATGATAAGAAGCCGAAATCCAGGTTTCTTCCCATGTTGGTCATTGCAGTGGCGTTGGTGCTGCTAGTCACCGGTATTTACCGTTCTATCAGCAATAGCCAATACAAAGAGATGACCTTCTCCCAGTTCATGGATGACATGGGCAATGAAAATATCGCAGAAGCGCTGGTCAAATATGATCGAGTCATCTATCTGACCAAGGATGAGGCGGCAAAACCGCCCAAGGAGCAGCAGGCATATTACGCAGGACTGCCCAGCGGAAGTGATAAGCTGAAACTGGCACAGGATTTGCACGCCATGGGCGTGGATGTGGATACCCCTATCGTGGAGGATAATTCCACGGTTACCATGCTGCTGTACTATGCGCTGATGATCGGCGGATTGATGCTGGTGATGAATTTGGTCACCAAAAAGATGGGCGGCGGCATGAACGGCATGGGGGATAATAAGGCCAAGGTCTATATGGAAAAGCAGACCGGCGTTACCTTTAAAGACGTGGCCGGTCAGGACGAAGCAAAGGAAAGCCTGCAGGAGATCATCGACTTTCTGCACAACCCCCAGAAATACACCGAGATCGGTGCGAAACTGCCCAAGGGCGCACTGCTGGTTGGTTCTCCCGGTACGGGTAAGACACTGCTGGCCAAGGCTGTGGCCGGTGAAGCGAATGTGCCGTTTTTCTCTATCTCCGGTTCTGATTTTGAGGAGATGTTCGTGGGCGTAGGTGCCAGCCGTGTGAGAAATCTGTTCCAGCAGGCGGCAAAAGTTGCGCCCTGTATTATCTTCATCGATGAGATCGACGCTGTCGGCCATCGCAGAGATGCAAAACTGGGCTACAACGACCAGACGCTGAACCAGCTGTTGGGCGAGTTTGACGGCTTTGACTCCAACAAAGGTATCGTCTGCCTTGCGGCTACCAACCGACCTGAAATTCTGGATAAGGCACTGCTGCGCCCCGGTCGTTTCGATCGGCGGATCGTGGTAGATCGCCCCAACCTGCAGGGCCGTCTGGATACCCTGAAAGTGCATACCCGGAAGATCAAACTGGCAGAAGATGTGGATCTGAAGAAGATTGCCCAAGCAACCGCCGGCTGCGTGGGTGCGGATCTGGCAAACCTGGTCAACGAAGCTGCTCTGCGGGCGGTTCGCATGGGTCGAAAGGCTGTCAATCAGGAGGATCTGTTGGTTTCTTTTGAAACGGTCATTGCAGGCACGGAAAAGAAGAATACCGTTTTGTCCGACACGGAAAAGCGGATGGTGGCTTACCACGAGGTTGGTCATGCCTTGGTTTCCGCCCTGGAAAAGCAGGATACCCCTGTTTCCAAAATCACCATCGTTCCCCATACCGAAGGATCTCTGGGTTACACCCTGTACTTGCCGGAGGAAGAAAAGTTCCTGTCTACACGTGAAGAATTGATGACCGAGCTGAAAAGCCTGCTGGGTGGCCGTGCGGCGGAGAGCGTGGTGTTTGGTACCATGACCACCGGCGCTGCCAATGATATCCAGCGTGCCACTGCGCTGGCCAAGAATATGGTTGCGCTTTATGGCATGAGTGACGAGCTGGGCCTGATGGCTCCGGCTGTGTTGCAGAACCAGTATCTGGACGGTCAGGCACATATGGATTGCTCCAATGAAACTGCTGCCGCTGTGGATGCTGCGGTGCAGAAACTGCTGAAGTCCTGCTACGAGGAGACGACCCAGTTGCTCAGCTCCAATCGTGGCTTGCTGGATGAAATTGCCCAGTATCTGCTGACTAAGGAGACCATCACCGGCGAGGAGCTGATGGCTTTCGTGAACGGTTCTGCTCCTGTTGCAGAAGAAACGATCACGGCAACCCCGGACGAATCTACCGAAGAAAAAAATGAAGAATGATCAAAAGGTGCGCTGCTTCCGCAGCGCACCTTTTGGTTTGAAGTGCCTCTTTTCGGAGAATCGTTTCAGATTCTGCCCCCAAAAAGGGAACGCATCGGTTTTATCCCAGAAACAGCTGTTTTCACCAAAAATACAGATTGGTTTTTATAAAACTTGCACAGCAAATTCGGCAAGGTGGAGAATTTTTGCCATTTGGACAAATTGGGCGTTGAAATTCAGAATATCTTCGTGTATAATGTCTTATATTCCGGTGCAAAAACGCCGAGAGAAGGTTTGGAGGGCAAACGCCTTCCCGAAAGGAGCAATTCAA
>CAZHPO010000020.1:0-17787 GCA_964534615.1 uncultured Oscillospiraceae bacterium
CAGTAAATTCGAAATCACCTATTTTAATTAACATATTATCACAACCAAATTCAACTCTTTCTTCGACCAGCTACATCAGCTCGGTAATCTAACGGTTTCCAAATACTCGCCATTTAGAAATGCTTTTCATTTATTTGCAATTTCATGATTTTCATATAGAAAAGTTCCGCAGAATGCATTAACTGAGCCATCAACATAGCGTGCATGGTCAAGGATTTTCTCAAATCCGCACTTTCGATGTACGCTCAAGGACGGGATATTATTGTGACTGATATGGCTATAAATCTTTTGGTCGCAATATTGGTGTTGAACGGCACGGATCAGCTTTTCGGCATATCCTTTTCTCCGATATTCGTGGCGTGTTTCCAGCGCCTCCAAAATCAGGCCATCCTGATATTGTTCCAGCCGCAGGGCGCAGATATAGCTGCCATTTTCTTCCCAAATACAGTAAAGGTCTCCCTCCTTGCTGAAAAAATCCTTCTGCAAATAGGCATAAAAATCCTGTTGTGCCTGGATGATTTGTTCATTGGCAGATAAATTGGGATAAAGCTCCCCCCCGTTTGCTGCCACACTTTCTCCATACACTTCCATCAGTTCTCCAAAGCGGAGCTGACGGAGGTGTTTGATTAAAATCAACATTTTATACTTTTTCTCCCAAAATAGACTTGGTTGCATAAGCATTCAAGCTCATGTCTGCCAGGTTTCCTGCAAGATACTCATAGTAAGCCTGTGCCCCGATCATGGCACCGTTATCGCCGCATAAAGACAGCGGTGGCATATACACAGTTGCCCCCAGCTTTTCCGCCGCAGCCATAATATCTCCACGAATACGGGAATTGGCGGCTACTCCACCAGCAACGGCGATTTTTTTATAACCGGTCTGCTGGATGGCACGTACCATTCTCGGCACCAACGTGTCTGACACAGCTGCGGAGAAGCTGGCACACAGGCTGGGAACATCCAACTTCTCCCCCACCTGTTGCGCATGATGAATCAGGTTCAACGCAGCTGTTTTAAGCCCGGAAAAACTCATATTATAGAGATTTTCCCCCGGTTTGCTACGAGGAAGATCATATTTTGTATCGTCGCCAGTCCTTGCAATCTTGTCCAGTGCAGCACCGCCGGGATAAGGCATGCCCAATACCCGTGCAACTTTGTCAAAACATTCACCAGCTGCATCATCCAGTGTCGTGCCCAAGATCTGCATATCCGTATAGTCTTTCACTTCTACGATCATGGTGTGTCCGCCGGACACCACCAGGCACAAAAAGGGGGGCTCCAGATCCGGATAGGCAATATAATTGGCGGCAATGTGTCCCCGAATGTGATGGACGGGAATCAAAGGTTTATTCAAAGCCAGCGCCGCAGCCTTTGCAAAATTCACACCCACCAGCACAGCACCGATCAGTCCCGGTGCGTAAGTCACGGCCACAGCATCAATATCTTTTCTACTCAGGTTTGCTTCTGTTAATGCCTGATCCGCAAGACCATAAATAGCTTCAATGTGCTTCCTGGATGCAATTTCAGGGACGACTCCGCCATATTCCCGGTGTAAGGCCACCTGGGAGTTGATGCAATCGGTCAACACCACTCGACCATCCCGGACGATAGCCACTGCTGTTTCATCGCAAGACGATTCAACTGCCAGAATATTCATTTCTGCCACTCCTTTCGCATTATAAGTGCATCCTCCCTAGGATGCCGATAGTAATTTGGACGGCAACCGATCCGTTTAAAATCCAACTTTTCATACAGATCAATCGCAGGAACATTGGAAGCACGCACTTCCAATGTCAAACAATGGATTCCCTTGGTTTTCAGCGTTTCGATCAACTGCATGATCAGCATTCGCCCAATACCATTTTTTCGGAAATCAGGATGGACCGCCACATTCATCATGTCGGCCTCCTCTCCCACACTTTGAGAACCGATATATCCAGCCAGTTGCTGTCCATCCATAGCGACCAACCATAGAGACAGAGGATTTTTCAATTCTGATGCTACACTGTTTTCGCTCCAGGGATCGACAAAACAGATTTTTTCCAACTGCGCCACCTGAGACACATGACTTTCATTCATTCTCAGAAGTTCTATCATTTTGCTTCATACCAGCTCTTTCCTATTTTTGCTTCCGCAATCAGGGGTACTTTTAACTGCGCAATGTTTTCCATTTCTCTGCTGACCAAATCCGCTACATCGGCAGCAATTGCTTCGGGACACTCTACAATCAGTTCATCATGGACTTGCAGCAACAGTTTTGCGGCAGGATATTGTTCTTCCAACGCCTTGGCTACCCGGATCATGGCCAGCTTAATCAGATCTGCAGCTGTGCCCTGGATCGGTGTATTCAGGGCGATCCGCTCGCCACTCTGACGAACATTAAAATTGCTGGCAGTCAATTCCGGAATATACCGGCGGCGACCGTACAATGTCTGGGTATATCCCTTCTCCCTTGCATCAATGACCACTTGCTTCATATACCGGCGCACGCCACTGTAATTGGACAAATAGTTTTCAATATATTCCTTTGCTTCCCAACGGGATACTCCAATGTCCTCTGACAAGGAAAACTCGGAAATACCATAAACAATGCCGAAATTGACCGCCTTTGCATGGCGCCGCTGTAACGCAGTCACATCTTCTGGGGCAACTCCAAAGACCTGTGCTGCCGTCACCGTATGAACATCCTGTCCGGAAATAAAAGCTTGTTGCATCATGGTATCATCAGCAATATGCGCAAGCACACGCAATTCAATCTGGCTGTAATCAGCATCCACCAATACACAGCCTGGCTTGGGAACGAACATTTTACGAATTTCCGCCCCCAAATCTGTACGCACCGGGATGTTTTGCAGATTGGGATCAGTGGAAGAAAGTCTGCCCGTAGCCGTCACCAGGTTCTGAAAGGTTGTACGGATGCGGCCATCATCACAAATGACTTTCATCAAGCCATCGGCATAGGTGGATTTCAGCTTGGTCAGCATCCGATAATCCATAATGGCTGGAATAATGGGATGCTTGTCCTTTAATTTTTCCAAAACATCCGCATTGGTCGAATAGCCGGTTTTTGTCTTTTTCACGGGAGGCAACCCCAGTTTATCAAACAGCAGTTCCCCCAATTGCTTGGTGGAATTGATATTGAAACTGCCACCGGCATATCCAAAAATCAACTTTTCACAGTCGTCGATCCGACGTGCCAACGTGGAACCAAACTGTTCCAACTGCTGCCGATCAATAGCGACCCCCTCTTTTTCCATCCCATAGAGAACACTGCACAGGGGCAGTTCAATGGTTTTGTACAGTTCCGTCATCCCCTGCTTTTGAAGTTCCTCCTCCAAAAAAGGCTTCAAATGCCAAATTGCTTCTGCACAGGCAGCCGCATCCCCGTCCTCTACACTCAGCCCCAAAAAAGTCGTCGCCAATTTAGAAACCGGGTAATCCGACTGGGAGGGATTTAAGTCATAAGCCGCCAGAGCCGTATCAAAGGAAAATTCACCAAAAATCAGGCCCGCCTCATCTAATCGGTGCATGGTGGTCTTCATATCATGGCAGATGCAGTTGGGACGTGCTTCCAGAAAATCGCCATTCATCTGCACTTCCAGCGGTGTCAATACAGAAACGCCCTGTTCCCAGGCGATACCCACACTGCCATCCTCTGCCAGATAAACAGCGCAGGGTACATTTTCCTCCGGCAACGTATCCGATTGAGGTAACGCCGCAATTTTCGTCTCCTGCTTTTGGGGCATTGCCACCGCAGCCCCTCGAAGACCGTATTTATCGATCAGTTTAACAAATTCCAGCTTTTGGAATAAGGCATAAAGTTCCGGTTTGTTGTAGGGCTGAATGATGGCATCCTCCGGTTCAAAATCAATGGGAGCCTCCGCCACAATGGTAGCCAGTTCATAGGAAAGATAGGCATTTTCCTTCCCATTTTCCAATTTTTCCCGGAGTTTGGGGCGGATGGAAGGATCCTGCAAATTTTCATAAACACCATCCAAGTTGCCAAATTTCAGCAACAGATCCGTAGCTGTTTTTGGGCCAACCCCGGCAACACCGGGGATATTATCAGAGGCGTCACCCATGAGAGCCTTCAGGTCAATAAGCTTTTTCGGCTCAAAACCGTACTCCTCTCGAAACTTTTCTTCCGTGTACAACGTCGCCGTGGTTTGTCCTGCCTTGGTGATGACCAGCTTGATGTGGACATTCTCATCGATCAGTTGCAAAGAGTCCCGGTCGCCGGTAACGACCACGCACTCCCATCCGTTGTTGGAGCAGATCTTACCCACAGTACCAATCACATCGTCCGCTTCCCAGCCCTGGCATTCATAAATGGGGATGTTCATGGCTCGAAGGACGTCTTTCATCACCGGCATCTGCATAGCCAGTTCTTCCGGCATTCCATGGCGAGTGGCCTTGTATCCATCGTATTTCAGATGTCGAAAGGTAGGGCCATGAAGGTCAAAAGCCACACATACCGCCTCCGGCTGTTCTTCCTTTTCCATGCGGTCAAGAATGTTTAAAAAGCCGTAGATGGCATTGGTGAAAAGACCCTCTCGTGTGGTCAGGGGCTTGACGCCAAAATAGGCCCGGTTGATAACAGAGTTGCCATCCAAAATCAGCAGCTTCATACTTTTCTCCATTTTGCACCCTGAGGTGTGTCGATGATTTCGATTCCCTGTGCCTTCAGCTCGTCACGAATACGATCCGCCTCTGCCCAATTTTTGGCTTTCTTCGCCTCCGTACGGGCAGCTACCAGCGCATCAATCTCCGGATCAGCGTTGGCAGCTTCTTCCTGCGCCTGCTTCTGGCGCAATGCCTCGGCAGCAGAGAGTAAATTCAGGCTCAGAACGGTATCAAAATCAGCAATGGCTGCAATCTTGGTTGCATCGTTGCACTTGGCCTTCAGCACGTCGTACAATGCTGTAATCGCCAGAGAAGTGTTCAGGTCGCCGTTCAGAGTGCTTACGAACCGATCTCTCAGCTGTGCCAGCGCAGCTTCCTCCACTTCGCCCTCATTTTTCAATGTGGCGATCTTGGCGATCAGTTTGCCGTACGCCGCCACAGCATTGTCCAGGTTTTCCCAGGAAAATACCAGATTGCGGCGATAGTGACTCTGCAAGCAGAAAAGTCTGTAGGCCATGGGATCGTATCCCTTCTGTTCCAGCAGAGAAACTGTCAAAAATTCTCCCTTGGACTTGGACATTTTGCCACCCTCGGTATTCAGGTGATGAACATGGAACCAATAATTGCACCACTTATGCCCAAGATAGCTTTCAGACTGGGCGATTTCGTTTGTGTGGTGTGGGAACGCATTGTCGATGCCACCGGCATGAATATCCAAATCTTCGCCCAAATGCTTCATAGAAATGCAGGAACACTCTATATGCCAACCGGGATAGCCCACGCCCCAGGGAGAGTCCCATTTCAGAGCCTGGTCTTCAAACTTGGACTTTGTAAACCATAGGACAAAATCATTCTTATTACGCTTGTTGGTGTCTTCTTCCACGCCGTCCCGGACGCCGACTTCCAGATTTTCTTCTTCATGTTCACCGAAAACATAGTATTTTTCCAGGGTAGACGTATCAAAATATACATTACCCCCTGCCAAATAAGCCTTCCCCTTCTCCAGCAGGGTCTGCACCATATGAATATACTCATCGATACAATTGGTTGCAGGTTCCACCACATCCGGTCTCTTGATATTCAACTTATCACAATCGGCAAAGAACGCATCGGTATAGAACTGAGCGATCTCCATAACGGTCTTGTGTTCTCGCTTGGCACCTTTGAGCATCTTATCCTCACCGGTATCAGCATCACTTGCCAAATGTCCAACATCGGTGATATTCATAACACGCTTAACATGATAGCCTTCATAGCGCAGTGCCTTTTCCAGCACATCCTCCATAATATAGGTACGCAAATTGCCAATATGGGCAAAATGATAGACCGTTGGGCCACAGGTATACATTTTTACAATTTCTGGGTTGTTGGGAACAAAAAGCTCCTTTTTGTGACTGGTCGAATTATAAAGATACATAGAAATTCCTCCTAAGTTTATTCGTAAAAAACCGCCTCTTGTGACTAGGCACAAGAGGCGGTTGATCCGCGGTTCCACTCTTATTTATCACTTTTATGCAGTTATTCGCTCCCGGACGCACTTTCCCACAGCCGCTTTATCCGGGCTTTCAGCCGACGACCCAGACTCTCTGAAAAAAGCATTGTTTGCGGTACTCTTTCCGTTCATCACGATTTGTTGCTATTTTACCATTAAAACCACTATTTTGTCAAGGAAAACCCATTAAATCTTCATTACTTCTTTTCGATATCTTTCAATTCCCTTTTCCAGCAGTTCCATGGCACGACGAAGACAGTTTTCCTCTAAAATATAGGCAATACGCACCTCATCCACGCCCTTGCCGGGAGTCTCATAGAAAGGCGCTCCGGGAGCAAACATGACCGTCTCTCCTCTGTCGTCAAATTCTGACAAAAGCCAGTTCTGAAATTTATCCGTATCATCCACAGGCAGCTTTGCCATCACATAGAAAGCCCCCTGCGGTTTTTCCACCAATACACCGGGAATGGCACGCAGTGCTTCCACAACCACATCCCTGCGTTTCTTGTATTCCTGACGGCAGTTTGAATAAAAATCCTCTCCCACGCTGTACAGAGCGGCTGCGCCTGCCTGATCGATAGTCGCCACCGACAAACGAGACTGGCAGAATTTCAGCAATGCCTTATGAAGTTCTCTGTTTTTCGTGATCACACAGCCAACACGTGCACCACAGGCGGAGAACTGCTTGGAAACAGAGTCGATAATGATCAGATGATCTGCGATATCTTCAAAAATACCCATGGTCGGTGCGCCCTCTGCCCGATCATAGCAAAATTCCCGATACACTTCATCACTGATCAGATAAAGCTCATGTTCCTTCGCCACATCAGCAATCATTCTCATCTGTTCCCTTGTCAGGGTCACGCCGGTGGGATTGCCGGGATTTGTAATCATAATAGCACGGGTATTGGGCGTGATCAGTGCTTCCAACCGATCCCGATAAGCGTAGCGATATCCCTCCTCCGGGCAGGTCGGTAATGCTCGAATGGTTCCGCCGGCCATGTGAACAAAAGTCGAATAGTTCGGATAATATGGCTCCGGAACAATGATCTCTGTGTACGGGTCAAGGATACAGTGGCAGGCAAACATCAGTGCCTCACTGCCACCGGTTGTGATGAGCACATCATCTCTATCCAACGAAACTCCCAAACCTTTGTAATAGCCCCGGATTGCATCGATCAACTCTACAGAACCGGGGGACTCGGAATAGGCCAAGGTCTGCTGATTAAAATTATGGATCACATCATAAAAGGCTTGCGGTGTAGGCAGATCCGGTTGTCCAATGTTCAAATGATATATGGTTTTCCCCTGCTCTTTTGCTGCAACAGCCAGCGGGTGATACTTTCTCATCGGTGACGATTCACAACGATTTGCATTTACGGAAATTCTCATGTTTTCCCTCCATCGATAACATAACTGTCACTTTTTCTTCTGTATTTTTTAAGTATGTCCATCAATTCCGGGCTTAATGCCAGCAGTGCCACCAGATTAGGAATGGACATCAATCCATTGACCACTTCTGCCATCAACCAGACTGTTTCTGTCTGCAAAACCGACGCCAGGATCACAGTGGCGATCTGGATATAAACAAACTTCTTCCATATATGGGAACCAAATAAAAACTGAGCGCACCGAATACCGTACAACCCCCAGCCCAGCACCGTTGCCAGAGCAAACAGGCAAAGTGCCAACGCAATGACCGACGGTACCCACGGTCCCAGTACAGATGCAAAGCTTTCTGTTGTCAGAGCAACTCCAGTATCCATACCATAGGGAATTGATACTCCACTGCATAAGATCACAAGTGCCGTCATGGTGCAGATCACGATGGTGTCCAAAAACACCTCTACAATTCCCATCAATCCCTGCTCCACCGGGTGATGCACCAATGCCGAGCCATGGGCAATACCTGCTGTTCCCATGCCTGCCTCATTGGTAAACACCCCACGGGACACCCCGATCCGCAGCGTTGCCACAGCGCTACCCACCATGCCGCCGGTAACGGATCGTGGATGAAATGCACCTGTAAATATGGATTCAAAAGCTTTCGGCACTGCATTATATCGTAAAACCAGCACCAGCGAACCCATGAAAAGATATAACACAGCCGCAAAAGGTACCAACAATTCCGCTGTTCTTCCGATTTTATCAGCACCGCCTAGCAACATTGCTCCGACGAGTATCGCAAGGCCAATGCCTATAAGCAAATTCCCCAAAGTGGTAGGGGTTCCGCCAAACTGGGAAAGAGTATCATTGACACCAGCAATGACCGTATTGATTTGGGTTGCATTTCCCACACCAAAAGCTGCAATAACGCCAAAAAAGCAATAAATTCGACTTAAGAAAAGCCATTTATTTCCCATGCCTTGTTGGATCACATACATCGGACCGCCAACAAATTCACCGTCCGAGTTGCGGATGCGGTATCGAACAGACAAAGTCGCTTCTGCAAACTTGATCATCATCCCCAGCAGGCCGCAGATCCACATCCAGAAAACAGCACCTGGACCTCCAATGGCAATTGCACCGGCTACACCTGCTAAATTGCCCGTACCGACGGTGGCAGCCAGTGCTGTACACAGGGCACGAAAAGAAGAAACACCGTCATCCCTGTCTTTTTTCCCGGACATACGGGAGAAAAAGGTTCTCAGGGCTTTGGGAAGAAGCCTGAGCTGTGCAAATCCGCTGCGTAGTGTCAAATATAGCCCCACAGCCAGAATTAAAACAAGCGCCGGAACTCCCCAAACGACTTCATAAAGCCTCTGCAAAAAAGACATTTGTTTCCCTCCTAGAGTATCACATATTTTTTCCTTTTTCAACCATGAAATACAAAAAAGCAGTTTCTCTTTCAAGAAACTGCTTTTGTAAAGCTTGTCTTACTCCCAGGTTGCCCAGATTTCCGGGCAGTAGCCTGCGGTTGCCTGTTTTCCATTGCGAACAATGGGTGTTTTCATCAGGGCTGGATTTTCAAAAACCTTGTCTTCTTTTGCGCGTGGATCATCCATATACTTCATCAGCGTTACATCCGGGTCTTTGCTGTTCCAATCGATCAGACGATCAACGCCTCCAACTGCCTTTAGAACGCTGTCAAACTCCTTACCGGACATTCCGAAACGAACCAGGTCAATACTTTGAAACTTGACCCGTCGTTCCTTAAAATAGCGTTTCGCCTTTTTCGTATCGAAGCATTTATTTTTTCCAAATATTTGTATATTCAATAAAGGACCTCCATAAGACACAGTCCCTGTGGGGGCATCAGCACCCCCGCCTGACTCCGATCGGCTCCGAAAAGTGTCATTAACGAGTCTGCCGTTCTGTTGCCCTGTCCCACTTCTACCAACGTTCCTACAAGAATACGTACCATGTTGTGCAGGAACCCATTTCCGGTGAAAGTGATCTGCAATTCCGGTCCCACTTCTTCGATCTGTATGGAGTCGATCCGGCGTACTGTGGATTTTTTCATATGTTTATTGGCACAAAATGCAGAAAAATCATGTTCACCCAACAGGAAACGGCTGGCCTGTCGCATACGCTCAACATCCAGTTTTTCCGGCCACACAGTCACATATCGGCGCTGAAAAATACAGGGCTCCTCAGCAGTCCAAATCCGATACCGATAGACCTTGGCCCTGGCGTTGAGTCGGGCGTGGAAGCGATCAGGCACCTGCCTACAGGATCTTATGCCGATATCTTCCGGTAAATACCGGCGCAGCTGAAAAAGAAGTTCCTGACAATCCATGGTGCTTTCACAGTGAAAGTTCACCACCTGCTTTTCCGCATGAACACCAGCATCCGTGCGACCGCTTCCGTGGACTTCTATGTTTTCGTCCAAAATTCTGGAAAGAGTTGTCTCCAGCTTGCCCTGTATGGTATTGTCTGTGCTGCTTTGGCGCTGCCATCCCCGATAGCGAGTTCCCTCGTAACACATTTCCAGACACAGATTTCGCATTTTGACCCTTTCTTTATTCGACAACTTTCTGCTTTGACAACCAGCTTAGAATGTTATCGTATACCTCAGTTCTATTGATTTCATTGAGCAGTTCGTGGCGGCACAAAGGATACAGGCGCATATCTACTTTTTCCATGCCCGCTTTGACAAATTCCTTGTATGTCTTTGTCACACCTTCGCCATAGTTGCCTACCGGGTCATCGCTACCGGCGATAAACAGGATCGGCAAATCCTTGCGCATCTTTGACAGATTTTCAGGCTCCTGATTATAGCGCATTCCAGTCAACATGTCCCGCGCCAGACCCGCAGTAATGGTAAATCCGCACAACGGATCGGCCATATACTCATCCACAACAGCAGCATCTCTTGTCAGCCAGTCAAAGGATGTGCGTTTATGCTCCACCCGGCGATTGTAGGAGCCAAACATCATGTTGTTAAGCATTTTATTGGGCTTATCTGCCCCCTCTGCCTTGCATGCAAGAGTAGCTGCTGCCAGACCGGAGTTGATAATACCACGGTGCATCCAGGCTGTACCACAGATGATGGCCGCACTGATCCCGCACTTGGGATACCGTGTCAGCAATGTCCGTACCATGAAAGAACCCATGGAATGGCCAAGCATCACATAGGGAATGTCAGGAAACTCCATGCGAGTATAACTCAGCAGACGATGGGTGTCGGCAACCGCCTTAAACCAGCCACCTTCAAAATATCCCACAGCTCCGTCACCGATGGAGTCGCCATGACCCATGTGATCTTCTGCTACCACCAGGAATCCCTGCTGAGACATGACCGTAGCAAATTCTTCGTAACGTGCAGCATATTCAGCAATACCATGAACAATTTGCAGAACCGCCTTCGGCTTTCCCTCCGGTTCCCAACGACAGCCGTGGATCATTCCCTTTCCATAGGACGGATAATAAAAATCTGTGCGCATAATCTCACCTCACTTGATGATCTCGTAACCGGCGTCAATAATAGCCTTCTCCAAATCTTCCAGGGCAGCATTACCTGTGACTGTAACCTGCTTCTTCTGCAGATCTACAACAGCATCGGTGGTGCCAGGGACAGCCTTGCAGACCTTTTCTACCATGGCCTTACAATGGTTGCACATCATACCTTCTACCTTGATTACCTTTTCCATCACATTTTCCTCCTGTTTTATGGTTTTATTTTCCTCTTTGGATACTTCCCGATTCTCAAGCTGAGGCAAAGTCTTCGGTTTGAAAAAGCGCAGACGCAGTGCATTGCTCACCACAAAAACGGAACTCAGGCTCATTGCCGCAGCACCCAGCATAGGACTCAACTGCAATTGAAACGCCGGATACAATACGCCTGCCGCCACCGGAATACCCAAGCTATTATAGAAGAATGCCCAAAACAAATTCTGCCGAATATTGCCAATCGTAGCTTTACTCAATTCTACAGCCCGACAAATACCGGACAATGATCCGGACATCAGTACCACATCCGCAGACTCTACTGCCACATCCGTACCGGCACCGATGGCCATGCCCACATCCGCTGTCACCAGCGCCGGAGCATCATTGATGCCATCTCCTACCATCAGCACCTTATGACCCTGCTGTTGCAGAGTCTTAACGGCCCCTGCCTTGTCCGCCGGAAGCACGTCAGCGATCACATGGGACAAACCTGCTTTTTCTGCGATTGCTCTGGCTGTCCGCTCATTGTCACCGGTCAGCATTACCACATCCAGCCCCAACTTTTTCATTGCAGAAACCGCCACAGCAGAGTCTTCCTTTAAAACATCTGCCGCCGCAATTGCGCCCAAATACGTGCCATCTGCACTTCCAAAGTATAGCGGTGTTTTTCCGGCTGCGGCTAGCTGGGGATATTCCGGGACAGAAATGCCCTTGCTCTCCAGCAACCTGCGGTTGCCACCATAGTAACGAACACCATTGATCACGCCACTGATGCCCAGCCCCTGCAACGTTTCAAAGTCCGTTGCGGTAGGATATTCCATTCCCTGCGCCTTCTCCAATATGGCCTTTGCGAAGGGATGCTCAGACTTTTCTTCCAGTGCCGCTGCCTTTGCAAGCAGACCGCAACCGTCAGTTGCCTCCAAAATGTCCGTGACGACCGGCTTTCCCATGGTCAAGGTTCCGGTTTTATCCAGCACCACCGTATCTACACGGTGCAAATTTTCCAATGCTGCTGCATTCTTAAACAGGACACCCAATCCGGCGCCTCGTCCTGTACCGACCATGATTGCAACTGGAGTTGCCAATCCCAACGCACAGGGGCAGGATATCACCAGCACCGCAATGCCGGATGTCAGCGCAAATTCCAGTGTCTGTCCGGCGATCATCCATACAATAAATGTAACTGCTGCTATGCTCATGACAACAGGAACAAAAACACCTGCAATTTTATCTGCCAAGCGAGCGATCGGGGCCTTGGAACCACCGGCTTCTTCCACCATGCGTATAATTTTTGCGAGAGTGGTATCTTCCCCCACTTTCTCTGCACGGAACTGAAAATAGCCGCTTCGACTGACTGTTGCCGCGGCCACATTGTCCCCGACTGTTTTTTCTACAGGAATGCTTTCACCGGTCAACGCACTTTGATCGATGCTGGCCGTGCCGGAAATGACCCGACCATCCACCGCAATACTGTCGCCGGCTTTTACTACTACCACATCTCCAACTTGTACCTGCTCGACGGGGATCTGTACTTGCGCTCCATCACGCAGAACAGTTGCCATTTTCGGTCGTAAATTCATCAACTGCCGAATGGCATCTCCGGTCTTTCCTTTTGCTCTGGTTTCCAAAAACTTACCCAAGGTCACCAATGTCAAAATCATGGCCGCAGACTCAAAATAAAGGTTGTTGCTATAATGGCCGACTTTTTCCCAATCACCATTGCCCATGGCATTTGCCATCAAAAACAGCACTGCTATGCCATAGCCCAGTGCCGCACCGGATCCCACTGCGATCAGCGAATCCATATTCGGTGCCCGGTGCCACAATGTCTTCAATCCCCTGTAATAGTAGGCTCGGTTCAGATAGATCACAGGTAGTGTTAGCAAAAACTGAAGCAACGCCGCTGTCATGGCATTGTTATGGTACCACTGGGGCAAAGGAAGTCCCACCATATGTCCCATGGTAAAATACATGAGTATCACAAGAAAACAAGCTGAACCGTTGATCCTTTTTTTCATATTTTTCAGGGCATCGTCCGCTGGGGTTTCTACTTTTTTCGATGCACCGCTCACACCAATGCCATAACCAGCATCTCGGACAGCTTTTTCTATTTTTTCTGCCACATCCGCAGATACAGCCTCAACACTCATCTTTCCGGCCAGCAGATTAACATCCGCTTTTTCAACACCCGGTACTGCTTTTGTCACTTTTTCTACTCTGGCAGAGCAAGCAGCACAAGTCATTCCTGTCACGTCAAACTTTAACTTCATATTTTCCTCTCCCTATATTATTATCAACGATAATGAGGCAAAAATCAACTATCTTTCTAAAAAAATATTGACATATTTCAGCCTTTATGATACCATTTTAGCACAACAATCTCAAAAGGCAAGTATGCACCTTTTTGTGCCATACTATCCTTTTGGAAACCAAGGAGGTATTTCCGATGTCACAATCCCATAATTGCCCTGTGGAAGCCACTTTGGACCTGATTGGAGGTAAGTACAAAGCTCTGATCCTCTGGCATTTATCCGACAGCAAACTTCGCTATTCCCAACTGCGTGATCTTCTGGAGGGAATCACCCCCAAAATGTTGACACAGCAGCTTCGGGAATTGGAATCAAAACAACTGATCCATCGGGAAGTTTTTCCCATCGTCCCCCCGAAAGTAGAGTATTCGCTGACGGAGCTTGGAAAAAGTCTGATGCCCATTTTGGTAGCCATGCGGGACTGGGGGGCCAGTTATTTGCGTCAATCCAAGGTAGAACCCAATTGTTTTATGATGGCTCAGGGTTCCGTAAATCACACATAATTCGATAAACGAAAGGAAATTTACCCATGAATATCAAAATCATTTCTGACAGCACCTGTGATCTGTCCAAAGAGATTTTGGAAGCCAATGGCGTTTCTCTTGTTCCCCTGACCATTGTAAAAGCTGACCAGCAGTTCAAAGACAACGTCACTATCACTCCGGCTGAGATCTTCGCTCATGTAGCTGCCGGTGGCGCACTTTGCTCCACCGCCGCCAACTCCGTCGGAGAGTACATCGATCAGTTTAAGCTTTACGCCAATGATTACGATGGTGTGCTGCATATCACCCTTGGCTCTGGCTTCTCCTCCTGCTATCAGAACGCCTGCCTTGCAGCGCAGGAGTTTGATAATGTGCAGGTAGTAGACTCTCAGAACCTGTCTACCGGTCAGGGTCTAGTTGTGCTGGAAGCCTGCCGTTTGGCAAAGGTCTGCACTTCTCTGGAAGAACTGGCTGAAAAGCTCCGTGCTTTTACCGCCCGTGTAGAAGCCAGCTTTTTGCTGGACAGACTTGACTATATGGTAAAAGGCGGCCGCTGTTCTGCTGCCGCCGCACTGGGTGCAAATCTGCTGAATTTGAAGCCCTGTATTGAAGTCAAGGATGGAAAAATGGTCGTAGTCAAAAAGTACCGTGGCAATTACGCCAAGTGTCTGGCAAACTACGTTAAGGATCGTCTGGACAACCGGGATGATTTGACCAGAGAAATCCTGTTTATTACCAAAACCCCCGTCACCGACGAATGCTACACAGCCGTTATGAACGCCGTTGCCCAGTGCCCCAGTTTTGATACCCTGTACGAAACCGATGCTGGATGCACCGTTTCCTGTCACTGTGGTCCCGGTACATTGGGTGTACTGTTTGTCCGCAAATAATATTTTGAACCCCTCCGTCTGGAGGGGTTCAGTTTTTTTACTTTTTCAGTGCCTTTTTCACCAGCGGCACCACCGTCAGCGCCACAGCGCCACCGATCAGTGCGGTTACCAGCTGAGGCCAGCTGAATGTAGCAGGCAATGCCTTCAGCATTGGTGCTTTCAGAACGCCTGCTTCCATCAAAGAAGGGGCAAACCAGTCGCAGATGACCATTACCACCAGCAGATACAACACCACAAACTTCGCCACAGCCGCAGACAGCCATGCAACGATTTGCATCAGGATATTCTTTTCATCCCTGCAAGCCAGCAGCCGCAGAAGGATCACATACACCGCATTACCGACCATAATGACCGGAACTGTCAAAATCTGAGGCGCAATACCCAGCAGATAGGCCAGCACCGGGCTGATCAGTGCCACTGTCAGGCCGCAGCCAAGACCACCGATCAAAGCGGCAACCGCCAAAACCGTATTTACACAGGAACCGGTAACAATTTGCCCTGCCGGTTTGGTCAACGCCTGCAAAGATACCAGCAGCGCAAGCATGATACCGGTGGTGGTAATAAAGCGAACTTTTTGATTTCTCATAATCTGTCTCCCTTCTTGTGATGATTTCATTGTAGCACATCTTTAAAAAAAAGCAAGTTCTAGCTTTTTCCTGAAAAATTTAGCTTGTAATTCTAAACTGGTGTGCTATACTGATTAGGTCATTACCGGAATGTGAGGTTTCTCATTTATGGATTATAATAAGCTTCTGGATTTTACCGTAGATTTGGGATATGAGCTGTCCATGAGCGGCGCAGAAACTTACCGGGTCGAAGAAAGCATTACCCGGATTTTTGCCGCCTATGGAATACAGGCGGAGGTTTTTGCCATTCCCAACAATCTGACCGTCAGCATCATCCGTCCTGATGGCAAACCCACCACAAGAATGCGACGTATTGGATTTCACGGTAATGATTTAGACTCTTTGGAGCTTTTTTCCGCCCTCAGCCGACGGATCTGCCGTGAAAAACCGGACGCAGACACCGCTATGGAACTTTTGGAAGAGACCTGCCGTTCCAAGCGTATACATGCTCTGCCCATTATGCTGCTGGGCTATTTTCTCGGCGCTGCCGGATTTGCCATTTTCTTTGGCGGCGGTATACTTGATGCTCTGTCTTCCGGCATCAGCGCCATGATCGTATGCCTTCTGTCCCGATTCCTAGATAAGTATAAGGCTAACACCTTCTTCAGCACCCTTCTTTCCTCCATACCGCTGGCCTTTATTCCCTATTTCTTTGGGATCATCGGCCTGTCTTCCAGGCCTGATGCGGCAATCATCGGCGCAGTCATGGTACTGATTCCCGGTCTTCTTTTCACCAATGCCATTCGGGACATCATCTTTGGGGATACCAATTCAGGTGTCAACCGTATTTTTCAAGTGCTGATGATTGCTGTGGCCATTGCCTGTGGCACCGCAGTTGCTTTTGGACTCTCCTCTGCCCTGTGGGGGGTTCCCGAAAGCATTGCCCTGATCGATCACAGCTTCCCGATTGAGATCATTGCCTGTATTATGGGCTGTGTGGGCTTTTCCATCATCTTCAATATTCATGGGCCCGGAATCGTTCTGTGTGTCCTTGGTGGTGTTCTTTGCTGGAGTGTCCATTCTCTGGTTACACTATTGGGCTTTAACGAAATGGTTGCCGTTTTCGTAGCAACCACAGCATCCGCCATTTATGCAGAAGTTATGGCTCGTGTACGGAAGTGTCCTGCCATCGGTTATCTGATTATTGGTCTGATTATTTTGATCCCCGGCTCCAGTCTGTATTACACCATCTACAATATCATCATGGGACATATGGATCAGTTTGGAGCTTTCGGCATGAAAACGGTGGTAATTGCCGGTTTGATGGCTGCCGGTATTTTGATGGTCTCCACAACCGTCCAACTATGGACAACCTGGAAACAACGAAAAAGAAAATGAATGATGCCCCGGCTGATCTCAGCCGGGGTATTTTCCCCCATAAAAGGAACATTCTCGCTCTACGAGAGAAAATCTCAATCTTCGGGCTGTACTTTTTTATCCCGATGCAGTAGAATAAAGCCATGATTTCGAAATCAAACGCCAAAATCACAAGGAGGTTTTTATGGAAAAGAAAACCATCGGTACTTTTATTGCCGCTCTGCGCAAAGCCCACGGCATGACCCAGCAGGAATTGGCTGACCGTCTGGGCGTATCCAACAGAGCTGTCAGCCGTTGGGAACGGGACGAGAACGCCCCCGACCTCAGCCTGATTCCGGCCATTGCCGAACTCTTCGGTGTTACCTGCGATGAACTTTTAAAAGGAGAGCGGATTTTTCACGAATCAGAACAGCCCAAATCCGAGCCAAAAGTGGACAAGCAGCTCAAAGCACTGGTCAACCGTAGCATTTCCAGTTTCAAAACCATGATCTATATTGCCATTGCCCTGTCGGTGATAGGACTTGTGGCGATGATCAGCATTCCTGTGGCTTTGGATGCAACAAAAGATCCCTTCGAAAATGCCTTCCAGGACTACAGAGATTATGCCCATATCGGCCTAGCTGTTATGATTCTGTTTGAGATTGCCGCCGTGGTATTGACCGCCATCGCCACCAGCCGTATGAGAGAAACCAGGCAAGACAATGACCTTTTTGAAAATCCCGACTTGCCCCTTCTCCAGCGTTATGACCGTGCGTTTGTTAACTATTCCTACGCTTCTTTCTGCGCCGCTTTTTCCGCTTTTGTGATCTCCATCTGGTTCTGGGGCTGCTGGAGAGAATCTATCTACATCCTGAAGTTTTTACCGGATATCCATGAGTTCGGTTATCTCACATTATTGCAAATTTTGCTGATCCTGCTGGCCACATTGCCGCTGAT
>CAZHPO010000021.1:0-17219 GCA_964534615.1 uncultured Oscillospiraceae bacterium
TACGGCCATGTGACCTATTTCTGGAACGGCAACCGTTCCGGCAAGGTCAGTGCCCAGCTGGAAGAATATCTGGAGATTCCCTCCGATGTAATCCCCTTTGAGCAGGCACCTGCTATGAAGTCCAAAGAGATCACCGAGGCAATGGTTCAGGCCATGGCCGACCGTAAGTATCAGTTCCTGCGCTGCAACTACCCCAACGGCGACATGGTCGGTCACACCGGTGTCATGGATGCTGTGGTCTACGCCATGGAATGTGTGGATCACTCTTTAAAGGCCATTCTGGAGGCCGCAGACAAGTATGGCTACACCGTGCTGATCACCGCAGATCACGGCAACGCCGACCAGATGACCGAAACCAAAAAGGGAAAAACGTCTGTCCGCACCGCCCACTCTTTGAACCCCGTTCCCTTTATCATTTATGATACCGATAAGAACTGGACCGTTAAAAACGGCAACTTTGGTCTGGCCAATGTTGCCCCCACCATTGTGAAAATGATGGGTTTGACCGCTCCCGACTGCTGGGAGGAGAGCATGGTGTAACCGGTTCTCCGGCCACCTGTAAACAAGGAGGATATTATGACTCAACACAAGACCAATCAAGGTAGCGTCAACATCAGCACCAGCGTCTACACCGACATTGCCGGTACCGCCGCCACCAACTGCTTTGGTGTCAAAGGTATGGCCGCCCGCTCCATGAAGGACGGGCTATACCACCTGCTGCGCAAAGAGTCCGCCAGTAAGGGCGTTCGTGTGCAGTTCCACGAGGATGATTCCATTTCCATTGATTTGCACATTATGGTGGACTACGGCGTCAATCTGAACGCTGTGGCTTCCTCCATCATTTCCGAGGTCCGTTATGTGGTCACCAAGCATACCGGCACCCAAGTTAAAGCCGTCAACGTCTACATCGATTCGATGATGATCGGCTGATTTTTGGAGGTAAACCAAAGTGAAACAGATAATCAACGGCGCCGATTTTCGCCGCCTGATGATCAGTGCCGCTGCCGGCATTGAGATCAACAAACAGCATCTGAACGAATTGAACGTGTTCCCTGTGCCCGATGGCGACACTGGCACCAATATGTCCATGACCATCAACGCTGCTGCTCAGGATCTGCGCAAAACCGAAGATCCCACGCTGAGCGTTGCCGCCAAAACCACCGCCGATGCCATGCTCCGTGGCGCCCGTGGTAACTCCGGTGTCATTCTTTCTCTGCTGATGCGTGGCATCGCCCGGAAGCTGAAAGGTCAGGACACCTGTGATGGTGTACTGTGGGCCGCTGCTCTACAGGAAGGTGTCGACGCTGCCTACAAAGCCGTGATGAAGCCTGCTGAAGGCACGATTCTGACCGTGGCTCGTCTGGCCGCTGCCAAAGCCACCCAGTCTGCCAAGGAAAACAACTATTTTGAGTATGTTCACGAGGCAGCCATTGAAGAAGCAAAGGTGGCTCTGGCCAATACAACCAATCAGAACCCGGTTTTGAAAAAGGCCGGCGTTGTGGATGCCGGCGGCAAAGGCTGGCTCATCGCTCTGGAAAGCATGATGTGTGCCCTTCGCGGAGAAGATCTGGTGGCACCGGAAGCCGGTGCTGAAGTCAAGGAAAGTGCCGATTTCTCCGATTTTGATACGGAAGATATCACCTTCACCTACTGCACCGAGTTTATTATCCAGCGTGAAAACAACAAGGATCCCGAAGCCCTCCGTGCGTTCCTGGACAGTCTGGGTGACTCTCTGGTTCTGGTGGACGACGACGAGATCATCAAGGTCCACGTTCACACCAATGACCCCGGCAAAGCACTGCACGAAGCCATTGATTACGGCTCTTTCGTCACTGTAAAGATTGAAAACATGCGCCTGCAGCACACCGAAAAAGTGATGACCGCTGCCGAAAAAGCCCCTCAGATCGCTGCCCCCGAAAAGGCACTGGGCGTGGTTTCTGTCTGCGCAGGTGACGGTCTGGCAGATGTATTCTGTAATCTGGGTGTAGATGGCATTATTTCCGGCGGCCAGACCATGAATCCCAGCACCCAGGACATTCTGGAAGCCGTCAATCAGGTTCCGGCCGAAACCGTTTTCGTGCTTCCCAACAACAAAAACATTATTATGGCCGCCCAGCAGGTGGATGCCCTGACCCCCAAGAAGGTGGTCGTCATTCCCTCCAAGACCGTGCCCCAGGGCATTACCGCCATGCTCAGCTTCAATATGGATGGCACCATTGAAGAAAATGAGGCTGCGCTGACCGAGGCACTGGGCACTGTGGACACCATGCAGATCACTTACGCCGCCCGTAACTCCGATTTCGATGGCTACGACATCCACGAAGGTGACTACCTGGCACTTTATGGTTCCGCTCTCTTTGGCACCAGTCAGGATATCCGTGTTTTGTTGCGTTCCCTGGCCGAAAAGGTGCGTGACGACGGTAAAGAATACATCACCATCTACTATGGTACCGATGTGAAAGAGCGTCACGCTCAAAAAGCTGCCGACATTTTTGCTGAGATCTGCCCCAATGCAGACGTAAATCTCATCAACGGCGGCCAACCGGTGTACTATTATTTGATTTCTGCGGAATAATATTTCCGTAGGTGCAAGGCTCGCTGCATCGTAAAAAATGCGGCGAGCCTTTCCCATATTTCATCGCAGGAGGTATTCGATTGAAAACCTTGCGTTCCCTTTACAGAAAATACAAATCCGTGGCAGATTTTCTGCGTCCCATGGATATTCCTCTCCATGGTGCCCATACCGGTTTCTTCTTTATCATGTCCGTTTTCCCCAGCCTGTTGCTGCTGCTTGGTATTTTGCGGCACACTAATTATGGCGTACAGGATCTGATGGAATTGCTGGAAGGTTTTGTGCCCCAGTCTCTGATCTCCAGTGTGGAATATCTGATCGAGACCATTTACCGCCATACTTCCGGCACCGTGGTTTCCGTGTCCGTACTGGTCATGCTCTGGTCGGCCAGCAAAGGAACATACGGTCTGCTTTTGGGCTTCAATGCGGTCTATGGCATTGATGACCGCCACAGCTACTTACAAAAGCGAAGCATCAGTGTGGTCTATACATTCCTGTTTCTGGTGGCACTGGTGCTGACCATTGTTATTCATGTCTTCGCCAACGCCATCGCAGATTACCTGTGGATGACCACCGATCCATCCATCATGTTCCTTTTGAATGTGATCGATCTGAGTTTTCTTCTGCCGTTGCTGTTGCAAACCATCCTGTTTACTGCCATGTACGCCCTCCATCCCGGCCAACGCCACGAACTGCGAACCAGTCTTCCGGGTGCCCTGTTAGCCAGCTTTGGCTGGTCCGTTTACACCCGGCTGTTTTCCATTTATGTGGAATATTTCTCCACCTATACCAACATCTACGGTTCTATCTATGCACTGGCACTGGGAATGCTGTGGCTGTACTTCTGTATTTGTATTCTGTTCTATGGCGGCGCTTTTAACCGCTATCTGGCCGAGAAAAATTCCACAAAAGAAAAATAAATCCGCCTTTCTTTATACCCTGTTCATAAAACATTCCTAAAATGGAAAGAAAAGGGGGGTAAAACTCATGTTTGGTTTCGTGAATGTCAGTTCCAAGGAACTGACCAAAGAACAGCAAACACGCTATAATCGTGTTTACTGCGGCATTTGCCGTGCCATTGGCACTCAGGGCGACCAGACCGCACGACTGGTGCTAAGCTATGATATGACTTTTTTGGCTTTGCTTTTAATGAGCCTGTACGAGCCGGAGGAGTCTGTCGGTGATCGAGTCTGTATGCTCCACCCCATCTCAAAACGCAAATGGATCGACTCCCCATATATCCAATACGCCGCCGATATGAATATTGCCCTTGCCTATTATAATTGTCTGGACGACTGGCAGGACGATGGCAGTCACCCCAAAAAATGGATGGCCAACCATCTTTCCAGATTCCTTCCGGACATTGAGGCACGCTACCCCCGGCAATGCGCCGCCATTGGCAGTTGCATCCAGTCGCTATCCTCTCTGGAAAAAGAGAATTGCGCCGATGCCGACGCCTGTGCCAATCGCTTCGGCGCATTGATGGCAGAACTTCTGGTCTATCAGGAGGACCTGTGGGCCAATGATCTGCGGGAAATGGGCATGGCCTTGGGTCGGTTCATCTATTTGGCCGATGCCGCAGTAGACTACACGAAAGACAAACGCAAACATAAATACAATCCCTACCTTGCCATGGGTATCGGTGAAGACTTTCCCCGCTGGGAGCAATACCTGGTACTGAACATGGCCCGGTGTACCGAATTTTACGAAAAACTGCCCTTGGTGCAGGACAAGCCCATACTGGATAATATCCTTTACAGCGGCGTGTGGCTAAATCTGGGACAACAGCAAAAGGAGGCGAAAGCCAATGATCGATGATCCTTACAAGGTACTTGGTGTCAGTCCTGACGCCTCTGACGACGAAATAAAGCGGGCTTATCGCCGCTTAGCCAAAGAATATCATCCGGACCGAAACCCCGGTGATGCTGTGGCCGCTAAAAAAATGCAGGAGATCAACGCTGCATACGAGCAGATCAAAAACCCCGAGAAAGCCCAGTCCTCCGCCGGCTACGGCAGCTACGGCCCATATAGTGGCCAGCAGGCTTCCGGCAGCCAGCAGACCGGCGATCATTATCAGCAGGCTGCCTATCAGTACATTCGCTATGGTCGCTATCAGGAAGCCCTCAACGCCCTGCAAAACAGCACCCAGCGCAATGGCCGCTGGTATTATCTCAGCGCTCTGGCCAACCACAGTGTGGGCAATCAAGTCACCGCTTTGGAGCATATCCGCCGTGCCGTGAGCATGGAACCGGATAACCAGGAATATCTGTATGCGCTGGATCAGATCGAACATGGCGGCGCAACCTATCGCCGGCAGGCCGGCACTTACCGGGGCTTTACCATGCGAACCAGTCCATGCAGCAGCCTCCTGGCCTGCCTGTGTTGTCGCATTTTCTGCTGTGGTTGTTAATAAAAGCATAAAAACGCCGTGTTGCTATGCAACACGGCATTTCATTTTATCGTTTTTCTCCCAGGAAAAACAGTGCCAAGGTGCCGGGACCGGAATGAGAGCCAATGACCGCACCGGTGTAGCCGATGAACACTTCCTCCACCCCGTACTTTTCACGAACCAGTTTTTCCAAATACCGGGCATCCTCCAGGCAATCGCCATGGCAAATGAACACAGTTTTATTCTCGCCGGGCAACCCCAACTGCCCCATTTTTTCCGCAACAGCCTGGATGGAAGCCTTGCGGCCTCTGGCCTTGCTCATATTGATCAGGTGTCCGTCGTCGTCCATGTGCATCACCGGCTTGATTCCCAGCATGGTGCCCACAATAGCCGTGGCAGCGCTGATCCGGCCGCCCCGTTTCAGATACATCAGATCATCCACCGTAAACCAGTGGCACAAATGGAGTTTGTGCTCCTCCACCCAATCTGCCACTTGCTCCATGTCCAGACCCTCATCCCTTTTCCGACAGGCATACCTCACCAGCAATCCCTGACCCAGAGATGCCGCTCTGGTATCCACCACACGAATCTTTCGGTCGGGATATTTTTCCAGCAGATCCCCCATTGCGATCACCGCAGACTGATAAGTCGTACTCAGTCCGGAAGAAAATGCCAGCACAAGGGCATCCTTTCCCTGCTGCAAAACCGGCTCCATAGCTCGTGCCCAGGTATCCGGATTGACCGCCGCTGTTTTTGCAATCTCTCCGGCACGCAGCGCATCATAAAGCTCCCGGATTCCATCGTCTACGCTGTCTTCTTTTTCCTGACCATGGAAATTCAGGGTCAAACAGGCCATTTTTATATTCAATTCTTGTTGCATCTGCTGCGGCAGGTCACAAGCGGAATCTGTAATGATCTCATAATTCTTCATTGGACAAAACCAACCTTTGCTTCAAATTTTCTTCTGTCATCATAACCCATTTGGGGCGGAAAGTCACCCTCTTTTTCTGTAGTGAACGGGCTCCCAGCAGTAGAAATCCAACTCTACTGTCAGTAGAAGTGCCGATAAATACAGGCTTTTCCCCTTTTCTACTTTCCTTTTACCAGTCTACGAAAAATGAATTATAAAAATACTGGACAGTATAAAAAACATTTGCTATAATAACAAAAAGAGCTTAGGAGGGTTTGCCATGAGATGTCCATTTTGCGGTGATCCGGAAAGTAAAGTCGTCGATTCTCGTCGAAGCGAAGACTTTCAGAGCATCCGTCGTCGCCGGGAATGTCTGCACTGCCAGCGACGATTCACTACCTACGAAATGGTGGAAAGTCTCCCCATCATCGTTGTAAAACGGGATGGATCCCGTCAAAATTTCGACCGCAACAAGATTCTCAATTCCATGCTCCGCGCCTTCGACAAGCGAAAGGTGGATATTAACGATCTGGAGCAGCTCACCACCGAAATTGAGCAAGCCATCCAAAATTCTCTGGTACGGGAGATCACCACCGATCAGCTGGGCGAAATGGTCATGGAACGGATCAAACCCATGGACGAGGTAGCCTATATTCGCTTCGCCTCTGTCTATCGCCGTTTTCAGGATGTCAGCGGATTTGTCCGGGAAGTCAGCCGTTTCCTGGAAGAACAGTAAACAAAAAGGGCACCCATCGGTGCCCTTTTCTTTATGCTTCTTCGCTGCGGAATTGAATATCTCCAGTTTCGGCATCCATGGACTCCACGATTGCCAGACTTTCCAGCTGATAGCCCAGATTGCGCAGCCGATAGCCCCCTTCCTGGAATCCTTTTTCGATCGCTACGCCCAAGCCCAGCACCTCCGCATCGGCACTTTCCACAATGGAGATCAGCCCCTGCATGGCGCAGCCATTGGCCAGGAAGTCATCAATGATCAGCACCTTGTCCTGGGGATTCAGGAATTTTTTAGATACAATCACTCTGCTTTTCACTTTTTGGGTGAAAGAATCGACCTCTGCCACATATAATTCGCCGTCAATATTAATGGACTGGGTCTTTTTGGCATAGACCATGGGCACCCCAAATTCCCGTGCCACAGGATATGCCACCGCAATACCGGAAGCCTCAATGGTCAATATCTTTGTAATCGGAAGATGCTGAAAACGACGATGAAATTCCTTGCCGATCTTTTCCATCAGCTGAATATCCATCTGGTGATTCAGGAAACTGTCCACCTTCAGCACATTCCCCGGTTTCACGACACCGTCTTTCAAAATTCGCTCCTCTAAAAAGTTCATTTTGCCGCCTCCTCTCTATTGGGGGCTATTGTAGCATAGATTTTTCTAATTGTCAGCCCCCTTTTCTACAAAAAATACAGGCTGTGAAACACAGCCTGTATTTTATTATTTCAGGATCTTGCAAAATACCAAAACCGCAATAACGATGCCTGCAGTGGCGTAGATTCCCACCAAAGATCCCAGCACGCCAAACACAAAGCCTACAATGGGCAGCTTGGCCAGCAAACCGATGATGGCACCTGCCACCACATTGAACAAAATGTAGATCAGGATCGCCACAATCAGCGACGCCACATCCTCTGCCTTAAATGCCTGAGGAAAAATCTTTTTTAGTGTTTCCATTGGGTTCATCTCCTTAACCATTTAAGCTGAAACTATAAGGAAGAAGATCCTTAAGTGTCACAACTTCATACTTTTCCGGCTCGATCATCAAAATTTTAAAATCATCACGGCAGAATTCCCGCATTACCTGTCGGCAAACGCCACAAGGAGGGAATCTCCCAGTGATCACGCCGTCCTTACCGCCACAGATGGCAATTGCCTCAAAATCCCTGTGGCCGTCATAGACCGCTTTGAAAATTGCAGTGCGCTCAGCGCAGATGGTGGGGCCGTATGCACCATTTTCAATATTGCAGCCCTGATACACCGTACCATCTTTGCACAGCAATGCTGCGCCTACCTTATAGCCGGAGTAAGGAGAGTAGGAGTGGGTCATGGCTTCCTTTGCCAGTTCTACCAATCGTTCATTGGACATGGGATCACCTCAATTTTCAGATAGGGGCATGCCCCTTATGGGGAATTTTTTACAGAATTTCCTTTGCAAAGCTCTTGCCGGAAGTTTCCAGCTGAACATCCAGCAGTTCTGCCACCGTTGCTGCAATATCCGCAAAGGAACAACGGGTACCCAGAGAACCGGGCTTCACATTTTTGCCCAAAATCAGCAGCGGAACATATTCTCTGGTATGGTCGGTGGTAGCAGTATAGGCCGGGTCACAGCCATGATCTGCTGTGATCATCACCAGATCATCCTCGCCCAACTTCTCCAGCAGGGAGGGCAGCCAGCCATCAAACTCCGTCAGCGCATTGGCATAGCCGTCAATATCCCGGCGATGGCCATAGAGCATATCAAAGTCTACCAGATTGACAAAGCACAGGCCGTTAAAATCCTGCTCTGCATAGTGCAGTGCATGGCTCATGCCATCGGCGTTGGATTTGTTGTAAACATATTCCGTGTCGCCACGTCCGGCAAAAATGTCGTGGATCTTGCCCACAGCAATCGAATCCTTGCCGGAAGCCTTCAGCACATCCAGCAGGGTGTCCTTTGCAGGCTCCAGAGAATAGTCATGACGATTGGAAGTCCGCTTAAAGCCGTTGACCGGGTCGCCCACAAAGGGACGGGCAATCACACGGCCTACGCCATGCTTGCCTTTAAGCAGGTCACGGGCAATGTGGCAATACTCATACAGCTGTTCCAGAGGCACCACATCCTCGTGGGCTGCGATCTGGAACACAGAGTCAGCAGAGGTATAGACAATCAGGTCACCGGTGCGCATATGCTCGGCGCCGTACTCGTCGATAACAGCCGTACCGGACCAGGGCGCATTGGCCAACACTCCCCGGCCGGTTGCAGCCTTAAAAGGCTCCAGCACTTCCTCCGGGAAGCCATTCGGATAGGTAGGCAGCGGATCCGGCGATACGATACCGGCGATTTCCCAGTGTCCAATGGTGGTATCCTTGCCCATGGATGCCTCTGTCATTCTGGCATAGGCACCGGTGGGATGCTCTACCTTGGGCAGGTAATCCACACCGTCAATGTTGCCCAGACCGGCAGCAATCATATTGGGGATATGCAGTTTGTCAGAAGTGGTGCAGGAGCGAAGGGTATTGACGTTATGATCGTCAAAAGCAGCGGCATCCGGCATTTGACCAATTCCGCAGGAATCCAGCACAAACAAAAATACACGTTTCATAGTCTTACTTATTCTCCATGGCCACAGCGGTATCCAGCGCCACCTTCATCATGGTGGTGAACGCATTCTGGCGCTCGTCGGCGGTAGTCACCTCACCGGTGAGGATATGGTCAGAAATGGTGCAGATGCACAGGCCACGCTTACCATAGCGGGCAGCATTCATGTACAGAGCAGCAGCTTCCATCTCCAGAGCCATAACGCCCATCTTCTTCTGATTATACAGTGTATCCAGGCCCGCAGGAACTTCTGCATGGTCGCCATAGAACACATCGGAGGAGTTGACGTTGCCCACATGGTAAGGCGTGCCGCTGTTCTTGGCAGCTTCTACCGCAGCGCTGAGCAGTTCAAAGTTGGCAATAGGAGCAAAAGTGCCGGGGAAATGGAATTGGTGTGCAAAGTTGGAGTCGGTGCAGGCGCCCTGTGCAATGACCAGGTCATACAGGTGGATATTCTCCTGGATTGCACCAGCAGAGCCAACACGGATGATATTTTCAACATTATAGTAGTTGAACAGCTCGTGGGAATAGATGCCAATGGCAGGCATACCCATACCGGAAGCCATAACGGAAACCTTCACACCCTTATAGTAACCGGTGAAACCGTTAACACCACGAACGCCATTGACCAGCACCGGATTTTCCAGGAAGTTTTCTGCAATGAACTTGGCACGCAGGGGGTCGCCGGGCATCAGCACGGTCTTGCCAAAGCCGATCTCATTCTGAACATTGATATGGGGCGTAGCGGGGAAGTTAGACATATTTTTTATCCTCCAGATTTTTTATTTATATTGTTGCGTGGAAGCAGCTCCACGAAGCCTTCTCCCAGTGGAGAGGCCCTGGTACGCACTGTTAATAAGTTCCGTCGTTTTCCAGACCCTTGGCGATCTTTACGATCCGGGAAGTACCCAGACGGGAAGCACCCAGCTGAATGAACTTTTCTGCATCATCCAGGCTGGAGATACCGCCGGCTGCCTTGATCTTCACATGAGGTGCCACGTGCTTTGCAAACAGTTCCACATCTGCAAAGGTAGCACCGGCCTTGGAAAAGCCAGTAGAAGTCTTGATGTAATCCGCACCGGAGTCGGACACACACTTGCACAAAGCGATCTTCTCATCATCGGTCAGCAGGCAGGTCTCAATAATGACCTTGAGCAGTTTCCCATGGCAGGCTTCCTTAATGGCAGCAATCTCAGCCGTGATCTGCTCCCACTTTCCTTCCTTGGCCCAGCCAATATTGATGACCATGTCCACCTCGTCAGCACCATTGGCCACGGCATCAGAAGCCATAAAGCATTTGGAAGCGGTAGTGGCATAACCATTGGGAAAACCGATGACGGTACAGATTGCCAGCTTTTCACCGACATATTCCTTCGCCTGCTTTACAAAAGATGCAGGAATACAAACAGAAGCAGTATGGTACTTCATGCCATCGTCGCAGATCCCCTTGATTTCAGCCCAGGTAGCAGTCTGCGCCAGCAGCGTATGGTCACACTTTGCGAGAATTTCAGAAATTTCCATTGTTATATATCTCCTTTTCATTAGTATCTTTATTTAATGATTGCCATGAAGTTTGATTTGCTTCTTTTCCCGGATTCCCTGGATATAGCAGCGATGGCACATGGCAATATAGCTGTCGTTGCCGCCCAAGACCACCTGCGCACCTTCGGTGACGATCAGGCCATCGGAAATTCTGGCATTGATGGTCGCTTTTGCGCCGCAGTCGCACATGGTTTTGATTTCCTCGATCACATCAGCCAACTCCATCAACCGACGGGAGCCGGGGAACAGTCTGGTCTGGAAATCTGTGCGCAAGCCAAAACACAGCACCGGAATGGCATATTCGTTGACGATGGCACGCAGCTGGTCGATTTGTTCCTCCGTCATAAACTGACATTCATCTACAATAACCACATTGCAGTCTTTCCTGGTATCCGTAAATCGCTGGAAAATATCCACCTGAGGCCCCATTACATCTACCTGCGCCTGCAAACCAATGCGGCTACGCAGAACATCTGCACCATCTCTGGTGTCAGCGCTGGGTTTTATCAACCACACATTCAGGTCATTTTCTTCATAGTTATATTTGGTGATTAGCGCCTGAGCTGTTTTACTGGAGCCCATGGCACCATACTTAAAATAAAGCTTTGCCACAAATGCACCTCCTGTTATGTAGTCTTTTATTATAACTGATTTTCAGACTATTTGCAAGAAAAATGTGCATTTTCCAAAAAAACGGCCTTTCTCTGTTCTTCTCAAAAACGATCAGTAGGACGCATTGCATCAGCAATGCGCCCCTTTTAATTTTCCAGTCGATGCAGCCGCAGCACCACTGCCGTAGCATCGTCCGGCACATCCGAGACGCCGGCCTCCAATATCATAGCCGCCAAAAAACCGGCAGGCTGATCGTAGTCCTCCGCCTGGATATTCAAAGCGGTCTGGATATCCACTCCGTCACTGACCATAACCAATGCTGCCCCCGGCTGCAACATAAGCTTGTCCACTGTTTCTTCGCCTTCTTCCAGAGAAATTCCCGGAGGAGGAGACTCTCTGCCAATTTTCTCCACATTTCCGGAACACATCAGCCAGGAAGGGGCTGCGCCCCATTTGTACACGGATACCCGGCCAGTCTGAAGATCCGCCTCTGCCAGGTCCACCGTCACCGCTCCGGCACAGGAACGCAGGATGCACAGACTATTGAGACTCTGCATTGCCTCATGTGCAGGATATCCGGCAATCAGCATACGCCGAAGCTGCCCGGCACCGATCCGTGCTTCATAGGCGGCTTCGTTTCCCGTGCCCATGCCATCGCACAGCAGCACATAGTACTTTCCTTTGGGACCTGGAAACCAACAGCAGCGATCACCGTTGACCGCTTCCCTTCCCCTGGAGCAAGCCGCCACCTCCGGTTGAAAGCGAGGAACCGGATCTGTCTCCCACCGTGGCAGATCATCTGCCAATTCCCGTAAGTATTCTGCTAAAAAACCATATTGCTGCACCACCGCACTACGATATTCCTGCTGCCGCTGTCGATCAGCCAGCAAAAGCCGATACAATTCCTGACTGCGCTGCAACTCCGCAAGCAGCCGCTCCTTTCGCTTGCAGTCTTGGGGAATATTGTCCACTGTAATGCAACTTTGATGGAGCAACGCCTGGGGCAAAAATCTGGCTCGCTCCACACTGTGGCAGTTTTTTCGCTTGTCACAGTGATCGCAGGCACGCTGGGCACTGCGCAGGATCAGCGCCCCCTCGTCCAGCGGATATTCAACGCTCTCCTGCAACAGTCGTCTGGTCTGCGCCAGAACTGCAGAAACGGTGTCCAACCGACTCTGTATATGCCCTTCCAGACTTCTGCTCTGCTTTTTCCCTTCTTCCAGAGGCAGCAGGTATCCCAGTCCACCCACCACCAGTGCAGGCAGCGGCAGCCACTGGCTTTGGCCGCACAGACCCATCACTGCCAAATACAGCAATGCCGGCAGCAAAACCTTTACACGCTTTGGCAAAAAAGAAACCTTTCCTGCAAAATAGGTCAAGCACAGCACCGCCGTCATCGGCACCGGAGTAACCCCTGCCAGATCCAGCGCCAGTCCAGACAGAGTCACCGTCGGAAAAGATGCCAGCAATCCCATAGATCCAGCTGCCACAAAGCCCAAATTCAGGAAATCCACCGGTGCAATCTGCGCCAGAGACAAAACAGCGATGCCCCACGCCATGGCCACAGTCATGGGACTTCGTCGATGATGCAGCATCTGCGCCAGACAGGTCACCCCAAAGGCTAACACCACACGCAGCAGGTAGAGTGCTACCGACAGGGTATCCCCCATCCACAGCTGAAATCCAAGGCCGGTGGCTGCCACGATCAGCGCCCCCATGCTCGGTACTAAAAATGGCATTTTTCGCTTTTCTTCCGAAAGAAAAACACATATGGGCAAGGCTCCGGCAATCCAGAGCAGTCCCTGAATCCCGGCCTGTTCCCAAAACAGACCATAACCCAAACCGCCCCCAAGAGCAAATGCCATAGACGGCCACCCCGCCCCGCCTGCGCACAGTGCCGCCATGCATAATGGCAGGGGTACATTTCCCAAACTGGCTGCACTCAGACAGAAACCGACCAAAAAGCTGCCTGCCAATTCTATCCAAAATCGACGGATGGGATCATCCATTTGTTTTTGCAGCAGTCGCCTCCATTGGGGAAGCCTTTTTTCTGTCTGCAACTTCATATGTATCACGCCCCTTGTTTTACTACCTGCATCCTACCACGAAAAGCAGAATTTTTCCGTCGAAAATCGTACTGTACGAAAGTTTCTTGCATACGGGGCAAAAACGTTGTATAATACCAAAAACGACTTTGTGAGGTAGATTATGGGTCGAGAATTTGAATTAAAATATGCCGCCAACAGATCCGTCCTGCAGGCGCTTGCTGCCAAGTATCCTCAGCATCGGAAAATATCCATGGAAACCACCTATTTTGATACCCCGGATGGAGCTTTCTCTGCCCAGCATATGACATTGCGTCTGCGCAGAGAAAATGGCACCACCGTCTGCACCCTGAAAACCCCTTTGGCTGACGGCAGCCGGGGCGAATGGGAGTGCTTTACAGACGATATTCACACCGGAATCGAAATTCTGGTATCCCAAGGCGCACCGGCTGGCATAAAAACATTTGCAAACAGCAATCTTCTGATGGTCTGCGGTGCCCGGTTTACCAGACTGGCCATTGATGTGCCCACCCTTGATGGTATGGCTGAACTAGCTTTGGACAAAGGCGTTTTACTGGGCGGTGGCCGGGAAAAGCCCCTGTGCGAATTGGAGATCGAGCTAAAATCCGGTTCTGAACATGCCGCAGTGGATCTGGCAGCGGAATTGGCCGCCGCCTATGATCTGCAACCAGAGCCGAAAAGCAAATTCCGCCGTGCCATGGACCTGGCGAAGGGAGAATGAACATGGCTGATCTGGGAACACTCGCAAAAAAATACGATAAGCTGGTCATATTTGACACCGAAACCACCGGACTGGACTATTGCCGGGACGAAATCATCGAATTTTCCGCTGTGGTGCTGGAAATCCGGGATGGTCAGGGGATCCTGACCAGAGAATATGACCAACTGATCTGTCTGAGTCAGGGAAACACCATTCCTTTCGAAATTCAAAAATTAACCGGGATCACCCCCGAAGATATTGCAGAACGGGGCATTTCAAAACAACAGGTATGTGCAGATATCTGCGAAATGTTTCAGGGCAACACCTTGCTTATGGCCTATAATGCCCATTTTGACCTGAGTTTCCTGTTTTACCTACTGCTGCGCAACGGCGCTGCTGCCGTTCTCAAAGGGAAGGATAAACTAGATCTGTTGACCGTCTATAAAGATCGTCGTCCCTACCCCCATAAGCTGTGCAACGCCATTGATGCCTACGGCCTGTCCGGTCAGGTGGTCAACTCTCACCGAGCCATCGATGATGTGCTGGCTACCCTGGCCGTTACAGAAGCCATGATTGCAGAACGGGATGACTTCGAGCGTTATGTAAACCTTTTCGGTTACAACCCCAAATTCGGCATCAGCGGCAAGGCCATCGGTTCTGTTACATACAAGCCTCAGCCTTATCAAAACACGATCCCCCTCTACGAACGCTGATCTGCCCACGTGCGTAAAACCGACAACAGAAAATCCACTTCCACCCTGTAAAGGAGGAACACATGAAACGACGGCCATATTTTCGCATTTTTCTGGCAGGTCTGCTGTGTCTATGCACTTTCTCCGCCTGTAACGGTGAAGATTCCTCCACCGACACCACTGCCGGTCTTCAAAGTTCCATCTCCTCTGACCAGCCTTCCCATACAAGCACCGATCACCACGATCCTGCCTCCCCGGAAGTGTCCACCGAAAACAGACCGACTCATTCCACAGAACCGGGCGAAGACACGGAACCCACCGCCCCTCATTGCCATAGCTTCGGCACCTGGGAAACGGTAACCGACTCCAGCTGTACCACCGAAGGACTTTTGCAGCGCATTTGCGACTGCGGCAAAACAGAAACCGCCGTGATTCCTTTAAAAAACCACGCCATTCGGGATGGCATCTGCCAAAACTGTGGTGCCATCGCCTGTGAAGGTCTGACCTTCACCCTGACCGAAGATGGTTCCGGCTATTGCCTTTCCGGTATAGGCAGCTGTACAGACAGCAGCCTCCTGATCCCGGCAACATACGGTGGCAAACCCGTCACCCAGATTGCCCCGGAAGCATTTCTGGGACAGGGCACCCTGACTGCCCTTTCCATTCCCGACAGTATTATATCCATCGGTGCAGGTGCCTTTCAAAACTGTCATGCTCTGAAAGATATATCCATTGGAACCGGCGTGGTCAGCATTGGAAAACACGCTTTTTCCGGAACTGCCTATGCTGCGGATACCGCCAACTGGGTAAGCGGCGTTCTTTATATCAGCCATTGTCTGATTGAGGCAGATCCGGCTCTTTTGCCCAAAACATACACCCTCCGGACCGATACCCAATGCATTGCCGACGAAGCGTTTCGCTCCTGTGACCAACTTCGATCTGTTATCTTGCCCGACTCCGTCACCGCCATTGGGGAGAAAGTTTTCTACGGATGCAGCGCTTTGGAAACAATTGACATTCCCCACGCCGTAACCGCCATCGGCCAGGAAGCATTTTACGGATGTAGCAGTTTCAAAAATCTGGTCATTCCGGATAATGTGGCCTCCATAGGTTTTTGCGCCTTCGGTCAATGCACCGGCCTGGAACAGCTGACGCTTCCCTTTGTCGGCAACAGCAAAAATGCCGCACAAAACGCCTGTCTGGGTTACATATTCGGTGATTTCGATCATTCTGCCACCCTTGTTCCGGCATCCCTGAAAGCCGTTTCTGTTACCGGAGGCACGGCCATAGCAGCGGGCGCATTCAAAAACTGTCAACACCTTCAAACCGTCTCCGTTGGGGAAGGAATCAAGGTCATCGGTGCCGACGCCTTTTCCGGCTGCATCGCTTTAACTGAAATTTCTTTGCCGGCCAGTCTGGAAACCATCAACAGCAGCGCTTTTTACTGCTGCGATCGGCTAAAGGGTGTTTATATCACAGATGTGGCCGCCTGGTGCAACATCACCTTTGAAACCAACGACAGCAATCCCCTCTATTACGGCCATGATCTATACTTAGATCAGCTGCTTATCACAGAGCTGACCATCCCGGAGGGCGTTACGGTTATCAAAGATCGTGCATTTATCCATTGCAGTTTAACCGGTGTCACCATCGCAGACAGTGTCACCCAAATCGGCAACTACAGTTTTGCCGACTGCTCCGATATTTTGCAGGTTCATGTCGGCAAAGGGGTCACTTCCATTGGTCGAAGTGCCTTTTCCCATTGCCACCGACTATCGCAGATAACGCTCCCTTCTGCTGTCCACACCATCGGCGATTCCGCCTTTGCCTATTGCGGAAAATTAAAACAGTTGATTTTCCAGGGCACCCTTTCCCAGTGGGACTCCATTGAAAAGGGAAACTACTGGCAGTTTGAGGCCGGCATCTTCGACCTGCTCTGCACAGCGGATCCATAAAAGCTCCCGTTTGTGCGAATGGGCCATTTCTGACAGGATCCTGAATGCCTGCGTTCGCAGAAATTACGCCTTCAATTCTTATGAGGAAAATATAAATTTGACCAATCTGGCCAATCTTCCTTTCTTGACGATCCCCTCTATGGTATCCCAAAAGCAAGATCCCGGCGACTGGTATACACGGTTCGTCACGATAAAGATACCTTCTCCGCCCGAATCGGTCAAGTTTGCAATGCGGCATTGGACAGAAGTGTCATCGCCTACAACAAAAAGACGGATCCCAAGTTACGGAAACAGTTCAAGAAAGAAACGGAAGTGCTGGCGATCCTCTCCGGATCTGAGATCGATGCGGCCAAGACCGAAGCAAAACTCCCCAACTGTGAAAGCAGTTGGGGATCATTGTTAGATGGTGAATTATACTATCAAGTGCAACACTTGAAAAAATAGAAGAAGTTCATACAGA
>CAZHPO010000022.1:0-17150 GCA_964534615.1 uncultured Oscillospiraceae bacterium
TGTTGGACCAGCTGTTAGCATCGGCATAATCTGCAATCACCACATTGACGGTGGTACTATCAGCAGGCTCGGAGGGATCAGTGGGGTCGGTCTCTCCTGCATTATCGGTCACCAGACCGATTTCCTTGGTCTCCACATTAAAGGTAATGTAGTAAACGCCGCTCGTCTCCACTCGATAATTGGTAACCGAGCCAGGATAGGATTCAGACCAGGATCCATTCAGGCGGATCTTGAACTCATCGCCTGCATACAAGGTAAAGGAACGTTCAGTGATCAGAACATTCTCCGTGTCACTTTCAACCATCTCGAAATCGGTATCCCAGCTGGTTCCGGCCAGAGCGCCAATTGCAGACCAGACGTTTTCGGTGGGAACTTCAGGCGTAGGCTCCTCGCCTTCGCCGCACCAAATCAGCTTGATCTCATGGGTCACGGTATTGAAGGAAATACGATAGGAACCCTTGACATTTACGACATAGTTCTGTTCGGGATAGGCATTATCCCAGACATAATTCAAACGAATCTTAAACTCATTGCCCACAGCCAGTTCCATAACTTTACTGACCAGCACGTTTTCTTCATCGCTTGCAGTCAGGACAAAATCTTCATCCCAATTGCTTCCGTTGATGCTACCAATAATGCTCCAAGTCTCAGCAGGAACGTCTGGTTCGCTAGGCTCGGTGCCGGGCTCGGAGGGTTCAGTGGGCTCGGAGGGATCAACAGGGGCTTCGCCCTCGGTCATCTCCGAATAGGTACCCATATCAGTGGGGTCAATGTAGACCTTGCCATCAGCGCCAAAATAGAACACGACGTTGGTTTCGTCCCAGGCGGGATCTTCATAGGTGAAGTAGAAGAAACCATTCTGGGAAGAAACAGTCAGACCGGCAACATACACCTCATTGAAACGATCAATGAAATCAACAGTGTTCGCATTGATAACCAAGGTGATGTCAAGATCTGCATCCTCATCAATCAGGTTATAAGTACCCTGCTGTTCTTCATCGAACAAATCAGCAGGTGCCTGGCCTTCCTTCAGCATCTCAACGAAAGTGCCCATGTCAGTAGGATCCAGATACAGTGTGTTATCCTCAAAGTAGAAGATAGCAGTCGTTGCACCCAAGAAGGGATCTTCATAGGTGAAGCAGTATTTGCCTTCCACGATGGTGACGGTCAAACCGGTTGCATTCACTTCATAAGCACGATCAACAAAATCAACCGTGTTGTCACCGTTGATGGTCAGGGTCATGTCAATGCCCATATCCTCATCAACCAGGTTGTAATTGCCCTGCTCATCCTCGGTAAAGGAGGGAGCTTCAGGTTCGCTGGGATCAGTAGGCTCTGCGCTGGGCTCGGTAGGCTCTGCACTGGGCTCGGTAGGCTCTGCACTAGGCTCAGTAGGCTCTGCACTAGGCTCGGTGGGCTCTGCACTGGGCTCGGTAGGCTCTGCGCTGGGCTCAGTAGGCTCTGCACTAGGCTCAGTAGGCTCTGCACTAGGCTCGGTGGGCTCTGCGCTGGGCTCGGTGGGCTCTGCGCTGGGCTCGGTCGGATCAGCCTCAGTGGGCTTCGGCTCAGTAGGCTTGGGTTCAGTTGCGCCAACAGTGGTACCACCAGCAGTGGTAGTATCATCCTTGCCACAACCTGCAAACAGTGTTGTAATGGACAAGACGATCATCAGCACAGCAATAATCGCTAATCTTTTTCTCTCTCGTTTCATTGTATATCACCTTTCTTCATTGTTTTAGGGTGCCGCTCCACTGGGAGGCTTTCCCACGGACACAGTCACCCCTTTCATAAATTATACACAATTATATTACCTTTTGTCAACCCATTTTACGATAAAATCACTTACTCGCATTTTCTGTGCCTTATGGCGATAAATAGGGCGTTTTCCCCCTCAGTATTTGTGACTTTTCCTTGAACGACTGTTCTTTCTGCACAAATTTTTACAAACCGGTGTGAATGTGCTTGTGTTTTTGTGATTTGGATGGTATTATGTAAAAGTTGAAAAAGAAAAAAGGAAAGGACTAGTTTTATGCCCGCAAAGAGAACATTTTCCCTGCGCCGGTACTACGGTATCTTTTTCCTGGTTCTGACCGTCCTGCTGGGATGCCTGTTCATCCTGCAAACCGCTGATATTTACTTCAGCGCCATGGAAGCAAGGGACGCCATCAGAGCGCAGGCAGCCGCTGAAGGCTGGAGTGAAGTCGATACCGCTGTAGCGGTTAAAAACATTCCCATCTACTCACGGCAGATCGCCGGAGAACGTCTGGGTAAGCTTCTACCCTATGTCTGTATCTGGTTGGTCAGTCTGGTCGGTTCTATTGTGATCGCAATTGTGCAGCCTGCTCCAGTCAGCAACCAACGGGATCCGGACGTCATGCTGGATGAAAAACTGAAAGCCAACCGCAAACGTCTGCCTGAAAAAGCTAAAGCCGGTCAGGAGGAAAGCTTTGCCTCGGCTCTGTCACAATATCAGCACATTCACAAGCAATCCCGTAATTTGCTGATTGCTGTGGCCGCAATCGCCGCTGTATGCTTGCTGTTCCCATTCCTGTATCTGGCAGATTTTTCTCACTTCCCCAATGAAGATCTCAACGGCGAAGTGATCCACGCTGTGCTCTACGCCCTGCCCTTCCTGCTGGTGCTGTTGGCCGGCTCTATTGTATATGTATATGTACAGTACCAGATGATGAAGAAAGAAAACGCAGCCCTCAAAGCCGCAATTGCCGCCGGCGAACGCATGACTCCTGCTCCAAAAAAGAACACCCACCTTTTGCTGATTCTTCGGCTGGTGCTGCTGGTCGTCGGCGTGAGTCTGTTCATTTTGGGCACGCAGGACGGCAGTATGCATGATGTGCTTGTAAAAGCAACTAAAATTTGTACGGAGTGTATTGGCCTTGGATAATCAAAACACAAAAAACGGCTTCAAAGGTTGGCTTAGCCGTCATAAACCCAGCAAGCGCCGTCTGATTCAGATATACGCAGCGCTGCTGTACAATGCTAACCTGAAAGGATTCTCCACCGGAGACATCTACACCGGCGACACCAAGAAATTCTGCGTTCCCGGTTTGAACTGTTATTCCTGCCCCGGCGCCGTCGGTGCCTGTCCTCTGGGTTCCCTGCAAAATGCGCTGGCCAGCTCCAGCACCTCCTCAGTAGCATATGTGTTTGGCATTTTTGTTTTGCTGGGTCTGCTGCTGGGCAGAGCGATCTGCGGTTTTCTGTGTCCTTTCGGATTGATTCAGGAACTGCTGCACAAAATCCCCTCCCCCAAGCTGAAGAAAAACAAAGTAACCAAAGTCTTTTCCTATTTTAAATATGTAATACTGGGTATTTTTGTGGTGATGATCCCACTGGCCTTCTCCACAAAGCTCCCCGTCCCCGGCTTCTGTAAGTACATCTGTCCCGATGGCACACTGATTGGTGCCATTGCAATGCTGATCAATCCTTCCAAGTCCGATATGTTTGCCATGTTGGGACCTCTGTTTACCTGGAAATTCTGCCTGCTGGTCGTGTTTCTGGTAGCATCCGTCTTTATCTTCCGGTTCTTCTGCCGGTTCTTCTGCCCTCTGGGTGCCATCTATGGTTTCTTCTGCAAAGTGGCATTGTTGGGCGTGAAGCTGGATAAAGAGAAATGCGTCTCCTGTGGCAAGTGCGTGGAGCAGTGCCAGATGGATATCCGTCACGTCGGCGACCACGAGTGCATCCACTGTGGCAAGTGTATTTCCGTCTGTCCCACCAAGGCTATCCGTTGGAGCGGTTCCAAATTCTTTGTAGCCGATCCCACCTCCGGCATTTCCAAGGACAGTTCCGAGGAAGAAGTCGCTCAGGTCGAAGCACACAATAAAAAGATCGAAAAGCGTCGGAAAATCTGTCAGGCTGTCGGTGCTGTACTGGCTATCGCTTTGCTCATCGGCGCTTTCTGGTACTACTGGCCCCATACCCATGCCTATGGCCAATGGGTCACGGTAAAGGAGCCGTCCTGCACCGAAACCGGCCTGAAAGAACGCACCTGCGAATGTGGCGAAAAGGAAACCGAAACCATCCCTGTGCTGGAACATCAGTTTGAAAACGATGTCTGCACCAGCTGTGGTTTCCACAAGGATTCCAGTGTTCCCCCCACTGAGCCCAGCAAGGACTACGGCTATGAAATTGGTCAATATTGTCCTGATTTCACCCTGCCTCTGATTGGCCAGGACGGAAATATCAGTCTGTCCGACTATGAGGGCAAGATCATCATCATCAACTTCTGGGCAGAATGGTGCGGCTCCTGTATCCACGAGCTGCCCTACTTCAATGAATTTGCCGCAGATTATGCCGATCAAGTGGAGATCATTGCCATTTCCATTGATTCTCTGCCTGTGCTTAGTGCCAAGCCCGACAAGATCCAGGCTGCCATGGACAAGTCCGAAAAGATCGTGGAGGATAACGGCTGGACCAACATCAATTTTGCATTTGATGCTACTGCTTCCGTCAACGGAAGCTCCGCTTTCGCCACCATCGGTCACAGCAACGTAGCTCTGCCCATCACCGTCGTTCTGGATCAGGAAGGCAAAATCATCTACAGTTTGGCCGCTCCCATGAATTACGAAAGTCTGTTGGCTGCCATTGCCCCCGCCCTGAAGTCCAATTAAGAAAATGCCGCTCCAATTGGAGCGGCTTTTTTGTGTAAAAAATCCGGCGACCAAAGGGTCGCCGGATTTTATCAGTTGATCCTAACTTCCAGGAACAGGCTTTCTACATATCTTGTCACGCTGGGAGGCAGATAATTAAAAGAGGTGCCCCGGTTCAAGACCTCATCGCTGGGATAGGCCGACGGATCGTTGGCCACATCCGGATCCAAATAGTCCTTCGCAGCGGAAAGAGGCGTACCGTAGCAGACCCAGGCCATGTTTGCACCGGAAATCTCCGGATCGCACAGGAAGTTGATAAACAACTCCGCTGCCTCTTTTTCCTTTGCACAGGTCGGAATACACATGGCATCGGTAAACAGGTTGAAGCCCTGCTGTGGGAAATAGAACGCCAAATCCTCGTTTGCTTCTGTCATCATCAGGTAGTCGCCGGCATAGTAGGGGGCGATCCACGCCTCCTCATTTTGCATCAGGTCGTAGATCTGATCCATAACATACTGCTGCACCAGCGGTTTTTGATCTGCCAGCTTGTCTGCACAAGCCTGCAATTTTTCCGGATCGGTGGTATTCACATCGTAACCCAGCAGATACTGCGCAATGGCCATGGCGTCCCTGGAATTGTCAAACATCAGGATCTTATCCGCATATTTCTCATTCCACAGCAGCTCCCAGCCCTGGGCCACATCTTCTTCTGACACGTACTTCTTATTGTAGATAATGCCAACAGTGCCCCAGGTATACGGCACAGAATATTGATTTTCCGGATCGTAAGCCAGATTTTTAAAGGTATCGTCTATATACTTATAATTCGGGATATTGTCAAAATTCAGTTCCTGGAGCATCCCCTCCTGCCGCATACGTGCCACCATATAGTCCGAGGGGAAGATCAGATCCACCGTAATACCACCGGAGGACAGCTTGGTATACATGACCTCATTCGAGTCAAAGGTAGAGTAATTGACATGGATATTGGGATACTTTTTTTCAAAGGCAGCAATAACATCCAGAGAGCCATCGGAACCATCCGCAATATACTGGCCCCAGTTATAGACATTGAGGGTGATCTTCCCTGAAACATTGCCAGGCTCTGATGGTACCGGCTGACATCCGCACAGCAGCAAGCAAGCCAGTAGCAGGGCAGCTATCTTTCTCATTTGCCCACCTGCACTTTCTTCTTGTCCGCACGCAGCTGCAACAGATTCATCACGATCATCAGCACCAGAATCAGTAAGAACAGCAGCGTAAACATGGCATAGATCTTAGGTGGAATGGGCTTTTTCGTATAGCTGTAGATTTCCACAGGCAAGGTCACAAAATCCATGCCGGACACAAAATAGCTGATTACGAAATCGTCCAGACTCATGGTAAACGCCATGATCGCACCGGCCACAACACCAGGCATGATCTCATGCAGCGTAACCTTGAAAAAGGATTGCAGGGGCGTACAGCCCAGATCCATTGCAGCCTCTGTCAACGACCGATCCATCTGCTTGAGTTTGGGCATCACATTCAGGATCACATAAGGCAGATTGAATGTGATGTGGGCGATCAGCAACGTCCAGAATGTCAGACTGTTCTGCTGTCCCAGCATTTTGCTGCCCAAAAACACAAACAGCAATGACAGCGAAATACCGGTAACGATATCCGGATTGGTCATAGGAATATTGGTGACCTGCATGGTCAGTTTTCGCATTTTGGGGTTCATGTTGCAAATGCCCACCGCTGCCACCGTGCCAAACACCGTTGCGACACCGCTGGCAATGATGGAAATCAGCAAAGAATTGCCTAACAGCTTTAGCAGTTCCTTGTCCTTGAACAGTTCCACATACTGGTTAAATGTAAATCCATCAAACCGGGACAGGCTTTTGCCCTCGTTAAACGAACCCACGATCAGCACCAGCATAGGGGCGTAAAGGAAAATGAAGATCAGGGTTGTAAAGATGCGGTTCGTCTTTTTCATACAGCCACCACATCCTCTCCGTCAGCACCTGTCACCTTGTTCATAATACCGGTACAGACAAACACCAGAATCATCAGAATCAAGCTTAATGCAGCACCCAAATTGGCATTATTTCCCTGCTTAAACAGGCGTTCGATCACGTCGCCGATCAGCATTTCCGTGCCGCCCAGCTTTTGGGAAATATAGAAGGTAGAAACCGCAGGAACAAACACTGTGGTCACGCCGGTAACGATACCCGGCATGGACAACGGCAGGATCACCCTCATAAATGTCTGGGCAGGGGTGCAGCCCAGGTCTTCTGCTGCTTCAATGAGTCGATTATCAATTTTGACGATAATCGAATACAAAGGCAGGATCATATAAGGCAGATAGTTATACACCATGCCCAGCACCACCGCTCCGGGATGGCGGATCAGGGGCAGCTTGCTCAGCCCCAGCCTTTCCAGGAAGGTGTTGATGATACCCGTATCCTGGAGCAATCCCACCCAGGCCATGGTACGCAGCAAAAAGCTCATGCACATGGGCAGCATCACCAGCATATACAGAATTTTCTGTGTCACCTCACCGCGATGGGCGATGAAATAGGCCACCGGATACCCCAGCAGCAAGCACAAAAAAGCCGACACCACAGAATAGGCGATGGATCTGCCAAAAACAGGCAGATACGTACCCAATTCCATAATATTGCTCCATGTAAAGGCACCGGTGTTCGGATCAGTAAGGGCATAGTAGCCCACCACCCCCAATGGAATCAGCGTAAAAAGCACCATCCACAGGATGTATGGCACACTGAGCAGAACCGAATTATTCTTCTTCATCGGCCACATCCTCCGTCAGCTCATCATACTCAGCCGAGTAGGAGCTGTAGTCACCGAACATGCCGGAATACTCACTCTTTTTCATAATGTGGATATCTTCCGGATTCAGGCGGATGCCGATGGTGGAGCCCACAGCACAGTAATCTGTGGTCTGGATCAGCCACTTAAAGCCCTTAAATTCTACGATGATATCGTAGTTCAAGCCCTTGAATGTAATATTGGTCACTGTGCCAACCAGGTGGCCCTGTTCTTTCTCAACGATGTCGATATCCTCCGGTCGGATGACCACATCCACCGGCTCATTGGGTTCAAACCCCTTGTCCACACATTCAAAGGTGCGGCCAAAGAAACGAACCTTGTAATCCGACAGCATAACACCATCGAGAATGTTACTTTCGCCGATAAAGTCCGCCACGAAAGCGTTCTTCGGCTCGTTATATATATCTTCCGGTCTTCCGATCTGCTGAATACGGCCCTTATCCATGACAACGATGGTATCGGACATGGAAAGTGCCTCCTCCTGGTCGTGGGTCACATAGATAAAGGTGATGCCGGTTTCCCTCTGGATCCGCTTCAGTTCATTCTGCATATCCTTACGCAGCCGAAGATCCAGTGCGCCCAGAGGTTCATCCAGCAGCAGCACCTTTGGTTCATTGACCAGGGCACGGGCGATGGCCACCCGCTGCTGCTGACCGCCGGACAGGGCATTGATGCGGCGATGGCCATAGCCTTTCAGACTGACGATCTCCAACATTCTATTGACCCGTTCACTAATTTCTTCCTTCGGAACCTTTGCTACCCGCAAACCAAATGCGATATTGTCAAATACATTCAGGTGAGGGAACAGTGCGTAACGCTGAAAGACGGTGTTGATCTGGCGTTCATAAGGCGGAACATCATTGATTTTCTTTCCATCAAATGTGACCTCGCCGCTGGTGGCTGTTAAAAAGCCGCCGATCAGACGCAGCGTGGTAGTTTTGCCGCAGCCGGAAGGGCCTAGCAAAGTTAAAAATTCATGGTCGTTGATATAGAGATTGATGCCGTCGAGTATACGCTCCCCGTCGAACTCCATGGTTAGATCCCGGAGCCTGATGAGTTCCTTAGACATTATCCTCCCCCGTTTCTTTTGTTTTTTTCGTCATAATGTGACAAGTATAAATATATCCAAAATTTTGTGAATGTCAATGTTTTTTCCCCTTGAAAAGCGTATTTTTTTGCCTCAAGCACCTCTGTCAATGATTTGCAACAAAAACAGCCTCTGTTTTTTATAAAATTTATCCATAAAATGGTTTGATTTCCAAATTCCTGGCAATACTTGACCTCGGAGGTGCTTATCACATGAGCAATAACAACAATAGCGAAAACAACAAATTCAAGCAATTCTTCAGCGGTAAACTGGCTGGTAAGGGCTACTACATAGCCCTGGTCCTGTGCGCAGTTGCAATCGGGATCTCCGGCTATCTGTATTACCACAACACGCACTCCCCCTCTCTGGAAGGTCCTGCCCCCACCGTAGACGTGTTGAATCCCAACGAATCTACCCAAGGACCGCAGACTCCCTCAGAGCCCGCCAAGAAGCCCTGGAAAACCGGTAAACCCGTCAACGGTGAAGTGATCATGGACTACGCCATGGACTGTCTGTGCTTCAACCCCACCACCCGTGACTGGCGCACCCACAACGGCATGGACTTCGCCGCAGAAGCCGGCACCGCCGTCTGTGCTGCCGCCGACGGAACTGTCTACACCGTTTATAACGATGAAACCATGGGCACCACCGTGGTCATCCGTCACGACGATGGGTATGTAACCACCTACTCCAGTCTCAGCGAAGATGTGGTTGTTGCCGTCGGTCAGGAAGTCAAACTGGGACAGACCATCGGCTATGTGGGAACTTCCGCACTGATTGAAACCACGCTGGGCGATCATGTCCACTTCTCTGTCAGCTGCGGTGGAAACAGTGTTGATCCGGAAGATTTCTTCCAGCTGAACCAGCAATGACCTACTCTCCCCCAAAAGAGCCACTGTCAAACAGTGGCTCTTTTTCATGGATTGCTCTTTTTTATAAATTCAGCGCGCTCACGATGTAATTCCGTCAGCAATTGTTCCGGTGTCCAAGCTGCATTGGTCGGAGTCAATACCGCCTTGCAGATCGGCGGCACCCCGGCGCTGCGCAGGGCTGCAAGCATATGATCCAGCTGTTGAGGTTGCATACACAGCACCATCATCGGTTCTGTCAGCACTGTGCCCCCACCAATTCCCGGCACAGACGGCAACATTGCCAGCTGTCCGATCGTTCTATGATATTCCCCCAAGCCGACCACCCGAATCTGCACATTCTGTCTTTGAGCTACCAACCGGATTTTTGCCAGGATTTCTCCCTCCGGCACCTGGAACAGTAAAACCTTTCCGTTCATGGTCTCGCCTCCTTTTTCATCAGCATACCACCTTTTCCTTTCAATTACAAGTAAATTTTAAAGCGTCCTGAGCCACGCTCAGGACGCTTTCACCGATGTCATACTTGCCGGGTGCTCTCTCTCCATTGGACAGCAACCGGAATAGTCTCGTGATAACAGGTGGTCTCTCCACGAATCTGTTCTAGCAGGATCTGGACGCTTCTGGACGCCAGTTTTTCCACGTCCTGAACAATGGTATCCAGTCTCGGAATGGCATACGTGCCGATTTCCAGGCCGTCAAAGCCCACCACTGATACATCCTCCGGCACCCGTTTTCCCGCATCACGCAGCGCTCGAATGGCACCGATGGCGATCACATCTGCCATAGCAAAAAGAGCCGTAAAATCCGCTCCACGTTCCAGCAGGTGTTTCATTGCGCAATAGCCATCTTGATAGGAGAAGCGAATGTCCTCATAACCATTTTCTTCGTCAAAAGAAATACCATTTCGCTTAAAGCCTTCCATACAGCCTCGGTAGCGCAGGCCCGTAATATCAGATACCTGACGATTGCCACCGATAACTACAAATTTCCGATGTCCCAAACCGGCCAAATGCTCCACTGCCAGCAAGCCGCCCTGATAATCATCTGAAGTAACACTGGACAGATTTTCAAAAGCTAGTTGCTGAGCATTATTCGTGACCAACACGCTCGGAACGTCGATTTCACAGAAATCACTTCTGAAATTATCTTGGTTTCCACCCAGGAACAACACACCACGAGGCTTTTTTTCTCGGCACAGGCTCGCTGCCCGACGCACTTCATTGGCATCTTCATCGATATAGTCTACGACCAGCGCATAAGGCGTGCGAGAAACAAGCGTTTGAATCACCTCGATCAATGAACCAAACAGTTCGTTGGACGTACCCTTAACAACCGCTATAATCGCATTGGAACGCTGTTGCTTCAAATTTTTGGCATTGGGATTGAACTGGAAACCGTGTTTTTTCGCCGCATCCAAAATTGCAACGCGGGCCTTCGGACTTACATGGGGATGGTCATTCAGGGCTCTGGAAACCGTTCCGATAGAATAGCCGGTGAGAGCCGCCAGATCCTTAATGGTCATATTCCCGCCTCCTTAGCCTTTGACCGCACCTGCTGCAATTCCCTTGATGATGTGCTTCTGGCAGAACAGATACACAATGATGATGGGGATAATAGCCATCATAATAACAGCCATTGTTGCACCCAGATCTACAGTACCATAACTTCCCTTCAAATACTGCAAATGAATGGGAATGGTACGATACTCAGTAATATCCAGCACCAGATACGGCAACAAATAGTCATTCCACACCCACATCAGTTCCAGAATTCCCACGGAGATCAGTGTAGGTTTCAGCATAGGGATCACGACCATAAAGAATGTACGCACCGGGCCACAGCCGTCAATGGCTGCTGCTTCCTCGATTTCTGCCGGCAGACTCTTAATAAAGCCGGTGAACATAAAGATAGCCAGTCCTGCTCCGAATCCCAGATAAATGATGGGGATGGTCCAGGGTGTATCCAGATGTGCTTCTTTCGCAACATTGGTCAGAGTGAACATAACCATCTGGAACGGCACGATCATAGAGAACAGACATAAATAATAGAACAGCCGTGCAAACTTTGACTGCACACGAACGATATACCACGCCGCCATCGAGCAGCACAGCAGAATCAATCCTGTAGACAGCACAGAGATCACCAAGCTATAGGCCGCAGACTTCAGGAACGGATAATTGCCAAAGGTCAAGCCGGACAAATAATTTTTTAATCCCACAAAAGATTCTGCATTGGGCAGTGCAAACAGATCCATATTGATGAAATCATTGGACTTGACAGAGTTTAGTACAACCTCCACAACAGGCATAACCCAAACTAGACAGATCACCACAAACACACAGGTCAAAATACTGCTGCCCAAAGAATATTTTCTGGTTTTCAGCGTATTTTTTGCCATCACTGCTGCACCTCCTTACTGCTGGTTGCTTTCTGCTGCGCAAGCGCCAGAACAGCCACTAATATGAAGAAAATAACTGCTTTTGCCTGGGCAATACCATGATAGTTTTTATTGATATTATAAGTGTTGTAGATATTCAGCGCCAGCAATTCTGTGGCGTTGATTTTCGTTCCGTCCACCATCAGATTGGGGGCACCGCCGGTCAAGGCCAGGTTCTGATCAAACAGCTTAAATCCATTGGTCAAAGTCAGGAAAGTACAGGTCGTAATGGCCGGCATCACATTCGGGATAATGACCTTAAACAGTGTCTGGCTGCCGCTGGCACCATCTATATGCGCTGCTTCCAGCATATCTTCCGGTACCGCCTGCAATCCGGCGATATAAATAATCATCATGTAGCCGATTTGCTGCCAGCAAACCAGGATCACCAGGCCCCAAAATCCATATGTCGCATTGGCAGTCAAATAGGTGGAGTACATTTTTAATATACCATCAAAAATCATGCTCCAAATATAGCCCAATACCACACCGCCAATCAGGTTCGGCATAAAGAACACGGTACGAAACAAATTAGAACCACGCATTTTTTGAGTCAAGGCATAGGCAATGGTAAAAGCCAGCACATTGATCAGGACGATGGTCACAATTGCAAATGCAGCGGTATTTTTAAATGCGTTCCAGAAACCAGCATCAGTCCAGATTTTTTTGTAATTGCTCAGCCCCACCCAGGTTGCATCAGATGGGACATTGAAGTTACAGAAAGACAGATAAATGCCATAGATAAAGGGCCATACAAAACCAATGCAAAAGGCCACAAACACTGGTAAAATAAAAAGCGGTGCCCAGCGTTTCATCGGTTTTCGCAGCAAATCGCCGCTGGCACCGACCATCATGGACTTTTTACTCATAAGATCTCCCTCGCTTCCTTAAAATTGGTTTTCGCAGGATGGTCCTGCTCTTTCCTGGGAAAAATCAATAACTTTCCTCAAGAAAGAGCAGATGCCGCTGCGCATTCAAAAGGGGGCGGGCATGCGCCCGCCCCCATGGTTATAGAAATCAGTTCCCGTTTACAACGTTGTACTCGTAAGCCCAACCATCAACAAAAGCCTCAACGACCTTGTCCCAGTTAGCGGTGGAAGCATCAGCAGAGTAAGCAGTCAGAGCAGTAACAACGGTAGCTCTCCAAGCATCAACATTGGGAGTGTAGTTGAACGCCCAAGAGATAGAGGTCTTACCAGCCTTCAGCAGTTCGTTGCCGTCAGCCACAAACTTGTTGGTGGAAGCAGGGCAGTTCTTAAAGGGAACAGCACCCAGCTTTTCAACATAGGTAGCAGCAGCATCCTTATCGGAAACCAGCCATACCAGGAAGTCAATGGAAGCCTTCTGGTTAGCCTCAGAAGTCTTGGCGTTGATGGCCCAGTGGTTCTCAGTACCGGAACACAGAGCGGAATCTGCATCGTCCTCAGCACCGCAGTAAATGGGGATCATAGCCAACTGGTCATCGGCCATGCCAGCATCCTTCAGGTTGGAGTATTCCCAAGTACCATTCTGGAAGAATACAGCCTTACCGCTGGTGAACTCAGCTCTGGATTCGTCGCCAGTCTTGGTGGACAGGTCAGAGCCGGCACAAGTGGAGTTGTTGATGTACAGATCCCAAACGTTCTTAAACAGATCCATATGTTCATTGGAAATGGTAGCAACGTTGGAGTCAACGCCCTGGTAGTGCAGGGGCAGAGTAGCCAAGTGGCCAGAGAATCTCCAGGAAGATGAGCCGTCCAGACCAGAAGACGAGAATGCAGCGAAGCCCAGCTCAGCAGAACGCTTGGTGATATCTTCAGCAACCTTCTTCAAAGAAGCGAAATCCTTAATATCAGACAGCTTATAGCCAGCCTGCTCCAGCAGCTTGGTATTAACGATGATGCCATAGGACTCGTAGCAGTTGCCAATGGCCTTCAGTTCCTTCTTGTCATTGTACAGGTTAAAATCATTGGTAGTCAGTTCCTTGGCAATGGCGGAGTCAGTCAGATCCAGAGCGTAATCGTCCCAGTCAGCCAGAGCAGCGGGATTGCCGATATTAAAGATGGTAACATCCTTAATGTTTGCGTTCAAGGTATTGTTATAGTCGCCAGCAGCAGCAGTGACGATCTTGACTTCCACACCGGTCTTCTCAGTGTAGGTCTTAGCCAGAGCCTGCAAAGCCTCGTCAAATTCAGGCTTGAAGTTCAGGTAATAAACCGAGCCTTTTTCCTCGTCCTTGGGCGTACAGCCAACTGCCATGCAGCAGATCATAGCAACAGCCAGTGCGATGCAAATGAGTTTCTTCATGGAATCTTTCCTCCTAAATTTTTTAGAATTGGAATCGTTTCCAACTCTTTCTGGATATAAGAATAGCACAGGAATTTCGAATTTTCAATCATTTTTCGTTGCAAGGTGTGATTTTCCACAAAGAGTACAAATTTGACATTTCTAATTTGTGCAGTTTGCAAGGCGGCAACAATCGATTGCTTCCCAACGACAAAAAGCTCCGAAATAATCGGAGCTTTTTGGCAAAACCATTCATTTCATCCAGCCTTACTGATAGGGTTTCATTTTATTCAGCCGGCTACAGCATCCACGCAAGCCGTATACTCACTGACATTCAGTATGGTCTCACCATCAATTTGCAATGCCACCGGCCGATCAAATTTCACGGTGATCTCTTTTCCTGTGAGTACATCCACCACTTCCCTGTGGGCAACATGTTTTCCCTTAAAAATAGAGGGAAAGATCATCAATGTTTTCAGTTTTCCGCTGTCATGGAAGACCATAGCTGACAGGCTGCCGGAATTTCTCTGCTGGGACGGAGTCGGCATCATGCCGCCACCATAGTGCCGTCCGTTCATGGTAGGAGAAAGCCACACTTTTTTGTATGTAAGGGTTTGACCATCTACTGTAATTTGGGCATTGGTCGGCTTGTAATGAAATAAAAGTCCCTTAACCGCAATGGCGGTATAATTCACCTTTTTCCCGGAGGATTTTTTTAATTCATCCCCCACCTGGCAGCAATATCCGTCAATCCCGTACCCTACACCATTTAAAAAACGGTACTTTTTTCCGTCGACCATCACAAAAGGCAAATGATTGATATCATTTTTGATAGAGAAGGGGCGACACTCTCTTTCGTGTCCCATATCTACGGCAAAATCATTTCCGGTACCATTGGGAAAATACAGAACATCGTTGGGAAATTCGATTCCGTCTATATTATTGATAAAATGGTTCAATGTACCATCCCCGCCAGCCAGAATGATATAATCATCTTTTTCCAGCCCGTTTAAAAATACACGGTAGTTGGACATCTCCAACACATCGATATATTTCAGCGGTTCATCATACAGCAATTCCAGATTTTGCACCTGAGACAAAGCATCTGCATTGCCTGCCATTTTATTATAGATCACATATCCTACTGCCATATTCTGCTCCTTCTATTTGTAAATACTGTTCCATTTTCTGCCGTGCCCGGTCTCCCAGATCTGCGGTTTTGCTGTTTACCACTTCTTCAGCAGCAATCACATCCAGCACTTCCAGATACACATCCGTATGATGAAACGGGTAATTTTTATGGATTTTCTCCGTACCCGACACCCCCAGAACCACTACAGGTGCCTGAGCTTTCTGTGCAATTTTAAAAACGCCGTTGTGAAAAGGCAGTAACCGACAATCTTTGCTGCGGGTGCCTTCCGGGTAAATTCCAATGGACACCTCTCCTTTTTCCAGCAGCTGTGCCGCCTTTTGGATGGTCAAAATCGCTTTTCTGGGATTTTCCCGGTCAATCGCTAAAAAACAGCACTTTCGGATCATCCTTCCAAAAATGGGAATGTGAAAATTGGATGCCTTTGATACAAACGCCGGATTCCATTTTTTCAGCACCCCCCATGTCACAACGGGATCAAAGTTAGACCGGTGATTGCTGACAAACAGAACTTTTTTCGTGTCTTTGGGGATTTTTTCCAAACCGCTGGCATGAATCCGTATTCTCGCACCCCAAATGGCGATTCGATCTGCGCCATTTAACAGGCAGCGGTAAAACCTGCTGTGATTGTCATATTCTCTGTTCGGGTCGACCAGCATTGCACACGCCACAAGAAACAAAAGGTATAGCATTACACCCAGCATAACGCCGCCCAGTGCCCATATTAGGTATTTCATCTTATTTCTCCACCTGTTTTTACTTCTTACGGGTTTATCTTAAATCATCAATTTCAACTATTCCTCAATTATCTGTCAACAATTGTTGAAAAACAGAAAAAGCCGTGGACGATTTCTCGTCCACGGTCTTTATCGGCAGAATAATTACATCAGAGGCTCCATATTCAGAACGGGGTGTCCCTTTTCGGTCAGCCAGTTCAGCAGTTCTTCGCAGTCGCAGGTAATGGTCTCGTCGGCCACCATATCGGTGAAGTTATCGATTCCATACAGTTCCTTGGCAGTCTTGTTCAACCGCTCGCCTACATCATCTTTCAGTTCCTTGGGCATCCACACAATACGCTCAATACCGCCTTCAGCAGCAATGAACTTCTTGGAGGAAATGAAGTGACGACCGTGACCCATGTAGCCGGGGGTCTGAACACCACCACCGGTGCAGGAAGCCAGCTCGCCAAAGCTCATACCGGCAGGAGTCATACCCTTGTATTCCCGGTTGACCACGATGAAGCCATTGCTCACGGGTTCAATGCCGCAGATACATTCGAAGCAGCCGCAGGAAGTCATGGGATCTTCCAGAATGGAGTACAGGGTGACATTTTCAACAGCGCCGTGGGTAGCTTCCGCCACCATGCGGTTGACTTCTTCATAACGACCGGTACGCTCATCGATCAGGCCCTTCTTGAAGATGGGCTGGCAGGGGCCGTTGGGGTTCAGCTCGTTGGTAGCCTTGGCATCCAGCCAGGAAACAGCACCGCACAGGCCCAAACGCTCAGGAGTGACCACGCAGCAGTGGGCAGGAGCAAAGCTCTGGCACAGGATACAGGTATAGTAACGGTCAACGGCCTCATCGGTCATGGAGGCCAGACGATCGTCACGCTGGTTGTAACGGGGCATTGCGATTTCATCACGGAACTTGCCAGCCTCGACAGCATCGGTGATGATGGTCACCTGACACTTATCCACAACGGCGTCAAACTCATTCATAATCATGACATACAGCACTTCTGCAAAGTCCTTCAGGCGCAGGCCGGCTTCAAATGCTGCATTGGACACACGGACACGAACCTGATTGCGCTGGCCGGTGTGCATAACGCCTTCCATGTAGTTGAACCAGGCGTGGAATTTACGCTCGATAACAGACTCGAAATCCACCTGCATCTTCT
>CAZHPO010000023.1:0-16752 GCA_964534615.1 uncultured Oscillospiraceae bacterium
CTAACAGCATAGTATCCCCCTTCTTCACAATCATGCTTGGATATTATACAGGTATTTGACCAATTTGTCAAATGTTATTTTACAAAAAATCAGATTTTTTCTTTCTTTTTTTCAATTCCGATCAAGCTGGCCAGCCAGTGCAGATCTTCTGTATACAAAACACCCCACAAATACAACCCGATAAAGAGGATCAGCACAAAAGCCACCGCTTTAATTCCTGGATTATTCAGAAATTCGACAATCCAGACCGCTCCCAGCATAGATATCAGGGTTACCACCGGCACACGCATGGGTATGCGCAAATTCGTGATCTTCAAAAGCAATCCAAGACTGAGCATCGCATTGACTGCATGGCTCAGAAGGAAGCTGATAAAATACCCCTTCATCCCAAGCACCGGCAACAGCAAATACAGTCCCACCACGTCCATAAGTGAGGTAAAAATATTGATACGGACACAAATTCGCTGTTTTCCCATGCCTTTGTTCAACGCATCCACCACTGCGTCGCCATAAAGCATCGGTGCCAGAAGCGCAAACCAACGCAGATATTGGGCTGCCTCCCGGCTCTTGTAAAACATCATACATAAAGGCTCAGCCAGCACAAACAGCACCCCGCCGCAAGCTACTCCATAAAAAAGCGCCAGTCGCAAACTGCGCCGAGCAAGGTATCGAATACGCTGTTGGCTACCCGATGCATTGCAGCGAGCCATTTCCGGGATCAAAAGATCCGCCAGTCCATACAGAATCGCTGCCGGAAACATCAGCACCGGAAAAACCATACCGCAAACGGTGCCAAATTGCGCCAGTGCAATCCCGGTTCCGGCATATTGAGCCAATCTTTTGGGCACCATCAGGTTTTCCACGGTAGTAATTCCCACCTTTAAATCATCCGCCAGTGCCAAAGGCAATGCAATTTCCGTCAAACGACCGGCAACCGGAATCCGTGTGCCAGCCTTCGCTCTTTCCCGGATGCGTAAGATCACAAGGCTGCACAGCGTCAGGCATCCGCCCATGCACCCTCCTAACACTACAGCCTGGCATGCTTTGCCAATGTCATGGCCTGCCCAGCAAATCAATCCCCAGGCAGTCACCGCCATAGAACACAGCTGTTCCGCCACTTCCACCGCTGCCAAAGTTGCAATGCGATTGGCTGCTGTAAAATACCCGGCCATCACGCCACTTAAGCAGCTGACTGGAAGAAATACAGCAAATAGTCGAACTGCATCTACTGTGCGAATATCTCCGATCCAATCTTTTGCAATCGGTTCAGCAAATCCATATACCACAGCACCAACCGTAACACTGAATATTAAACTGTAAACAATACAGCCTGATAATACCCACGACACATTTTGTTTCCGGTTTTTTCCCAATTCCTCCGCCGTTAAGTACATTGTGCTTGTCCGAACTCCAGCCATGCCCGCTGTCATTGCCATAGAAGCCACCGACAACACCAGCTGCAGCAATCCCACGCCCCCAGCTCCAATACGCCCGGAAATAAACACCTGAAACGAGGTAGATACCAGGCGCAACAGCAAATTCACCCCTGTCAGCATCAGTGCATTGTAAAAAATAGATGACTTGCGCCCCATGGCACTCCCCCCTCACCGAAGTCTATGAAAGGAAGGGACAGACTATGCCATATCAAAAAAGGCAGCCGAAGCTGCCTTTTTGATCACAGTGCTTTCAGCACTTCTTTTACAAATTCCCAGGTTCTCCCTACAGAAGCAATGCCCAGTTTTTCACGGCTTGTATGAATATCGTGCATTTCCGGGCCAATGGAGACACAATCCAGACCCGGCAATTTTTCGCCCAACAGACCGCACTCCAAGCCGGCGTGGATGGCAACCACTTCAGCCTGCTTGCCGAACATCTTGGCATAGACATCTATCATGGTATCCCGAAGGTGAGACTCCTCCTTATACTCCCAGGCAGGATACTCCCCTTTTTGGCTATAAGAACCGTTGTACTGCTCTGCCAGAGTACGAAGCTCGGAAAGCAATTCCTCTTTCTCCCGGTTGACAGAACTGCGGACAGAGAAAGTCAGTCTCAGCTCCTCCTCCAGCTTGGAAATACCTAAATTCAGGCTGGTCTGCACCAGTCCAGGAATCTGAGTGCTCATGGCCTGTACACCATTGGGCACAGCACAAATCAGCTCGATCAGTTTCTTACTGTCCTCAGCTGAAACAGCATTGCCGCCCATAGCTTCTACGTTGAACGCATCCACCACAGCCTCTGGCTCGGCGTAATTGTCTCGGATTTCTGCCTGCAACTGTGCAGCAATTTCATTGATAAACTCCAAATCATTGCCCAGCGCCACAAAAGTTGCCTCACAGCTACGGGGAATGGCATTGTCTTTAGAGCCGCCGCCAAAAGCAGTCAATGCCAGCGGTGTCTTTTCATTGATGCGGCGCAAAAATTCGCCCATCACTTTAGATGCGTTGGCACGATTTTTGTGGATCTCCACACCGGAGTGGCCACCCTGCAAACCATCCACCACCAGTTTCACACAGGGACCATAGACAGGCTTCCGCTCTGCCTTGACCCGAATGGTGGAACGAGCACCGCCGGCGCAGGCCACTGTAAAAATACCCTCGTCCTCAGAGTCGATGTTCAGGAGCATTCTGCCTTTCAGCATAGAAAGATCAATACCGGCTGCGCCATACATTCCGGTCTCCTCGTCCACAGTAATCACAATTTCCAGAGGAGAGTGTACAATGGTCTTATCCGCTGCCAGTGCCAGGGCAAATGCGACAGCAATGCCATCATCGCCGCCGAGGGTGGTCCCGTTGGCAAAGACATAACTGCCATCATGTGTAATATCCAGCCCCTCTTTATCCATATCAATGGAACAATCCGGATCTTTTTCGCAGACCATATCCATATGTCCCTGAATGATCACAGGTGCGTGATCCTCCATTGTGCCGGTACCGGGAACAAAAATAATCACATCATTCAGATCGTCCTGAATATAGCGCAGGTCATGCTCCTTTGCAAATGCCACCAGATAATCGCTGATGATCTTGGTATTGCCGGAGCCATGGGGCATGGAGCAGATTTCTTCAAAATAGCCAAAAACGGCAGCAGGTTCCAAGCCTGCCAGTTTTACAGGATTCATACAAACAACTCTCCTTTACAAAGATATGGTTATTTTATCACAGCAACAGTCAAAAGTCTATTCTAAAAAGTAAAAACCGCAGAGGAAATCCTCTGCGGTTTCATCGATTTTCATCAGAACAGGCTCAGCGACAGAGCCAACAGAATCCAAGCCAGAGCGATCCACTTGGTGGACTTTGCAGCCAGCTGATCCAGAGAGCTGGTTCTGTTCTTGCCCATGTAGGTATCGGTCTTACCGGAGATAGCGGCGCCCAAGCCGTCCTCCTTGCCGGACTGCAGCAGAACAACAACAGTCAGGGCGATGCTGGCCAGAACTTCCAGAACGAGCAAAACATAAAAAATTACATCTTTCATTTCTATACCCCCCTCCGCCAACAGAAAAACTGTGTAATGCGGATCATTCATTAAAAATCCAATCGCCAAGTAAGCGATATACAAATTGCCAAGGTATTATACCACGGCCACACAAATATTGCAAGTCCAAAATCAGACTTTTTGCAAATTATTTCTGAACCCAGTTACCGGTAGACAAACAGTTCAAGTATGCCTCAATAAACGGATCCAGTGCGCCATCCATAACGGCATTGACATTGGCAGTTTCACAGCCGGTACGGGTATCCTTTACCAATGTATAGGGCATAAACACGTAGTTACGAATCTGGCTGCCCCACTCGATTTTCTGCTGGACGCCCTTGATATCGGCAATGTTTGCCAGATGTTCCCGCTCCCGGATCTCCACCAGTTTGGAACGCAACATGCGCAAACAGGTTTCCTTATTCTGGAACTGGCTACGCTCAGTCTGGCAAGAAAGTACAATACCGGACTTATGGATCAGACGAACAGCAGAGGATGTCTTGTTAACTTTCTGTCCACCAGCACCGGAAGAACGATAAACCTGCATTTCGTAGTCCTCAGGACGGATTTCAAAGTCTTCAGACTCATCCTCGATTTCAGGAATGACCTCAATTGCGGAGAAGGAAGTCTGGCGACGAGCATTGGCATCAAAGGGAGACACGCGCACCAGACGATGGACACCATTTTCGCCCTTCAGAAAACCATAAGCATTCTCGCCGGTCACCAGAATGGATGCAGACTTCAGGCCAGCCTCATCACCCTCCTGATAGTCCAGAATCTGATATTCAAAGCCGCTACGCTCTGCCCAACGGGTGTACATACGATACAGCATCTGGCACCAGTCCTGCGCCTCGGTACCGCCTGCGCCGGCCTGAAAACTCATAATGGCGTTGTTGCGGTCATATTTTCCCGTCAGCAGTGTTTCCAAACGGCAAGATTCCATTTCCACTGTCAGCTTTTCATAGCCTTCCTTCAGCTCGTCCAGCATGGAATCATCGTCTTCCTCCGCTGCCATTTCGCATATGGTCATCAAGTCATCCCAGGTAGCGCACATTTTCTCATAACGCTCCACCTTATGCTCAGTCTGCTTGACTTTTACGACTATTTTCTGGCTTTTTTCCGGATCATCCCAGAAGCCAGGTGCCTCCTGCATTGCATGCAGACGTTCCAGCTCATTACGCAGGCCATCCATATTCAAAGAGTCTGACAAGCCATCCAAGGCAGGACGGCAATCATTTAGTTTTTGTTTATAGCTATCGAACTCAATATTCATTGTACATTTCTCCATAATAAGGCATTATGGATCATTATAGCCGAAAACTGGGGATATGTAAAGAGGAAAGTTGAAATTTTTGCAAAAAACAAACCGGGCATAGACCCGGTTGTGTTATCGTTCGCTCTCATGCCACTCAATGTCCTGGAAAATAAAGTCGTCAATATCTTTTTCCGCTTCCCTCTCCTGCCATTGCTGTATCTCCATGTCGCCACGCTCCTTTCTGAAAGATTGCCCCATTATATGCGATCTCTGTGAAAAATTGTGCCGATTTTCATTGACAGAAACAATTTTTTTCGCTACAATAACATTCGGATATGCCCTAGTAGCTCAGTTGTATAGAGCGTCCGCCTCCTAAGCGGAAGGTCGGAGGTTAGAGTCCTCTCTGGGGTGCCAAAAAGCGCTGTGATCTGACAGATCACAGCGCTTTTTGGAAATTTTACACCAATCAAAGATTGGCCTGTTTTCTGGCACGTTTGAAGCAGAATTCCGTCCACAATTCCAGCTGTAGTGGCATCATACACAGCATAGCATATCCTGCATAGAAAACATAAGACATGACTGTTATTTTGGGAAACACCAGCCGGGGATTGTACTGCATTGTGACCTGCCCCAGAAGCAGGCTCATCAGGGTGACGGTCAGGCAGAAAAATACACCGATCACATAAGCTCTGTCCCGGTTATCAAAACGATAGATGGAAAATGCCTTTCTGCCACGCAGATTGCTTCCACGGCTGCGCATAGAGTCGGAAGCTGTAGACAGCGCTTCAATGGTCCATGTAACGAGCATGGAAAAGATGCGCACGCCATTTCTCATCCGCCGAAAGAAATTACCCTGATTGACACCACGGCCAATTCCCTGCTGGGCACGATTGATTTTTCTCGCCTCTCCTTTGATTCGGGGAACCATTCGCAGCAGAATCGCCAAAAACAGTGACAATCTTGGGCTGACCCTGCCAAACAGATAGACGACCTTATCACTGGAAAACACACTGTATACGCAGGAAAACCAGATCATTACGCCTGCGACACAGACCCCGATAACCAGACCGTACACCAGACTTTCCAGCGTAATGCGGTTCCCTGTAAATATCGTTCCCAGATTGGTAACTCCAAAATGATGAAATGTGGCGTAATACAAAGCATAACCCACCACAAAAACCAGCAGTGCCGTATTGAAAGCCACCGCTTTCCATCCATTGCGCTTGGTGGAATAGGCAAACGCACACAAGCATGATATAGCCAGGAAAATCGGATGCTGAAAAGTGACCGTTCCATAAATGACCGCTGCAAAGTAGATCAAATTGACCGCCGGATGACACTTTTCAAAGCCCATTTTCGTCCTCCAGCATACCGTATTTTACCTTCACCCGATCCAGTTTTTCCAGCAGAGGCTTAGCAAACAACAGCAGAACCATGAATGTACAGATCCCCTGACTCACATTCACTGGGAAACCGGATACATACAACGGCCATGCTGTTTCCCAGCGGATTTCTGTCACAGACAAGAATACCGAGCAGGTATCCAGCAACGGACCTACAAAACAAACCACCGTTGCAATTCCAAATATTCCCATAATAACAGGTTTTCTTGGCAGTCGGCCTTCAGTAAACAAGAAACCAGCCAGCATGCCACCTGCACCATAGGCAAACATCTGCCAAGGCGTATAAGCGCCCTGCCCATAGAAAAAGTTACTTGCAAAAGCTGCTATTGCACCTACCACAAACCCAGCCTCCGGCCCAAAAGCGATGCCTGCGATCATTATGATCGCAAATATAGCCTTAAAATTATGGATTGGAATGGCCACACGGCCTACAATCGCCAGCGCACACATGACCGCCAGCACCACCAATTCTCTGGCCTGGGGCTTCCGATTTTCATAGGCCATCAGAAACGGCAGGATCAGTTCGATCATAATCAGGGTACTTGTAAGATAGTAACCGCGACCGGGCAGGCGCACGCCAAAGTAGAGTGTCAATGGAATAAGCAGAAAAAACACCAAAAGCATGACCACATTTGATTTTTTCATTTTCTCCCCTCCTTGCAGGCAAATATTACATCTTCAGCAGTAACCGCATTGGTCAAAACATGCCGACTCATTCGATTTGCTGCGGTGGTATAGAAGCTGTTGGAACCGAAGAAACGACGAGGCGTATCCGTTGTCAGCACCTGACCATCAAAAAACATGGATACCAAATCGGCATACTTTGCGCAAAATTCCACATCGTGAGAAACCATGACAATGGTAATGCCCTGCTGCTGGAGTTCCCGTAAAATAGCGGCCAGTTTTTCCTTAAAAAAGCTGTCGATTCCCTTGGTTGGCTCATCCAGCAGCAACAGTTTCGGATTGGTCAGCAACACCTTTGCCAATGCTGCACGCTGCTGTTCACCACCGGATAGGTCATAGGGATGGCTATCCATCAGATGGACGATATCACAGATTTCTGCTGTCCGCTGGATTTGCGTCTGATCCTTTGTCATTTCACCCAATTCTTCTCGAACACTTTTTTTCACAAACAGGCTCTTGGGGTCCTGGGGAAGCATGGCAAGGCAGTTTTGGAACAAGTCAACCGATTTATACTTTTCAATGGGTTTTCCAAAAATCTTCACCTTACCACGATAGGGCTTGCAAATACCGCTAATTGCTTTGAGAGTGGTAGATTTGCCAGCTCCGTTGCCGCCAACAATGGCAAACAGGCAGCCTTTGGGCACCTGAGCGCTGACGCCACGCAGAATATCAGGACTGTTTTTCTCATAACGGAACCACAGTTCTTTCAGCTCCAGCGCCGGGTTTTCCACTTCTTCATCAGGCTCTTTGCATTGGAAAAATCCTTCTTCCAGCGGTTCGGTAAAAACCTTGCTGAGCCAATTTCTTCCATCCCGAACTGTCAGGGGGCATTCCCCTTGTCCATGACCTCCGTAGAACGCCCGAACAGGAGCCGGCATAGCTGCAAACATTTTATTACTCTGCTCATACAATCGCTTGCCAATGTTTCTGGGAGTATCATTGGCAATGATTTTGCCCCCTTCCATCACCACCGCCCGGTCAGCATATGGGAAGATATCCTCAAGGCGATGCTCCGTGATGATGACCGTGGTTCCCAGCTCAATATTGATTTTACGAACAGTATTCAAAAAATCCGATGCTGCAATGGGATCAAGCTGGCTGGTCGGTTCATCCAAAATCAGGACTTCCGGTTGCATGGCCATAATAGATGCCAAATTCAAAAGTTGCTTTTGTCCACCGGAAAGGTTGGCCACATCCCGGTGGAACCAGTCCTGAATTCCAAAATAGCAGGCCATTTCAGCCACTCTTGCTCGCATGGTCTTTTGTGCCGTACCCAAACTTTCCAATCCAAATGCCAGTTCATGCCATACCTTATCCGTTACGATCTGGTCATCGGGATTTTGCATGACATAGCCGATTTTAGCAGACTGGTCACGCTGGGATAGTTGGGCAATGGGAGTGCCGTTAAACAAGATCTCACCGGTAGTTTTTCCATGGGGCGCCAGGACAGGCTTCAAGTGACGCAAAAGCGTGGTCTTGCCGGAACCAGAAGCCCCGCACAGCACAACATATTCGCCCTTTTCGACGGACAGATTTATGTTTTCCAGGCTGTGTTTATTTTTGGTAGTCGGATAGGAAAATGTTAGATTCGTGATCTGGTAATGTTCCATAAAATGGTCTCCTTTATCTGTAATGCGGTCGGTATCAGCAAGTATGCACCATAGGCGATCACTCCCCAGGATACAGGTGCAATCGATAGATCCGGAGCAAACTCAGCCCTGGTTTGTCCAATCACAGCGGAAATAAGCACAAGCGTGAAAAGCATTAATTGGGTCAGCAGCAGTGTCCAGTCGGCTTTTCCCATGGTGTAGAGCATAAAACTGCTGCGTTTGGCAACTCCGTAGCCTCTGGCTCGCATTGAGTCGCCGGTAATCACGCTGCCCTCCAAAGCCCAAGAGGTCAACGTGCCCAGAACCGTCAATCCATTTTCCAGCTTTTCTTTATTGCCTGCGCCTTCACCCGGACTTTTTCCAATAGCGCATCGGGCGCCACTGATCGTTTTAATTTTTCGAATGAATGCAGGAACCAGACGCAGTACCATTACCAGCAACAAAGAAAGTGAGGGACTGAGATTTCCAAACAACGTGGTAAATTTATCACTGGTCAGCACCTGATTGTAACACCCAAACCACAAGGTCATATTCACAAACATGGAAGCAATCGCAGCACCATATAGCAGTGCCTCCATGGTGTAAGGACGGTCAAACAAATAAAACAGGGGTCTTTTCCCATACGTGTTAAATAACGGATTTACTGCTGTTAGCAACAGAAACAGCGGGATAAGACCGAGGATCATCTTCCACCCTTTTTCCCCGTGGAGCAGCAGGTAGTAAACACTGCCCGCTATCACACCTGCCAACAGGTAGGCCGGGTGTTGGATCACCACACCGCATCCAATAGCACCCAGAAAAAACGTGAAATTCACCGCCGGATGGTATTTCGAAAACGCATCGTTCATCATTCGCCTTCCCATTCCGGCGCACCTACATCCGTGCCCAGACCCTTACAGGTATAGGCAAAGACGATTTGATCCCCTTCGCTAAGTTCGTATAGGGAAACACCGTAGTTGGGGAACCAGCCATTGACTTTGTACATCCAGCCGGACTGGTGACCGCAGTCAAATTCATACAGATTGTTGATTCCCTCAATATAATATGAGCCATAGAGGGGTGTCCAACTGTATTCCATTTGAATGGATTGCCGTTTGCAGATCCGCTGCAATACTTCAAACACCGTTTCCCCTTCCGTAAACTCTACCTTTACCATTGGTAAGATCACACCGTCTTCAGGCACAAACTCCTCTTTTCCCGGTGTCAGATCACTCATATTGTCCAGAATGGTGTTACAGAGTATCGTAATGTAGACATACTTTTTATCCTTGCTTGTGCTGGGAATGGAGGCGTCTTCTTTTTTACCACAGGAAATACAGATGTGTACTTTGATACCCTCTTCATTTTCTGTAGGTTCTTTTGTTGTTTTCCAGTCGCCCCACTTGTGACCGGTGGAAGGCTTGGCCTGATCCGTATAACGATCACCACAGGCGCAAACATGCAACGTATACCCCTGTGTCGTACAGGTAGGTGCTACCACCTGCGTTTCATAGCTGTGCCCCTTGGCCGTCACTTCCTGATCTGTATACTGGTTGCCGCAGGCGCAGATATGGAGGGTATAGCCCTTTTCCGTGCAGGTGGGGGCCACCACTTCTTCTCGGTAGCTATGGGTATGTACCAGTTTTTCAATGATTTTTTGCTCTCCGGTATCGCAGTGACGGCAAGTGCGTTCCATCAACCCTTCTTCCTGCTCCGTAGCTTCCTTCTTTACCTGCCACGGACCGAAGCTATGTCCTTTTGCCGCCACTTCGCTGTCCCGATAGCTGTCACCACAGGCGCAGGTGTGGATGGTATAGCCCTTTTCCGTGCAGGTGGGCGCTACCACTTCCACCGTATAGCTGTGGGTATGCACCAATTTTTCAATTTCCTTTTGCTCTTCGGCTTTGCAGCTCTGGCAGATGCGTTCCATCTGTCCTTTTTCCTCGGTAGTCGCCTCTTTCGTCACCGTCCATTCGCTCCAGTCGTGGCCGGTAGAAAACTGAATTTTATCCACATAGCGATTGCCGCAGGCACAGATATGGAGGGTATAGCCCTGGGTGGTACAAGTGGGGGCGATCACCTGAATTTCATGGTGATGCCCTGTGGATGCCACCTCATTATCTGTATATTGGTGGCCGCAGGCGCAGATATGGAGCGTATATCCCTTTTCCGTACAGGTGGGTTTCACCACTTCCACCATATAACGATGGGTATGTACCAGTTTGTCGATGGTTTTCTGCTCCGTCACACCGCAGTTGCTACAAGCATGCTCCATCGAACCTGCTTCCTGCTCCGTAGCTTCCTTCTTTACCTGCCACGGGCCAAAGCTGTGTTCTTTGGCCGCTACTTCGCTGTCACGATAACTTTCGCCGCAGGAACATTTGTATTCTGTGTAGCCACCTTCTGTGCAGGTAGCTGCCTTGATGAAAATTTCAAAATCATGGACATGGGGCGGCTCTGTCGGTTCTGTGGAACCATTGATCATATCTTCCAACTCTTGACGACGTTTTTCCTCAAGCTCATCCAGCTCCTGGTTTGTCACACACAAGCTAACTTCCTTGTTTGTCTTCCGGATCTGTGCGATTACAAAACTGTTCAGGCCTTCCACTTTGATATCGGAGATAGATGTCTTTCCGCCTACGTATTCTTTTTGCTGACCGGCGGATAAATCATCCAAGCGACCCCGAAATACACTAACCGTCTGTGCGCCCATGCGATAACTAACAGCTACAGTCGCATCCGTTACCGCAAGATGAACAACATTGCTGTTTTGTTCATTGCCAGCAGACAGTTGCACGCCAAAACCAGCATCCAATTTTGTGTTCTCTGCGTTGAATGTAATTTGTACCATATCTTCCGTATGAACAAACAATTCTCCAGCAGACAGATGTATTTCCGCCTTTTCAACATCTGTTATCGTCACTTCAGCGCCGCCACCCAATGTAATGCGGTCATTTCCCATTGCAATGACCGCTGTTGCTCCTTTTTGAGTAGTAATCATATCACCAGGGCGCAGCACCGTGTTCCCGTCCACCGTATAGTTGACACCGGCTCGTTCCATACGCACCACACCAACAATATTTTGCAGGATCAGGCCGCCATCTGCCCTGTCAAACCAGCCCCGAATGTAGCCAACGCCCAAAACACCGCCTGTCACAATGGCTACTATAATCGCTACCATGATCAGATTGTACAACGTTTTTTTCTTCATATAAACCTCCAGACATCTCGCCGTGGCAGATATAATCTATTTATTATAAAATTTTGAATTTACAATGATCTATATTCAATCGTCTTCTGGGACGATTTATTTTCAAATTTAGATTTGGTTGCACCCCATTATCGGGGTGCAACCTTTGATCAAATACGAAGGATCACGCTAAAAATAGATAGATTGGTTTTTACTGATTAAAAGGATTTCTTTTTCTTAAGAAGCAGATATACGACCAGCGCAATATTGCTGACCAGAGAAACACCAGCGATAGCAGTTGCAACAACGGTCATATTTTCGTTGGCATTTTCGCCATCGACACCGTCCTTGCCATTGGCACCGTCCTTGCCGTCAGCACCATCTTTTCCGTTAGTACCAGCTGCACCGGTGTCACCTTTATCGCCATTATCACCCTTGTCGCCTTTATCACCCTTATCGCCGTCAGCGCCAGTGGCCTTCACGCCAAGGGAAATCCAGGTTGTACCATTGTCATAAGAAACTTCCCATTCGTTGGTTTCTGCATTGATACGTATCTGGGGCGTAATACCATCTTTGCCAGCTGCACCGGTATCGCCAGTGTCACCCTTGTCGCCAGTGGCCTTTACGCCAAGAGAGATCCAAGTTGTACCATTGTCATAGGAAACTTCCCATTCGTTGGTTTCTTCGTTGATACGCAACTGAGGAGTCATACCATCTGCACCATCAGCACCAGCTGCACCGGTATCACCCTTGTCGCCAGTGGCGCCGGTGTCACCTTTATCGCCTTTATCGCCCTTGTCGCCGGTGGCCTTTACGCCAAGGGAGATCCAAGTTGTACCATTGTCATAGGAAACTTCCCATTCATTGGTTTCTCCGTTGATGCGCAGCTGAGGGGTAATACCGTTTGTTCCGTCAGTACCACTGATACCATTGGTCACAGTAAATGTGTATGTAACACCATTGGTCAGTGTAACAATATAGGTATCTACATTGCCTTCGCTAGAAGTCTTTTCGATACTTTCAATACCTACACCTTGAACCAGTTCCGCATAAGCTTTCTCAGCTTCTGCCAAAACCTCATAGTTGGTTACAAAGGATCGTGCCTCAGGGCTCAGTTCCAAGTACGCCTGACGAGCCTCAGCGATTCTATCCTTTGCATACAGATCCACATTGTTGATGGCATTGATCTTTTCAATAACAGGCTGGGCAGCCTCCGTTGCAGGATTCTTCAAGCCGTTAAGCATAACCGCACCTTGTTCTGCCGCAGCTGCCTTGCTCATAACCAGATAATAGTTAGCCTTATCCCCATTTTCCGCAGTGACTTCAATACGGATCGACATAGGCTTCGAACCATCGGCAAAGTAAATGGCATATCGGTTATGGCCTACATTAGTTGCTGTTACCTCAATTTCCTGACCAGATGTCATGTTCTGGATGTTTTCCAAGGCAAAAATTTTCACTGTTGCGGAGTTGTCTGTGGCTTCCGCCCAGACATTTATAAAATTACGGCTCTCACCAGCGGTATACACACCATAGAAGTAGGTATCAGGTGCCCAAGTTGGCGTCATTTCCAAGGAGATACCAGAGAACGCATTAGACTCGTTGACCTTCAGGAAACTAAGGCTGTTATCGTTTCTTTCTTCACGAATAGAAACAGTGTATTTCCGGGTGCAACCGTTAACAGATACGGTGATCTCAGCGGTTCCAACACCGTTTTTCAAGGAAATAGTTTCGCCGCCCGATACGGTAGCCGTGCCGCCATTACAGGCAGTAGCCATAAAGGTGACGTTCTTCGTCCCTGCTGGAACGACCATCTCATAATTGTTTCTGGATGCTGCAAAAGGCTTATCCAATGTACCGATATTGGCTTGCAAGTCCGTCAGCCAAGCTTCGTTTTTGCTCAAAGCAAAAACATTACAACTATCATTTTTATAATAGATTGTTCCGTCAGGGCCACAGATCAAGCTGGTAATGCAGAACTGCTCATAGCCCTCTGCCTCGTAGATCTCGATCAATTCTGCTCCATCAGAAGTGTTTTTAGTAGGATCGACCTTGATCATAGAAATGCCGCCGGGTTTTCCGTTATAAGTGGTATAGAAATAGAGTTTTCCTTCAGTTTCATAGTAAGCTGTGGACATCAGTGCAGAACCCTGGGGATATGCCTTCAGTGCCACAACATAAAGCTGCTCCAAAGTGTCTGCATCGGCAACCACAAAATTGCCTGCGCCGCCGCTGCCGCTGGTCACGCCACTACCAGCGCAGAAGTACACCTTGTCACCATAGACCAGCGGTGTGCTGGTAGATTGGCTGGCCTGCTTTACAGATTTCAGATCGGACAATGCCCCCGTCTCTCCATTTACAGCTACGGAGCAAAGATAACCGCCTTTGGTTGTAAAGTAGACACGGCCTTTTTCCGCACTGTACGCGATAGAAGATCGCTGGTCTCCCAAGCCGGTCAATTCAATTTCGGTAATCTGGTTGCCATTGTCCTTGTTCAGAGCATACAGGTGGGAATTTCCACTGCTACCGCCTTCGCCGTCGTCGGTACCCACGATCACAGCATCTCCAACCACCACGGAGCCTGCCCAGTAGAATCCGCCTGTCACAGTCTTATCCCAAACTTTCGTGCCGTTTTCAATATTGACACATACAAAGTTGGCATCTTTCATTTCACTGTTCCAGAATCCGGTGTACAGCTTACCATCGGAATAGGTAATTGGGGAAAGTGCCTGTCCACCCAAGGAGTCCTTATACACCCAAACGGATTTCAAAGTCTTGGCATCAAAAGCTTCCATTATGCCGCCACCCAGGGGACAGATAATCAAACCTTCTGCAAAAATGGGAGGAGTGTAGCCGTAGCTGGGTGTTGCGGACATCGTACCAGTTGCCATGACCTCTCCGTTACTCAGATCCAGCTTGTACAGTTTATTGTTAGACATGACTACCAACGCATTGTCTGCAATGATCTGTACGCTGGGTGCATCAGTCCAACCGCCTCCAAAATATTTTACCCACTTCAGGTAGGTATTTTCTTTGGTTGTAGGTGTCTGAGCACTTGTAATTGCCATATTTACATCAGAGTTGCGGAAGTTCTTCCAATCAGAAGATACGGTACCCGGATTTTCCCAGACAACATCCACCTGTGCATAAGCAGCGGAGGAAACATTGTCGCCAAGAGACCAGATATACCATGTACCAAGTTCATCAAACTGAATGCTTGCATAACCAGTTTCGTTGGTAGTAACGGTCTTAGCATTCTCGTCAAGCAATATCTTACTGTAACAAATGGTATTATTCTGTTCAGGGTCGAACAGCTTTGTGGAACTACCATCGGCTCCCCAAATATTCTTAGAAGTGACCAGTTTGACATTCAAAGTTTTCTCTGCAGAAACTTTGTAAGAATGAGTGACTGTTTCGCCGTCCATAAAATACCGGAAGCCTGCTTCCGGATCGCTCCAAAAGCCGTAATCCGTGTATCCGGACAGGTCAACAAAATCCCCCGCTTTCAGCACGATATGATCGGCAGTTGCAATCACATCAAAGGCGCCTCCATTTTGTTCTGTCATTGCTTCATCCACGGCTTCCTTACCGTTGTGGTTGTAAACCATGTTCAAGTCAAAGCCAAACAAACCGCCGCCGAAGAACATAGAACCGGAAGTGCCAGAAACCTGAACATCGCCCCAAGAGCCGCCATAGAACTTTTCATGGGCATAAATGAACAGGTGCAGCATGGTAATATCGGCGTTGCCATCTTTGTCTGCATCGTATTCGTACTGTTCCATATTATAGGATTTTAAATCGATTTTCTTCAATTCAGACATGGCAACCGAAACATAGGCCATTGTTTTCTCAGAAGAAGTTGTCACAAATTGTCCGTCTTTGAATACGGACAGATAGACATACTGCTCCTGCGCAGCTGCGGCGGTCAAAGGCATCATTCCCACAACCATGACCAGGATCAGAAGTGCCGCCAAAATGCGTTTCTTCATGTAAGAAACCTCCATTATCGTAAAAATATCTTATATAATCGTCCACGGACGCAATAAAGAGTTAGCCGGCTCACACCGCCAGGCAGTGTGTCGCTTATGCCGTGCAAAAAGCACGGTTCGTAGGTCTTCTGACTTGCACATTCAGGTACTCCAACGCGCCCGCTCCGCCTTCTCAGGCTTTCGCCCAATGACCTGCTTTCGCAGAAAGAACGGTCGCTCTGTGCTGACAGCACAGCGGCTCGAACCGCCGTGTCCCGGTTTCGCACCGGTGTTCCCTTGTTCAGCGATCTGTACTCGCTCCGAAAGCTGTACATTCGCCACGAATAAGCCGGAATATATCCTGACCGTCAAATTTCGACGGTTGTTTGCAAATAAAAAAGGCCACATTTGCGCAAAAAAGCGCAATGTGACCGTGTATTTTCACCCCAAACAATACTTGTCCCCCACCCCATCCCAGAAGTGGCCTTCAAGTTCGAACATGGCTGGTCTTCTGGCTCGTGCATTGGGGAATAACTCTACTTCCTGCGTTTGTATTCCGCCTTCCCAGGTTTCCCCAGTGACCGGCTCACGCCATGAATACAAACTCCTGCACATACAGCAACGGGCATCAGCCCCGGACTCTCACCGGGTTTCCTAATCTCTCGCACCTGCCGAAATCGGCAGTCATGATGGAGGACGCCATGTAGCTTATTTGGTTTTGTAGCTGCAATGCACCGATCGGTGCATAGGTCATTATAACATGTAGCGAAAAAAAGTCAATAGATGTTTCTCACACATTTACACTTTCTCAATACAATCATTCCACATATGCACATTCCAGTCTACGCAACTGCAATTGCGCTCGTTCAAAAATGTCCTCTCCGAAAAAGCTTTACAGTTTGTTCATATTTCTTCGAAGGACTAATGCCATAATCTGCCGGATATTATATGGAGAGAGCGTTAAAATATGAACGCAACTTACACCAACCTCAACGGTCAGGAGGAACTGCTGGCCTCCATCACTGTTCTGAAAAAGGAACTGGCTGCCAAAACTGGCAAGGGAGTTTCTCTGGTCGCATACATTCCCATCAGCTACGCTTCTCTGAGCGACGATGCTGAGGCCCTGGCCAAGATCACCGAACTGGAAGCCGTCCTGTCCAAGAAACTGGGCAAAGATGTGGCACTAGTCGCT
>CAZHPO010000024.1:0-16742 GCA_964534615.1 uncultured Oscillospiraceae bacterium
TTGTGAACTTATATAAGTCAATATGCAATTGCCGGGGGAGATTATAGCACAGCATTTGCATGTTTGCAATAAGAAAAAAGTATTTTTTCCGAAAACCACAAAAATGGAGGTAGTTTTATGTATTTTTTCCCTGAAATGAAGAAAAAACTTGCCTTTGGCATGATGCGCCTGCCAAAAATCGACGATGAAGTGGACCGAAAGCAGGTCAACGCCATGGTGGATGCCTTTTTACAGCGGGGCTTCAACTATTTTGATACTGCCACCCCTTATATCGACGGAAAAAGCGAACAGGCCGTCCGGGATTGTCTTGCCCGTCGCCATCCCAGGGAAAGATTTCTGCTGACCAATAAGCTGTCAGACTCTCTGTGGGCAAAAGGGGAGGATATTCGTCCCTTGCTTGACCGCCAGCTTCAAAACTGCGGTGTGGAATATTTTGACTTTTACTTAATGCACGCCATGAATGAGGATCGGCATCAGCGGTATCTGGCAGAAGGGGCCTATGACATTGTCCAGCAGCTGAAAGCGGAGGGGAAAATTCGTCATGTGGGCATTTCCTTCCACGACAGTGCCGCCGTGCTGGACAAGATATTGACCGACCGGCCGGAAATCGAAGTGGTGCAGCTGCAATTTAATTATGCGGACTATGATGATCCCAATGTGCAGAGCAGACTTTGTTATGAGGTATGCGTCAAGCATGATAAGCCGGTGATGGTCATGGAGCCTGTGAAGGGCGGTTCTTTGGCCAATCTGCCTGCGGAGGCTGCCCAGCTGTTGACCGGCGGCAGTCCTGCCAGTTACGCAGTACGTTTTGCAGCAGGATTTCCCAATGTGGTCATGGTGCTTTCGGGCATGAGCGATCTGGCGCAGATGGAAGATAACCTTTCCTATATGGAGGATTTTAAACCTCTGACGGAGGAAGAACGGGCCCTTTTGGAACAGGTGAAGCCCATTTATCAGAGTCACACCCGAATCCCCTGCACCGGTTGCCGCTATTGCGAGGAAAATTGCCCGGCAGGTGTACCAATTTCCACCATTTTTGCCCAAATCAATACCCTGCATAAGCAAGAGGGAACCCCCAAGGCCGATTACGCCGCACTGGAAACCAGAGCCGATGCCTGCGTGGGCTGCGACAGTTGCACCGCTGCCTGCCCCCAGCATTTGCAGGTGCGACAATTGGTGGCACAGGCAGATACCGTGCTGAGAAAATGAATCAAAGGCTGCTACACCATCGGTGCGGCAGCCTTTTCTCGTGGGGATTGTAAATTCCTCAGGGCCCGTATTTTCGGCCATTTAGCGGTTTTGCACAAAAATATTGGAGAAGTCTTTGAAAAATAAACAGTTGTTTTCTGAAAGTGAACATGATAGAATAAGTATATTCCGTGAAAAAGGAGAGTTTTTTCTATGATTTCCAGAGAAATTTGCCAGCGTGTTTTGCAAAAGGCTGTTTCTACCGGCGCAGATTATGCCGAGCTTTTTGCAGAGAACACAGTCAACCATTCCATTTCCATGATCGCAAGCAAGGTCGATGCCATCAATGATACCGTCGTGGCCGGCGCTTCTGTGCGTGTGTACAAGGGAATGCGCTCCGTGATGGCCTCTACCATCGATACCAGTGAGGCTGGATTGATCCGTTGTGCGGAACAGGCCGCCGAAGCTCTGGGTCAGGGCAACGCTGCCATGGACATCGTGCTGAAAGAGCGGTTGTACGGCGATATTCATCCCGTTAAGATCGTGCCCTCCTCCTGTGGCAATAAGGAAAAGGTGGCCGTCCTGAAGGAAGGCTATTTTGCCGCCAAGGAATACGACGAGTCTGTTGTTCAGGTTTCCGGCAGTCTGCTGGACGTGGATCATAATATTCTGATCGCTTCTACCGATGGCATCTATGCTCAGGATCGTCAGATCCGTACCCGGATCGCCATTTCCGCTGTGGCCGACAAGGGTAGCGGTACCCAGACCGGTTTCTTCGGCCCCGGCCGTCGGATGGGTATGGAAGTGTTCGACAGCATCATCGATCCCAAGGCTGTGGGTATCCGGGCTGCAAAGCAGGCCGTTACCATGGCCGGCGCAGGTTACTGTCCTGCCGGTGTTATGCCTGTGGCCATTGACAATGGCTTCGGCGGTGTTATTTTCCACGAGGCCTGCGGTCACGGCCTGGAAGCTTCTTCCGTGGCCTACGGTCAGAGCGTCTTTGCAGGCAAATTGGGTCAGAAGATCGCCAACGAAAAAGTGACCGCCATCGACGACGGCACCATCCCCAATGCCTGGGGCTCCATCAACATTGACGACGAGGGCACACCTGCCCAGCGAAATGTGCTGATCGAAAATGGTATTTTGAAGGGCTATATGATCGACAAGTTTAACGGCAGAAGAATGGGGATGGAATCCACCGGTTCTTCCCGTCGTCAGAGCTATGCCTATACCCCCACTTCCCGTATGACCAATACCTATATTGCAGCCGGTCAGGATAAGAACGAGGATATCATTTCTTCTATCGAATATGGCCTGTATGCGGCGAGCATGGGTGGCGGTTCTGTCAACCCTGTTACCGGCGAGTTTAACTTCTCTGTCAACGAGGGCTACATGATCCGTGACGGCAAGATCTGCGAACCTGTTCGTGGAGCCTCTCTGGTGGGCAAGGGTAGCGAAGTGATCCAGAACATTGATATGGTGGGTTCGGATATGGATATGGGTCAGGGTATGTGTGGCTCGTCCAGTGGCAACGTGCCGACCAATGTGGGTCAGCCTCTGATCCGTGTGTCCACCATTACCGTCGGTGGCAGATAAGGAGGGCATTATCATGAAATTCAACGAATTTAAAGAGCTTGTTATCGCCCAGTGCGCTGCACAGGGTGTTACAGAATATGAGCTGTACTATCAGGCCAGCTCCTCCACCAGTGTGGATACCTTCCAGCATACGATCAATGAGTTTTCTTCCTCTCTTTCCGGTGGCCTTTGCTTCCGCTGTATCGTCAACGGACGAATGGGCTATGCGTCCACGGAGGATCTGTCTGCTGAGCAGGCCAAGGCGGTGGTGCTGAAGGCTGTGGACAACGCCGAGAATTTGGAGACAGAGGAGCAGGTGTTCCTGGGCGAAGGCGGACAGGAATACGAACAGCTGCCCGACAGAAGCTATCCGGAGCCTGCCACCGAGGAAATGATCGCCAAGGCACTGGAGACCACCGAAAAGCTTTATGGTGCAGACCCCATGGCCGTGGATGGCTGCCAGACTCAGATCATCCGGGGCGCAGAGGAAGTGGCTATTTACAATTCCAAGGGTCTGGATTTGCAGCGCAGCAGCAGCTACGCCGGTGTGGTGGCCGTGGGCGTTGTGTCCGACGGTCAGGGAATGTCCAATGACTATCAGATCAAACTGGGTGAGCTTTCTAAGATCGATACCGATAAAATGGTGAAAAAGGCCATTGATACGGCCAAGATCAAGTTGGGCGGCGAGGTGGCACCCACCGGCCAGTATCCGGTCATCTTCAATCCCGATGCCATGTGCAGCCTGCTGAATGTCTATTCTTCCATTTTCAATTCCGAAGCAGCCCAGAAGGGATTGTCCCAGCTGGCCGGTAAGGAAGGACAGATCATTGCCGCACCGATCGTCACGCTGGTGGACGACCCCTTCCATAAGGATAACCCGGAGCCTGCCAACTTTGATGCAGAGGGCAGCCCCACCCATAAAAAGAACATCATCGAAAAGGGTAAGCTGAACACCCTGCTGTATAATTTGAAGACTGCTGCGGTGGCCGGCAAGAAGACCACCGGCAACGCATCCAAGGGTGGCTACAATGCCTCCGTTGGCATCCGTCCTTTCACCATGTATCTGGAAGGCGGCGAATTAACAGAGGAAGAACTGCTGCGTAAGGCTGGCAATGGTGTGTATATCACAGATCTGAGCGGCCTGCACGCCGGTGCAGACTCCATTTCCGGTGACTTCTCCCTGCAAAGCGAGGGCTATATGATCGAAAACGGTGAAAAGACCCGTTTTGTCAAGTCCTTCACCGTAGCAGGCAACTTCTATGAACTGCTGAAGAATATTGTGGCTCTGGCCGATAATTGCCAGCTGCCCAATGCCATGGGCATGACAGCCTTCGGCGCACCCAGTGTGCTGGTGGATGGCCTGAGCGTGGCCGGTAAGTAAATCAAAATCTGCCCAGGAATATCCTGGGCAGATTTTTTGTATGGAAGCGAGCTGTGCCGGTGAGGATGAACTAATTGAGGCTGCCGTCGATGGTGGCAAACAGATCCGCAATACGAGATCGCAGGGCGGCGGCTTCCGGCGTTTGAGCGGTTCCGAAGTCGTTGATCCACTGCGCGGAAGCGGCCTGGGCATCTTTCAGTGTTTGCAGGTCGCTGCTGAGATCGGCCATTCGGAATACCGGAAGTCCGGACTGTCGTGAACCAAAGAAATCACCGGGGCCTCGCAGACGAAGATCTTCTTCAGCAATGCGGAAGCCGTCGTTGGTCTTGCAGAAAGCTTTCAACCGCTGCTGAGTCTCCGGATTTCGATTGTGGGAGGTGAGAATGCAAAAGCTTTTTGCACTGCCCCGTCCCACACGTCCCCGGAGCTGATGGAGCTGGGAAAGACCAAATCGGTCAGCATCTTCAATGACCATCAGGGTAGCGTTAGGCACATCCACACCTACTTCGATCACCGTGGTAGACACCAAAATATGACTTTCTCCCCGGACGAAGGCGGTCATGATGGCCTCTTTTTCTGCACCCTTCATCCGACCGTGGAGCAGGGAGACTTTTAAATCAGGAAAAACGGCGGTTTGCAGGGTTTCTGCCCAAAGCTGGGCGGATTTGATGTTCATTTCTTCGTTTTCTTCTACTGCCGGGCAGACGACGAATACCTGATGCCCCTGTTCTACCTGTTTGCGGATGAAAGCATTGATCCGGGGACGGTAGCTCTCGGTTACGAGGAAGGTGTCAACGGTTTGCCGACCGGGGGGCAGTTCGTTCAGAATCGAGACGTCCAGATCCCCGTACATAATCAGTGCCAAAGTTCGGGGAATGGGCGTGGCGGACATGACCAGCAGATGAGGGTCGTTGCTTTTGGCACTGAGTTTGGAACGTTGCTCCACACCGAAACGGTGCTGTTCATCGGCAATGACCAGTTGCAGGTCGTGAAAAATGGTGCTGTCCGTCAGCAGAGCGTGGGTGCCGATGACCAGATCGAACCCTCCGACAGCGATGGTTCCACGGATGTCTCTTTTGTCCCGTTCCTTCATTGAACCGGTCAGCAGCCCCACCCGAAGTCCCAGCGGGGAGAGAAGCTTGGAAAGAGAAGCAAAATGCTGCTCTGCCAGAATTTCTGTGGGCACCATTAGGGCACTCTGATGGCCGTTTTTAGCGGTTACATAGGCGGCTGCGGCGGCCACCATGGTCTTGCCGCTGCCGACATCGCCCTGAACCAGCCGGTTCATCGGTGTACCCCGGCGGAAATCGGCCATGATCTCCTCAATTGCCCCTGTCTGGGCTCCGGTCAGTTGAAAGGGCAGGGCTTGAAGAAAGGGGGCAATATCGGTGGTTTCAAAGGGAACAGCGGTCTTGGCGGTTCGGGCGGCACGCATGAGAGAAAGTCCAGCAGAAAAAATGAAAAACTCCTCAAATACCAGCCTCTTTTTTGCCTGCTCTGCTTCCTCCATAGAGGAAGGCTGATGGATGGCAGTATAGGCTTGCTCTGCCGGAAGAATGTGATATTGCTGGCGCACGGTGGCCGGGATGATCTCCTCCGGCGCAGGACATATGGCCAGTGCCTGTGCCACAGCTTTTAAAATGGAAGCGTTGCTCAAGCCTGTGGTCAGGGGATAGATGGGCAGCACACGTCGGGTGTTGATGGCTGGTCCATCGATGGATTCAAAGCTGGGAGAGGTCATGTTATAGCCGATGAAATCTCCGGAAATGGCACCGTAGAAGATGTATTCTTTGCCGTATTGAAGCTGATCGGTGGTAAATTTCTGGTTAAAAAAAGTCAGGTTTAGTCGGGCAGTGTGGTCGGCTACCTGCACTTTGGTGATATCCAGTCCCTTGCGGACATGATGGGTCCTGGGGGTGTTCATCACCATGGCACGAAAACAGGCCGGTCTGTCTACTTCCAGCTTGTCGATGGTAACAAGCTGGGTACGGTCTTCGTACCCTCTGGGAAAGTGGCAGATCAGATCTGACAATGTGTGAATGTTCAGGCAGGCAAATTGGGCAGCCTTGCCGGGGCCGATGCCTTTTAAAATGGTAATGGGGTCGGACAAACGAGCCATGGGGTCACCTCCTGTCAGGGGATATTTTTAGATCACACAGCCAGTATGGACACCGGCTGTGTGATGACAGCTATCGTTTTGGGATGATTGCTCAATCGGGAATATAGGCAGATGTGTTGCTGTCCTGATAGAATTTGATTTGGGTGCCGTTGGACACAGCGGCGATGGTGCCCATAGCATCTGTGCGATAAACAAGCACATCATCATCGCCCAGAATGTCCATGGTCTCCTGGTTGGGGTGGCCGTACTTGTTGCCTTCGCCCACGGAAATGACGGCGTATGTGGGGTCTACTGCCCGGAGGAAGTAGTAGCTGGTGGAGGTTTTGCTGCCGTGGTGACCGAGTTTCAGAACGTCGGCTTTCAGTTTATCTGCGCCCCAGTAGTCCACCATGTCACCTTCTGCGTGGTCGGTCTTTTCTAGGTCGCCGGTGAACAGGAACTTGTTTTCGCCGTACTGTACCATCACGATGATGGACATATCGTTGGGATCAGAGTAGTGGTCGTCGGTGCTGTAGTCGCACTTGACAGGCCCCAGAACGGTAACAGTGGAACCACCCAGATCATACGTTTCTCCCAGCTCTGGCTGGCGGATGGTGGCACCGCAGTTGGTGGCGGCGTTGAGGAAATTTGTCTCGGTTTTGGTATCGTGGCGATATTCAGGATACCAGACTTCTTCTGCCGGGATAGCATTTAAAACCTCGTCCATGCTGCCAATGTGATCGGAGTGGGCGTGGGTGGCGATTACAAGATCCAGTTCTGCAATGCCCAGATCGGTGATATAGTCGATGACGGTGTTGCCGTTTCCGTTTTCTCCGGCATCGATGAGCATATATTCACCATTGCAGGTGATGAGAATGCTGTCGCCTTGCCCCACATCGATATAATGGACGGCCAGATAACCGGATTCATCAATGGATGGAATGTCTTCCAGACGACCATCCACGCCGTTGCCGACAGGTTTATTCTGGCTGCTGCCGGAGGTGGTGCTGTTGTCGGTATTGCTGTCGGTGGGGAGCATATCCTTGAATAGATATCCCAGCAGTGCCAGCAAAATAGCGGTCAGCAGGGCAATGGTGATTTTCAGGATTTTTCTGTGCAATCTCTTTTTCATGCGTTTGGTCATTTTTCTCTTTGCCATAATGATGTTCCTTTTTCAATATGTGTTAGTAAAATCTGTTTGTCATTGGGCAGCTGTTCATCCAGAACGGCGTCCAAAAGGTTATGAAGTATGTTGCCAATCTCTGCGCCCTCGTAGCCCAGGGCTTTCAGGTCGTGGCCGTTGACGGCCAGATCTCTGAGGCAAAGGCAGGCGTTTTCTGCCTGAATTTGAGCAGCCAGACTGCGCAGTTGGGAAAAAGTGCTTTCTGTGGCAGCAACGCCGGTGCCTTTGCTGCCTGTATCCGCTTCCTGCAAAGCCAACAGGTCTGCAAAGGTCTCCTGTCCCAGACGACTGATCCATCGGCGGACGGATTTTATATTCGGTTCTATCCGAATCATGTGCAGTTTTATCAGTTGCACCACTTTCTCCCGCAAGTCGTTGGGGGCTTTCAGTCGACGCAGGATTTGCTGTGCAGTTTCGGCACCGGCATCGGCATGACCGTAAAAATGGCCGATATTTTTGTCATCCAGAGTAAATGTGGCCATTTTTCCCACATCGTGGAGCAGTGCAGCCCAGCGCAGATGCAGTTGCGGTGGCGTTTCCTCCACAACATATGCGCTGTGGCTATAGATATCAAAACGGTGATGGGGATTTTGCTGGTCAAAGTGGACAGCCGCTGCCAGCTCCGGAATGACCTGGGTGATAATGGGGGCGAAGGCCACCAGCTGTTCCCCGTTGATTTTTAAAAGGAGTTTACATAACTCGTCAAACACCCGTTCTCTGGCCAGCATATCCATGGAAGGCGCAAGGGCGACCATGGCACCCAGGGTGGCCGGTTCAACGGTCAGATCGTAGGTGACGGAGAAACGAACACCACGTAAGATCCGCAGGGCATCCTCTGAAAACCGTTGGTCGGGCACACCCACCGCACGCAAAAGATGGTTTTTCAGATCCTGTTGACCGCCGAAAGGATCAACAAAGCCCCGGAGGGGGGAATAGGCCATGGCGTTGACGGTAAAATCCCGCCGTGCCAGATCCTGCCGAATGTCGGTGACAAAAGCCACCCAATCCGGATGGCGGCTGTCGCCGTAGGTGCCTTCTGTGCGAAAGGTGGTGATCTCGTAAACCTCTGCACCGGGAAAAATAATGCCGATGGTGCCATGCTTTTCTCCGGCGTGGATCTGAGGAAAGTCTCGAAAGATCGCTTTGATCTGATCCGGGGTAGCGGCGGTACAGAGGTCGTAATCATGGGGTTGCAAGCCCAAAAGTGCATCCCGCACGCAACCGCCGACGACATAGCAGGGATAACCGGCGTTTTCCAGAAGCCGGATGCAGCATTGAACATTTTCAGGTAAATACAATACGGGACACCTCCTTTACGGCAAATCTTGCCGGGACTGGGAGGGACAGGGGGCAAACAGCAGCCAGAGGCCGACACAGGCATACATGATATGACCACCGGGGGCGGCGGCAATGCAGAGATATCCGGCCAGCAATTGCCAGAACTGCCGTCTTTTCCAATGATCCAGTTCTACGGCGTTGCCCCAGAGTTGATAGGTGGCGAAAGCAGCGCTGAATACGGCCAGAAATTGGGGAATGAACCGAATCAGTTCTGGTTCGCCTCCAAACTGGGAATTCAGGTAAAACATCTCAACGGCGAAGAAAAGACAGGGCAGCGCATAGGCGAAAATCGTGGTGGGCAGGGACTTGGTGTGCCGGTACAGATCATAGAGCAGAGCAATCGTAGAGGCCATACCCAGAGCGCTGACCATCAGCGCAAAAAAGCCGGTGCTGGGGAAAAGGGACAGACTGTAAATGCCGATACCGACAGCGGCGATGCATTCAACGGCGAAAGACAGCGCGTTTTTGTGCCGTGATCCGGCTTCCTTTTGACTGATGAAGAAGCAGAAAACGATCATGGCCATGGTCAGCCCCAGATAACAGAGCCAACCGGGGTGGTTTGCTGGATAGAGGGCTTTTTGGTCTTCTCCCAGAGCGAGGGTCCACATTCGCAGCGCACCGCCCAGAATGCCCATGGAGCCGGCAATGTATTTGGCATATGGTCGTAAAATATTCATGGACAGAACCTCATTTCATGGCGGCGATCAGCATACACAACCCAGCCAGGATCGGCTGATGGCCCATATAGATCCACAGCGACTGTCGGCCGCAGAAACTGAGGAAACGGATCACCCAATTTTGTTCGTTGATTTGGGGCAACAGGCTTTCTTTTTTTGCATACAGCCGCCGTCCTATGACTGCGCCCAGCAGGAAAAATCCCAAATGGGGCAACAGGGGGAAATAGTCGGCGCAGGGGAAATAGGGGGAGAAAAAGCCCAGCGGAAGCAGCCAGGGGAAATCCACCAGGACATAACGATCGAGGTACAGACCTGCTGCGATCATGACAATGCCTAGCACCGTCAAAAGTGGGTCGGACAGTTTTCGGAACACCGGCCACAGCAGCATGCAAACCCCCAGACAGTGCAGCACGCCAAAATAAATCATAATTTCTTTTCCGGAGAAGTCCAGCAAATACATACCCAGGGTGACAGCAGTGACCACCAGACCACAGCCCACCACGATCAGACCTCGCTTCACGTGGTGTCGCCCCAGCGTGACACAGATGCCGGAAAGAATGATGAACAGAACGCCGCCCCAGTCCTGGACAAAGGAAAACCAGGCCGGTGACTGCCATTGAATAATGCCATACAGGTGGGAAAGATCATAAATCAGGTGGATGGCCACCATGCCCAGCAGACACAGTCCCCGGAAAGCATCCAATTCCCAAATTCGTTTTTTCATAGGTACACTCCTTGTAGACAGAAAAACCATCCCTTTTGACAGGGAGAACCATCAGGTTTCGGCAGCGGCTTCTTCTTCCAATACCCGATAGGCTACTTTGCCTACCAGAGTTTTGGGAAGCTCGCTGCGGAAAATGATCTCTCTGGGCATGGCATATTTGGCGATCCGCTCGGCGCAGTAAGCCAGTAGCTCCTGCTTCAGTTCTTCCGTGGGCTGAATATTGGGCATGGGAACCACATAAGCCCGGATCCGCTGACCACGATAGTCGTCGGCAATGCCAATGATACAGCTGAGCAGCACCTTTTCATGGCTGTCGATGATGTTTTCCAGCTGCGAAGGATAGATGTTATAGCCGGAGGAAATGATCATGCGCTTGATACGCTGACGGAAGTAAACAAAACCGTCCTCATCCATATAGCCCATATCGCCGGTGTGCAGCCAGATCTTTCCGTCGGAGTGGGTCTTTAAGGTGGCAGCGGTCTCCTCCGGGTTGTCCATATAACCCAGCATCACCGTCGGACCACTGAGGCAAATCTCACCTTCTGTTCCGGGAGCCACTTCTTCGGTGGTACCGGGGGTGACGATCCGGTAGAAGGTGTCCGGGAAGGGAACGCCAATGGAATTTTCACGGGCATAGTCCTTGGGGGTCAGGCAGGAGGCGGTGACACACTCAGTGGTGCCATAGCCTTCCCGAATCTGCTCGGAACAATTGTGTTCTTTCAGAAAAGCATCTACTTTTTTCTTCAGTTCCGGGGAAAGACTGTCACCGCCGGAGAAAATACCTTTGAGGAAGCTTAAATCCACATTTTCCAACCCTTCTGTGCGCAGCAATGCTTCAAAGAGGGTGGGCACGCCGGGGATGAGATCCGGTTTTTGCTTTTTCAGAATGTCGGCGTAGGTTTTAATGGAAAATTGGGGCACCAGAATGCAGGTAGCACCGCCAATAAGAGCAGTGTGGATGCCGATGCCCAGACCGAAGCCGTGGAAAATGGGCATAATGGAAAGCATTTTCATACCTGCGACGGATGCATAGCCGGAGGCGGCAATGGTCTGCAAGCCCAGTGCATTAAAATTCCGGTTGGAGAGCATGATGCCCTTGTTGATACCGGTGGTGCCGCCGGAATAGAGGATGGCACCGCAGTCATCGGCCTTTCCGTCATCCTCCGGCAGCTGGATCTGATCTGTTCCTGCACACATTACCTCTTTCCACAGGGTGTAGCCGGACTTGGGCAGGGAGTGCTTGCCTGCTTTGGTGTGGGGGTAGAGAAGGTTCAGGGGGAAGGGCAGTTCGTCAGCGATTCGGGCGATGAAAATTTGAACCGGGTGATCCACTTCCGGTAAAATACCGGCAACCTTCCCGTAAAACTGATCCAGCGTCAAAATGGCTTTGCTGTGGGATACATTTAAATAGAAGGCGATCTCCTTGGCTGCGGACAGCGGATGGATCATATTTGGAACGGCACCTAGCCGATTCAGTGCATAAAAACAGTGGAGTGCCTGAGGAGAATTGGGCATGCAGATGGTGACCCGGTCACCCTTGCCAATGCCCATGGCAATCAAGCCTTTGGCGGTGGATTCAATGCGCTCCAGAAAATGGGCAAAAGTAGTTTTTTTGCCCATAAAAGTGTAGGCAATATGGTCAGGATATTTTTTGGCGGTATCTGCCAGCAGTTGATACATGGTCTTTTCAGGATAGGACAGGGTGGCAGGCGTGTTGCCGTAAAAGGCCAGCCAGGGGGCAGAGGAAGATAGTGACATAAAATGATCCTTTCGTTCGTAGGGTGGGACGGTGTTCCGGAGGGCGGTGTTGCCCAAAGTAGGAGATTTCGATACAGGAAAAATGCAAAGCCTCCTGTCCAATCTACAGCTTTTGCAGTTATTATACCATACAGTCCAGAGGAATTTCCACCATTTTGTAAAAAAATCAGCTTTTTTAAATTTCTTATTGTCTACTGGGAAAAAATGGAGTATACTATAACTTAGTTTGTAAAAAATGGAGGAAATCCTATGCTATTGGGCATCGTTGCTGCTTTCAGTGCGGGTGCAACCCTGTTGGTGTGCCTGCTGACCCAAACCAATAACCCGATCCTTTGGGTTTTGAGCCTGGTGGGATTTTTTCTTCTGGGCATTGTGTTGGCGTTTTTGTTTTTGTATGTTATGGCCAAACGGGTGGATAAATCCATTCCTCAGGAGCAAGACAGCCCCTTTTATCGAAAAATGGCGGATGTGTATGTCCGGGGGATCGTGCAAATTTGCCGTGTCAGAGTCAAAATGCAGGGAATAAACCTGCTGAATGAACAGCTGCCTGAAGATGGCCGGTATCTGCTGGTGTGCAACCACCTCTGCATTGCAGATCCGGTGGTGCTGCTGTATGCATTTCCAAAATCTCAGTTGGCCTTTATTTCCAAAAAGGAAAACGATGATATGCTTATCGTCGGTGAAGTGATGCACAAATTGCAGTGTCAGCTCATCGATCGGGAAAATGACCGGGCGGCGCTGAAAACGATTATTAAATGCATCCAGATATTAAAGGAGGACAAGGCATCTGTTGCGGTCTTCCCGGAGGGCTATTGCAGTGACGATGGCCTGCTGCGTCACTTCCGCCCCGGCGTGTTTAAAATCGCACAGAAAGCCCATGTGCCGATCGTGGTCTGCACCCTGCGTGATACGCCGATGGTGATTCCCAGTATCAAAAAGTTGAGACCCAGCAGTGTGGAACTGCACTTGGTGGGTATCGTCCAGCCGGAAGAATTTGCCGGAAAAACCACGGTGGATATTGCAGATCATGTTTACCAGATGATGGCAGACGATCTGGGCGAAGACCTGGTCTATCAGGGCGAATAAAATGTATAATAAAAAGATACGCACGATTTGATCGTGCGTATCTTTTTTGTGTAAGCTGTTAAAATGTAATTGTTACTACACTGCTGTCAGCGATGGTGTTCCATGTAGAGGAATCGAAGATATGGAAGGATAGTTCTACGGAGCTAATTTCCTTAATCCCGTTTTCTTCTAAGTCAGAATAGAGAAAAGTAATCGTGTCAACTGCGTGTTTGTTGGAAAGGACATCACAGGAAAAAATAGGACTGATCATGAAACCGTTAATGGAGATATCTCGCACCTGCACAGTGATATCGTCGTTGCTTAAATTCTCGATGTAGACAACAATGCTGGAACCTAAAATGGATTCGTTTTTGGATAATCCTTTAATAATGATTTTAATATTATCCTTATTGTATGCGACGTGACCACTGTCATCATACTCGTATTTATAGGAGGCTGCTGCGGAAGTTTTGAGCTGAATCTGATCTGTGTCAAAATAGGTTTCCCAATCGTCAGATGTAAAAATGTGGAAGGACAATTCGATATCAGCAATGGTGTCGATATTGCAGAGATTTAGACTTGAATTCATCAAAATGAGGCTGTCGTTTGCCTTTTTTCCATTTACCACATCGGTAGACATTATGGTATCGACCATATAGCCGTTCACAGATACATTCCGACATTGAACGGTCAAGTTTTGACCGGAATTGTTCTCTATGAGAAGCTTGATCTCAGTGCCTAAGAGTCCTGCGTTAAGACTTTTGGCGGTAATTTTAACACCAGCCTCATCGACCAACACGGTTTCGCTAATTGTTACTTTCGTGGGGAAGATTTGGTTGCTATTATTTGTGGTTGATTCTGGCGTGCTGTCGTCAATTGTATTTGAGGGAGTACTGGAGGTGTTGCTTTGTTGAGTGTCGCCTGTGCTATCGATGAGAACATCAGATGGTTTCTGAACATCTTCACCACAGGCTGCCAAAGAGACGATAAGTAGCATAGCAAGTAACATGGACAATACTTTTTTCATACGGAGGCTCCTTTGCGTTTTATTTTAAAGTTAAGGTGGCGGTAAATGCGGTGTGATTGCTACTTCTTGGTGTAGAAAAGGGAAAGGCTGATAATAGAAATATAACACAATCATCCTTGTATGTCAATAATCGTATATACGAATTATCACAGATACCAAAAATCAAGCATGATTTTTATACTGGATATATGGGGGTGTGATGGATGATCAGTTATGAACCACTATTCCGAACGATGAAAGAAAAGGGAATAACATCCTATCGCCTGGGAAAAATGGGTTTTCCTCTTTCTAATTATTATGCGATCAAGCGTGGTGAAAACATCTCTACACATACGCTGAATCAGCTGTGTAAACTGTTGCAATGCCGTGTGGAGGAAGTGCTGGAATATATTGATGAAGAATAGGTAGCAGGTGTGGGCGTTGATTGCACATATCTGCTATTTGTATTTAGTCGGAGGCGGTGTCGAATTATGTAATTTTTAGACACCCCCTTGATTTGTAGGAAAAACCTTTGTATAATGGACTTCAAATGAAATAAACCCCTTAAATTGGAGGATGAAATATGAAAAACAGCGAAAAAACCCTGGATATGATCGTCAATCTCTGCAAAAACCGTGGCTATGTCTATGCCGGCTCTGAAATTTACGGTGGCCTGGCCAACTCCTGGGACTACGGCCCTCTGGGTGTGGAGTTTAAGAACAATGTGAAAAAAGCGTGGCTGAAGAAGTTTGTTCAGGAGTCTGACTACAATGTGGGTCTGGACTCTGCCATCATTATGAACCCTCAGACCTGGATCACCACCGGTCACGTGGGCAGCTTCTCCGATCCTCTGGTGGATTGCAAGGGCTGTGGTTCCCGACAAAGAGCGGATCAGCTGATCGGGGCTGCTGAAAGTGGAAATGGCGTCAATGTGGATGCGATGACCACCGATGAGATGAATGACTTTATTGCCACCCATGAAGACGTGGTTTGCCCCACTTGCGGCAAGCATCACTTTACGTCCATCCGTAACTTTAACCTGATGTTCCAGACTAAAATCGGCGTTACAGAGGACTCCTCCTCCACCGCTTATCTCCGTCCGGAGACCGCTCAGGGTATTTTTGTCAACTTTGCAAATATCCAGCGTACCACACGTCGGAAGCTGCCCTTTGGTGTTTGCCAGGTGGGTAAGGCTTTCCGCAATGAGATCACCCCCGGCAACTTCACCTTCCGTACCCGTGAATTTGAGCAGATGGAATGTGAATTTTTCTGCCAGCCCGGTACAGACTTGGAGTGGTTCGCCTATTGGAAGGACTTCTGCAAGAACTGGTTGCTGAGCCTGGGTATCAAGGAAGACTCTCTGCGGTTGCGTGACCATGACCCTGCAGAACTGGCCTTCTATTCCCGTGCTACCACGGATATCGAGTACCAGTTCCCCTTCGGCAATGGCTGGGGTGAGCTGTGGGGCATCGCTGATCGTACCAACTATGACCTGGGACGTCACCAGGAAGCCTCCGGCAAGGGTCTGGAGTATTACGATCAGGAAAAAAATGAACACTATATTCCCTATGTCATCGAACCTTCTCTGGGCTGTGACCGTGTGGCACTGGCATTCCTGTGCGAAGCATATGATGAGGAAGTGGTAGGTCAGGACAAGAACGGTAAGGACGACGTCCGCACTGTCCTGCGGCTGCATCCGGCACTGGCACCTTACAAGGCTGCCGTGCTGCCTCTGAGCAAGAAGCTGTCTCCTAAGGCGGAGGAGATTTATAAGCAGCTGCGCAAGGACTTTATGGTGGATTTTGACGATGCTGGCTCTATCGGTAAGCGTTATCGCCGGGAGGATGAGATCGGCACACCTTTGTGCATTACCGTGGATTTCCAGACTGTGGGCGATGAGAATACACCTGCGGATAACTGTGTGACGGTTCGTGACCGTGACACCATGGAGCAGGTTCGTATTCCTGTGGATCAGCTGAAAGAATACATTGCCAAGAAATGTGAATTTTAATAAAGAGGGCGGCGTGGCCGCCCTCTTTATTATATAATACGGTATAGAGTGGTTTCTTTTAGGCTATACTCTCCCTCAGAAGGGGGAGAGCGTATGAAAGTACGTGATGTTATGACACAAAATGTGGTGCGGATCCATCCGGAGGAGCCGGCGGGTGTGGCGGCTCGGACACTGACACAATATAATATTGGTGCGCTGCCGGTGTGCAGCAGGGATGGACGGGTTTGTGGGATGCTTACCGATCGGGATTTGGTGATCCGCTGTATGGCCTCCGGTCGGGATCCCGATTTGACCAGGGTGCGGGACGTGATGACCACAGCCGTGGTTGCCACAGAACCGGATGCGGATGCCAGCGCTGCGGCCTATATCATGGGAAAACAGCAGGTGCGGCGCCTGCCGGTGGTGGAAAACGGAAAACTGTGCGGGATGGTAAGCCTAGGAGATTTGGCACTCAATGGAGAAAATACCGGGGTAATTATGACTGAAATTGCTGAAAATGTCCGCAAAAAGTAGGGCGTTTAAAAAAGTTGCAAAAAAACAAAAATAATGCTTGACTTTTTCTGCGCCAGGTGATAAAATATCCAAGCTGTCCGGTTGAAGGGGCCGCAGAAATGCGGCAACAAAAAAGTTTGAAAAACTTGAAAAAAGTTCTTGACAAACAGAACAAACCGTGATAGAATATAAAAGTTCGCTGCGGCGGACGGCTGTACCTTGTAAATTGAATAACATGAAGACGAA
>CAZHPO010000025.1:0-15936 GCA_964534615.1 uncultured Oscillospiraceae bacterium
ACATGAATGTCAATGAAGCATTGGAATACATCCACTCCGTCTGCTGGAAGGGCAGCATCCCCGGCCTGGGACGGACGCAGAAGCTGCTTTCCCTCATGGGAAACCCGGAAAAAAAACTGAAATTCGTCCATATTGCCGGCACCAACGGCAAGGGCAGCACCGCCGCCATGACTGCTTCCATTTTACAGAAGGCCGGCTACCGGACAGGTCTTTACACATCCCCCTACATTTACCGTTTCCATGAGCGGATGCAGGTAAGCGGGGTGCAGATCTCCGACGAGGATCTGGCCGCCGTCACCGAATGGGTTCGGCCTCTGGCAGAGAGCATGGAGGAAAAGCCCACAGAATTTGAATTGGTCTGTTGCATCGCCTTTGAGTATTTCTACCGTCAGAACTGCGACATTGTGGTGCTGGAAGTGGGCATGGGCGGTGCCATGGACTCCACCAATGTCATCGAAGTGCCGGAAGTGGCAGTCATCACCAACATCGGTCTTGACCACACGGAAGTGCTGGGCGACACGCTGGAAGCCATTGCCGAAACCAAAGCAGGCATTTTTAAAGAAGGCGGCAACGCCGTTGTTTATCGGGGTATCCCCTCCGTAGAAGCCGTGTTTGAAAAAATCTGCAATGAGCGCCACCTGTCTCTGAAAAAAGCGGATTTTGATACTCTGGTGCTCCACGCTCACGGTTTGGAAGGTCAGATTTTCGATTGCGGCAGCCGAAAAAATCTGGAACTGCCCCTGCTGGGCAGCCACCAGCTGAAAAATGCCGCTGTGGTGCTTTCCATCATCGACACCCTCATCGAAAAAGGCTGGAAGATCTCCGAAGAAAATATTCGTCAGGGTCTGCATGATGTACAATGGCCCGGTCGGTTCGACATTGTGGGGTGGGATCCCCTGTTCATCATCGACGGCGGACACAATCCCCAGTGTTTCGATGCCCTCATCAAGAACATTCAGGACTACCTGCCCGGAAAGAAGATCATCGCTCTGACCGGCGTGCTGGCTGACAAGGACTATGCAGATATGTACAAGCCTGTCATGCCCTACATTCAGCAGTTTGTCTGCATCACGCCCCCCAATCCCCGGAAGCTGGATGCTGATCAGCTGGCTGCATTTTTGGAGCAGGCCGGTGCCACCGCCACTGCCTGTGAAACCATCGAAGCAGGCGTTGCCAAGGCCATCTCCCTTGCAGGAAAAGAAGGCGTGGTGCTGTGCTTCGGCTCCCTGTATACCATCGGCTCGGTGCGGGATGCCCTGCTGGAAATCAAATAAAACAACGCTCCCTGAGAACTCAGGGAGCGTTATTTCTTGCCTCTCCTACCGGGAGAGGTGGCATTTTTGCCGGAGAGGGCTTTTCTCAAAAGGAAGGCTTATCGGACTTTCCGCAGAAACGCCCTGTTACATATCTTCCAGCACCTTGGGCAACTGGCGAATATCGTCGATCTTCGCTGCCGGGCTGTCAGGGCTTCCAAAACCATAGGCCGCCCAGATAAAGGGAATATCCGCAACCACAGTTGCTTCCAGATCTCCCTGGGTATCTCCAATGTAAACAGCAGAAGAAATCTGATGTTCTGCCATCAGGCGGCGTATGGTCAGCCCCTTTTCCGTGCCGGTGTCCCCAAAACACAGATGTCCAGAGAACAGATGGGCAATGCCCAGTTTTTCCATGCACAGTTCGCAGTAGCCCTTCTGGGCATTGCTGACGATGAACAGGCGATGGTTTTCAGCCAGCGCTTCCAAGGTTTCCTTCACACCGGGGTAGCCGATGTTGCATTCATTTTCGTAAAGGTAACGGTTTTCCGTATCCATGCACCGCTCCATGATCTCATAGCGTCGCTCCAAGGGGATCTGTGCCAAAATGCTGTCAGCGATCTCGGTCATCACCTTGCCGAACAAAGGCCGCAAGTCCTCCGCCGTCACACACAGGTGAGACAGTCCCTCCCGTCGCAACTGAATGTTATACCCTTCCGCCACCAGCGCACGGGAATCCCACAGCGTACCATCAATATCAAAAATCAGGCTCTCAATCTTCATAAAGTGCCCCATCCAAATGCCGCTGAATATGGCCAATGATCATATCCAGAGCCACCGGATTTTTGCCGCCGATGGGAACCACCACATCCGCATATTTTTTACTGGGTTCTACGTACTTTTCGTGCATGGGCTTAACGGTGGTTTCATACTGCTCCAGCACGGATTCCAGACTTCTTCCACGCTTGGTCACATCTCGTTTGATCCGGCGACACAGCCGAACATCTGCATCTGCATCCACAAAGATTTTCATGTCCATCAGATTTCGCAGCTGCTCGTTTTCAAAAATCAGGATTCCTTCCACGATGATTACCTGCTTGGGTACAACAGAAACCGTCTCTTTGCTGCGGTTATGGAGGGTAAAATCATAGACCGGGCAATCGATCGCCTGCCCCCGGCGCAGCTGCTCCAAATGGTAGACCATCAGGCTGGTATCCATTGCATCAGGCTCATCGTAATTTAGTTTACAGCGATCTTCAAAAGACAGCTCATCCCGACATTTGTAATAATTATCGTGGCTGAGCATGGTCACTTTTCCGCCAAAATGTTCCGAAATTTTCTGAACCAAGGTGGTCTTACCGGAACCGGTGCCTCCGGCAATACCAATTACCAGTGTGTTTTCCATATTTTTCTCTCCTCATTTTATCAAGGCTTGTATTTGCTGCGCAAAGCAGGGATCTGAACCGCTGTGCAATATTTTCAATTGTCCTGCCCCGGCTCTGTGGTGCAGTTTTCCCGCAGCAGACAACCGCCGGCAAGTCTCCCTGGCAGTTCCTTCACCGCCGTCAAACAAGCGGATCTGTTCTCCCAGAATCCCACGAATCGACTCCTTTGCAAAAGGATAGTGGGTACAGCCTAATACCAGCCCATCCAATTTTCCCCGATAGGGGGACAAAATCGGCTCCAACAGCTGTCGGCACCGGTCAGAATTTCCAAGTCCCTGCTCCACCAGTTCCACAAGGCCGGGAGCATGAATGCGCACCACTTTGCAGTTGTCCCCAACACGAACCAGCAAATCATTGAATTTCTTCTCCCGCAAGGTCGCATCCGTAGCCATAACCCCAATATTTCCCCCCGGAAAGCAATCTACCGCTGGTTTTACCGCCGGTTCGATACCAACCACGATCAAAGACGGATATTTCCTTCTCAGATCGGTGATTGCAGCAGCGGTGGCCGTATTGCAGGCCACCACCAGTGCTTTTATGGGGTTGTTGTCCAGCAGCCGTTCTGCTGCTGCCAGCGTCAGCCGGCGGATCTCCTCTGTGGAGCGAACACCATAAGGAGCGTTGGCATCGTCGCCAAAATAGAGAAAATTCTCTCTGGGAAGCATCCGCCGCAAATGGCACAATACGCTGGCACCGCCTACACCAGAGTCGAACACAGCAATATATTCTCCATTCACGGCGAAAGCCCCCTTTTATTTACTTTGTACCGAATATACGGTCGCCGGCATCGCCCAAACCGGGAATGATGTAGGCATGGTCGTTGAGCTTCTCATCCACTGCTGCCAGATACATCTCCACATCCGGATGGGCTTCCTGAACAGCCTTCACGCCCTCAGGACAGCCAATCACGTTCATCATAATGATATTTTTGCATCCATGCTTCTTCAAAAACTCAATTGCTGCAATGGCGCTGCCGCCGGTGGCCAGCATGGGATCCACAACAAAAACCTGGCGGCTTTCGATATCTTCCGGCAATTTGCAGTAGTATTCCACGGGCTGATGGGTCTCAGGGTCACGGTACAGGCCGATGTGACCGATCTTGGCAGAGGGGATCAGATCCACCATGGCATCCACCATGCCCAAACCTGCTCTCAGGATGGGAACGATGGCCAGCTTCTTACCTGCCAGCATCCGGCACTTTGCAATAGCCACAGGTGTCTGAACCTCAACTTCTTCTGTGGGCAGATTGCGTGTGGCTTCATAACACATGAGGCCGGAGATCTCACCGATCATTTCACGAAATTCTTTAACTCCGGTATCCTTGCTACGCAGAATAGACAGTTTGTGCTGAATCAGAGGGTGGTCAAGTACATGAACAGTTGCCATTTTTTCAGTTCTCCTTTGCATTTCTTTCTAATCTTTCCCGCTCCGCTTGGCTTAAGCGGAGATAATTAGGCTCTAATGTGGCAGCATCTGCTGCTTCACCGGCATTAATCTTTTCCAACGCCGCCAATGCGACACCGGCAGCCCGTTGATGCAGCCGATGTTCCGGGGGCAGGATCAAATTTGAGATCTTATCCCCCAGCGTATGATATGTCAAAACGCTCCCGTCTCCCACAAGATAAATAGGAGCCTGGATCTGATGCAGTTGGGCTTCCAAATCAGCCAGTGAAATGGCTCGATCAGGACAAATGGGGGCATAAACGCCCTTTTCCACCCGGAACAGTCCATTATAGACCTGACTTCTCCGGGCATCCATTACGGCACAGACCACGCCTTCATAAATCCCCAGATTTTTGGCCATGGCCTCCAGCGTGGAGATACCATAACAGGGGATTTCCATTCCCCATGCAAATCCCTTGGCTGCCGCCACACCAATGCGCACACCGGTAAAGGAACCGGGACCGGCCGCCACCGCCACATGGGTAACTTCCTGCGGTTTGTATCCGCATTGCTTCAAAAGGTCCTCCGCCATGACCATCAAGGTCTGGCTATGGGTCAGGCCCGTGTTTTGGTAGGCTTCTGCCAACAGTTTTGTGCCATCATGCAGTGCTACGCCAGCTGCTTTTGCAGATGTTTCAAAGGCTAAGATCAGCAAAATCTTCCCCTCCTTCAATGGTGATCCGCCGGGCATGATCTCCCAGCTTTTCAATGGTGATCATAACAGGATCTTCCAGTCCGTCGGCAACATTTTCGCTCCATTCTACAGCACAAATGCCGCCACGGTCCAAATAATCCTCCCAGCCGATGTCCCACAGATCATCCGCTGAATGCAGACGGTACATATCAAAGTGGAACAGCGGCAACCGTCCACCCAAATACTCATTGACAATGGTATAGGTCGGGCTGGTCACAGGCTCCCAATAACCCAAACCCCTGGCCAAACCTCTTGTAAAGGCAGTTTTCCCTGCCCCCAGATCTCCCCGATAGGCCAACACCGTACCGGCAGACAATACCCGTCCCAAAGCCACACCCACGGCTTCTGTTTCATCGGGAGAGTTGGTAATGTATTCCATAGTTTTCCTTTCATCTCCATGCTTCCCTTTGAGGGAAGGTAAAGCTATTGTGCGTTTTTCAGCTTTTCTGCCTGATCTGCTGTTGCAAGGGCATTGATGATCTCATCCAAATCGCCATCCATAACCGCATCGATCTTATACAGTGTTATCCCCACCCGATGATCCGTGACACGTCCCTGGGGGAAATTGTAGGTGCGAATACGCTCATTGCGCATACCGCTTCCCACCTGACTGCGGCGAAGGCCCTCATGTTCCGATTCGATCCGCTCCTGCTCGATCTCATAGAGCTTGGAGGCCAGCATTTTCATACATTTTTCCCTGTTTTGCAGCTGGCTGCGTTCCTCCTGACAGGCCACTACAATGCCAGAAGGTTTATGGATCAGCCGCACCGCCGAGGAGGTCTTATTCACGTGCTGGCCACCGGCGCCGGAAGCTCTGTACACCTGCATTTCGATATCTGCCGGGTTTAGCTGCACATCCACTTCTTCCATCTCCGGCAACACGGCTACAGTGGCCGTAGATGTATGCACCCGTCCGCCGGACTCGGTTTCCGGTACTCGCTGAACACGGTGGACTCCGGACTCATACTTCATCCTGGAGTAAGCGCCACGTCCTTCTATGATGAAGTCCGCCTCCTTCACGCCACCCAATTCCGTTTCGTTGTAGTTGAGCAATTCGATGCTCCAGCCCTGTTTGGCTGCATACATAGAGTACATCCGAAACAAGCTGTGGGCAAACAGGGCACTTTCCTCGCCGCCCACACCTCCACGGATCTCCACGATCACGCTCTTTTCATCGTTGGGATCTTTGGGCAGCAGCAGGATCTGCAATTGCCCAAACAATTCCTCTCTGGATGCCTTTGCCAGCTGAAATTCCTCCTGGGCAAAGTCCTTCATTTCCGGATCACTCATCAGCTCCTGGGCATCCGCCATATCCCTTTCTGCCTTGCAGTAAGCCTGAAATGTTTCCACAATCGGCTCCAGATCGTTTTTCTCCCGCAGAAGCTTGGCTGCTTTTTTCGGGTCAGCATAAAAATCCGGCTGCTCTGATTTGGCACACAATTCTTCAAAGCGGCTGGCCACCGCCTGCAATTTATTCAGCATTGCTCCTACTCCCCCCATTTTCTTCTACCCTTTAGTATACCATTTTTCCAGACAATTGTAAAGAGTATAATCGGCGCAAAAAGGGATCCTCCCATTTTATGCCAATTGATCCGATCCCGCCGAAATAATCCCCGTTTTTTCCGGAGCAAAGCAAAGAGGACGTGCATAGACACGTCCTCTTTGCTTTAACCTAACTGATTTTCGAAATTGTCCACTTCGCCACTGTCCAATCCAAAATAGGCATCCAAAATGGCCTTGGCCACCGGTGCCAGATAGCTACCGCCTTTACACTTTTCGCCATAAACTGCAATGGCGATCTGGGGATCATCCGCCGGTGCAAAGCAAATGAATGCACCATTGGTCAGATCCGCACCGGTTTCGGCGGTACCGGTTTTGGCCGCAACGGAAATCGGGTAGTTTTTAAATGTGGAATAGGCCGTACCACCGGATTCCTGCGCCACTCGTTTCATACCATCGAGATACATGGCCTTGACTTCATCGGTGATGTTCAGTCTGCTCAGTACTTCCACCTGATTTTCATACACCAGGCTGCTATAGTCCGCAGATACCACCCGATTCAGGAATGTGGCCCTGTAGCGCACGCCCTGATTGGCCAGCGTACTGGCATAAACCGCCAGCTGGATGGGGGTAAAGGAGTTAACAGACTGCCCGATACCGGCCATCAATGCATCTGCCCGCAACCAGTTTGCATCATATCCGGTGTAATAACTTGCCTTGCTTTCCGCATTGGCACGAGAGCCAAGCGCCTCGGCCAGTTCCACGCCACTGTATTCGCCCAGTCCCAGTGCCTTGGCTGTGGCATCCGCCACCGCCCAATCCAGTTCCTGATTGACTCTGTCCGCCAACCAATAGAAGTAGCAGTTACAGGACATTTTAATGGCATCAGATCCATTGACCGTACCGTGACCATCCAGTTTGTTACACTTGGGGTGATAGCCCGGAATGTCATACCAGCCCTTGTCGAAATAGGTCGTGCCGGAGTTTACCAGCCCTGCATTGCCACCTGCCACCAACATGGATACTTTATAAGTTGAGCCGGGTGCATAGGCAGACTGCAATGCCCGATTCAGCAGGGGCTTATAGTCCGCATTCATCAGATCATTGTAGTTTTCAAAGTAAGAGGACAGATCATATGTCGGATAGCTGCCACAAGCCAGAACCTGACCAGTTTTGACATCCAGCGCCACCACCGCACCGCCCTCAGCAGCAATACCTGCTTCCCGACGGGATTCCAGCACCTCAGCCAGCTTATCCTCTGCCACCGTTTGCAGCAACAGGTCAACGGAAACTTCCACATTGTTGCCGGGCTGCGGCTGAGTGATATAGGTACTTTCAACCACTACACCATCTTTGGTGACTACATCTTTGCGCATACCATCCACGCCATGCAAATAGCTTTCAAATGCTTTTTCCAGACCGCTTTGGCCTACCAGAGCATCCATTTCATAGCCATCTACTTCCTTATACTGCTCCCACTGGCTGGAGTTCATGGCACCAATATAGCCCAAAATATGCGCTGCATATTCCGTACTGTATTCCCGGACAGCCGAAGCCTCCACAGACAGGCCGGGGACATTCAGTTCCAGAACTGCTGTCAGCAGGCTTTCCGACGCATCCTCCAAAAACACAAAGTTCGGCAAGGTGGTCAAACCATTTCGCAGGCTCAGCTCATAACGCAAGCCAATGACCATGCGGGCATCCTCGTCAGACCAGTCGGAGGGGATCTTATAGCTGCTGCGCAGCTGCTGAACCAGAAGGGGTGCTGAAATATCCGAGTCGATCTTTCGATCGATCATAAATCGCTGGAAATATCCCTTCCAGGTATTGCTTTGCTGATCCAGTGTGTAGGTAAACGGTTCCTGCGCAGTCACCGGGAAATGGTCATTATAACTTACACCCATATCCTTACACAGCAGCGCCAGCTTCAGCAGCCATTGATTGGTGTTTTCCACTGTCAGCATGACATAGTGATTGATATGCAGGTCATAGCTTGCTCGGTTTGTCACCAGTTTATTACCGTTGGTATCCAGTATCTCACCACGAGCCGCCCGAACACGGGTATAGATCGTGTAATATGTGGTATTGTCACCATTACTTTCCGCCGATGCCACCTGCATTGAATACAGCTTCACGCCGAAAAGTCCCATGATCATCGCCACGATGACCAGCAGCAAGACTGCACGGAAACCTGTTATTCTCCCCATGCTTCCCCTCCCAATTTTCCGATTGCCATCATCACCGGGTAAGCAACAGGCACCACGATCAGGCTCAAAGCCGCTGTTATCAGCGCAGTGCCAACTCTGGAAGCCATGGTCAACCGCAAAAACAGGTTGATGGCAAATAGTCCCATTTCATACAGCAGCATGCCCAGACCTGTACACAGCAAAACCGTGCCAAGTCCCCGGCGCAAAAATGCCTGCCGAAAGATCACCACCAGCACAGCCACAAATGTCAGCAGTGGTATCACGTGAAATCCCGGTGAAGAACCGGAGAAAAAGAACAGAATGGACGCCACCAGCGTAAAAATGCCGCCGGTCTCCACGCCCTGGATTACAGCTACCATCAGAATCAGGCAGGGCGCCAGATCCGTACAGCCACCGGCCACATTCACCCGGTACAGGGCAACATCCTGCATCAAAAGTCCCACCAGACACACCACGCCGTACAGCAGCCAACGCAAGGCACGCAGCTGTTGCTTGGGTGTCGGCCAGAGTTTTCTCAGCTGGCCTGTTCCCCGGTTGTCCGGACGAAACTCGTTTTTTTTCAGTGCAAAAATACTCATGTTCGGTCATACCCCGTGATAATAAACACCTGCTCCAATTTGGCGATTTCTGCCGCAGGCTCCAAAATGGCGTATTTTGCCACGCCTACATCATTAAAACCTGTTTCCACCACATAGCCCAAAATCAGGTTTCTGGGATAGTAGGCAGAACCGGAAGTCACCACCTGATCCCGGTTCCGGATCACAGCGGTACTGCTCAAGTATTCCATTCGCAGCATATCCCTCTGGCCGCTGGTGTAAGAACCAAAAACCACGCCGGAATAGCCGGAAGCTGCAATATTGGCACTGACTTCCAAAGAGGAGTCCAAAATGGTTTTGACCACGGAATAATTGCTGCCGGCCTCTGTTACCAGTCCCACCACTTCACCATTGGCAGTGATGGCGCACATTCCCACCTCAATGCCGGAGGCTGTGCCCCGGTCGATGGTAATGGTGCTTGTCCACTCGGCACTGCTGCGTGCGATCACGTACCCATCCACCAAAACATAGTCAGGATTGGCTTCCTTCAATTTCAGCAATTGCCGCAGCCGCTCATTTTCACGTTCCAGAGCATCCGCCTTTCGAACATCTTCCTGCCACTGGGCGATTTGCTCTTTCAGGCTTTCATTTTCCACTTTCAAACTGTCAAAGTCATAAATATAGTTATACAGCCGCTGGGCTTGGTTGGTCAGCGCATAGGCGCCGGAGCGCAAAGGTGTCAACAGAGTCTGAAAGAAGCCGCTGGGCACATCTTTGCCCGTCAAACTACCGGTAACACCCAGCAGAACCGCCGCCACCAGTGCCGCCACCAGCACCACTTTTACCCGCTTGGAAAAATAGTGTCTCATAGCATTTCTCCCATCATTTCCGGTGCCAACAGCTTCAGAACCTGACCCAGACGACATACCGGCAAACCCATCACATTATAGTAATCGCCTGTCATCTTCTCGCAAAACAGAGCTGCACCGCCCTGAATACCATAGGCACCGGCTTTATCCATCGGTTCGCCGGTACGAACATAGGCCAGGATCTCCCGCTCTGTCAACTGGCGGAAATGCAGATCCGTCACTTCCGTGAATACCTGCTCCCGGTCACCACGCAGCACCGTCACACCGGTCATCACCTGGTGGTCCCGGCCAGACAGCAGCTGCAACATCTGTACCGCTTCTTCCCGGGAGTGGGGCTTGCCCAGCACCCGCCCCTGGCAGACCACAATGGTATCTGCTGCTACCACCACGTCCTCCTCGCCCCGGCCAATGGCCAGCGCCTTACACCGGCTAACACGTGCCACTTCGTCAAAGGGAGATTTTTGAGGATCCATGGTCTCATCAATATCCGCAACCTCCACCCGAAAGGGAACGCCAAACAGCCGCAGCAATTCCTGCCGCCGGGGGGATTGGGATGCTAAAATCAATTGCATGGTAAATTTCCTTTCTTGCTGTGATCCATCTGTAAAACGGCCAAAAACTCTGCCTTACTCCAGCCCTCTTAAATACAAACCTCTCGTACAGGCACCGGGATCAAACGGCACCGGCACGACACACGATTGCAGCACTCGGTCCACTTCCTGCGCATTTTCCGTGGTGAAATACAGACGCATCGCCCACAGTCCCAGTTTCGACAGATCTTTCTGTCGATCCAGCCAGTTCAGCTTTTTGCCATTGAGCAAAACACTGCGACAGGAATTGCCATCCCGGATCACCGGGAACTCTGCGCCGGTCTTATCTACCAGTTTTGTTGTGGACTGATGGCAGGCACATTCCCCGGACTTTCCCCGGATCAGGCAGTTTTCCGTCACCATCAGAGGCATCCGGCCATAGGCCAGCAGCTCCGTCGGCAGACATTTGCTGATATCCCGCACCTGAGGCAACGTCATTTCAAAACTCAATGTTGCGGATTTGACTTCCAGCTCCTGCAACGCCGTCATCGCCACAGAATTGAAAATATTCAGGCCAAAATCTCCTCGGATGGCCATTCCAGCCTCCCGAACAGGCAACATCAGCCCCAAATTCCCCACCAGTGCTTCTTTTACGCCCCATTGACTGGCTCGTTGCAGCTGCTGGCGCAGTTTTTGCATCTGGCCATCATGGACGATCCGTGGCACTGATGCAGCCACACGCACCGTAGCACACAACTGTCGTGTAAAATCTTCGTTCTCTGCCAAAATATGAATCGGTACATACAGCATCGCCGGATTCATTTTCAGGATCCGTGCTGTGATCTGCTCCCGGTTGGTAACCTGGATGGTATAACCGGGAACTTCACGGGGGCCTTTATACCGCTGGAAACGAGGCAAAGGCATCAACCGTCTTTCCTCTTTTCGGCTGCGCAGTGCCGTCAGCTGATTGAGGGCATCCCGGCGCATGGCGTTGATCCCGGCTGCGGAAATGGTCAGCCCGGGAGTCAGATCCACCGTCAGCCGTGCGCAGCAATAAGGCGTACCACCGGTTTTTGACAGCCGCATTTGCAGCTGCTCCCTGGTCAATTCCTGCGTTCTCGCCTGCTCCGGCTCCGGTCCCATAACTGTACAGCGCCGCCCCTCCGGATCGATGACCGTCAGGCTGCTCAGATCCGAACGCACTGTCAGGTGCATGGCCACATCCACCAGCGGATTTTCCACGCCCTCATAGGTTTGACGAGCCGCACGCATCCAGCCTTCTTCGTCATTCTTTTCTTCCCGAATGCCAAACATATCCGCTCCCAGGCGGCTGGTATAATATCCATCGGTAAACCCCTGGCGGTTGAAAGCCGTCATCAGGGCATCCATCATTCCTCTGGTCACTTTCTCCCCGTTCAATGCACGGCGATAAACATTGGTCACCACTGCCACATATTCCGGCCGCTTCATCCGGCCTTCCAGCTTCAGGGACGCCACGCCCATATCCTCCAGCTCTCGCAGGTAGGCGATCAGGCAATTGTCTTTCAGGCTCAGCGGATATCGATTTTCCCGACGGCTGTAGCCATAACACTGGCGACAGGGCTGGGCACAGCGCCCCCGGTTGCCGCTGCGTCCACCAATGGCCGCAGACAGGTAGCACTGGCCGGAATAGCTCATACACAGAGCGCCATGACCAAATATTTCAATCTCAATAGGAGAATGTTTGCAGATATAGCCGATTTCCTCCCGGCTCAGTTCCCGGCTCAGCACCACTCTAGTCATACCCCAGGCAGCGCAAAGCAACACCCCGGACAGAGAATGGACCGTCATCTGCGTTGAACCATGAACAGGCACAGTCGGAGCAATACGGCGGCACAGTTGCAATACGCCCAAATCCTGGACAATAAACGCATCTACGCCACATTCCACCGCTCCATCGATCAAGCGGACGCACTCCTCCATTTCCCGATCGGATACCAGCGTGTTCAACGTCAGGTGAACCTGCACCCCTCGGACGTGGCAGTATTTTACCGCTTCCGCCAGGGACTGCAATGTAAAATTCTTTGCACTTTGTCGGGCATTAAAGGTGCCACAACCTAAATAAACGGCGTTTGCACCATTTTGCACCGCCGCCCGCAGAGCATCCATAGACCCTGCCGGAGCCAATAATTCGATCATAGCCTCTCTCCTAAGTATACTCATATCGATAGTTATGGCCATTATAGCACACTTGCAGCTTTTGCGCTACCCCGGAGAAAAAAGTTTATGAAAAATTATTGTTTAAATAAGTGCGCTGTTCCCTAGTCCTCAACCCAGAGACCAGCGCTCTACTTTTTGCTGTGCAACCAGTTTTTCCCGGTCACAAAACGCTCTACAATATAGGACACCACGTAATCGCCAGCAGAATTTACCATCGTGGCCGGTGGATCGACCAGATTTCCCAATGCAATGGCGATGGGATAAGCCACCGCCAACTGTTCCGGAAAGAACATGGTACAGATCACCAGTTCCCCGGTCCCACCGCCGCCGGGGATACCGCTCATCGCCACAGAGGAAAACACCGCCACCACAATGGCCAGTATTGCTTCCCTGCTGCCGATATCCCGGCCAAAAATCCCGAACAGGAAGATCACCTTAACAATGGCAGACATGGCAGAACCATCCATGTGCATGGTTGCCCCCAGGGGCATGACGATATCTGCCACATCCGAGCTGATGCCGGTATCTTCTGCCGCCTCCAGATTGGTCGGGATGGTCGCCACCGACGAACACGTGCCAAAGCTCACCGCCGCCGGACGGAAAAGATGTTGAAACATGACCTTTACCGCCGATCTTCCGCCACCGATCCAGGCATACAGTGGGAAAAAGATCAATAAATAGGCAAAGCACATTCCATAATAAATCAGCAGTGTCCGGCTGTAATCTCCGATCAATTCCGGGCCATAGGTCGCCACCAGAGATGCGAAGAACCCCAAAAATCCAACAGGGGCATAATATGTAATGATTTTAACGGTCTTCATAATGCAGTTTGTCAGATCGTGGAGCAGTTTTGCCGTCATGGTTTCCCGCCCACCGGCCATCTGAATTCCAAAGCCGCACAGCAGTGCAAACACGATCAGGGGCAAAATGGCTCTGCGACTCAGAAGTTCCGCAAAATCCGGCTTGGTAAAGAAATTAACGATCATTTCTCCCAAGCCCAGAGTTTTCCCCACTTCGCCCTCTACCACCTCATATTTTCCCTGTACCAGAGGGATCACCTGCACCACCGCATACATCAGTGCTGCCGCAATTGTGGCAGTAACCAAAAATGTCAAAATCGTGATGCCCATGATCTTCCCCGCTTTTTTGGCAGAAGTCATGTTGGCAATGGCAGAGCAAATAGAGCAGAACACCATTGGCACAACAATACAGAACATCAAATTGATGAACACCGTCCCCAAAGGCTCCAGAACCGTTGCCCCGGGATTCACCACCTGCCCTGCACCGTCCCATTCCACCGGGAACATCACCCCCAGAATGCAACCTGCCACAATGCCGGCCAACATCAAAAATAAAAAGCTGTTGTTTTTCCAAGAAATCCTTTTCACGCTATCCCTCCTTCCCATTAGTGTATGCAGAAGGCACTGCTTTTGACCTGGTTTTTCCCGGAATAATGCAAGTAAGGCTCCGCTACTTTCATAGCGGAGCCTTACTTGCTAGGGGTTGGAAAGAAGAGAGGTAGAAAAGAGGATGATTTGCAAAATACAAGGCAATGGTTTGCGGCTCCCACCGCCTTTGTGCTTTTATCATAGACCCCAATTTTGAACAGGCCGTGACCTCTTTGAAAACAAAAATCTACTTTTTCGTGAACAAGCATCCCGCTATGTTCAATTTTTTACCGAAAAATGGGAAAATTTTAGTATAAATACCCCTTGATACTCTCTCCATAAAGTGCTATGATAGCGCTTGTGCGACAGCCGAAGGCTGCCAATATAAGAAAAGAAGGATAAAAAACGTGGAAACCTATTTGATTTGTCTTGCAGTGGCAGTAATCGGCGGACTCTTGCTGTCCAGACTTGCCAAAAAACTGCATCTGCCTGCGGTTACCGCTTATCTGGTAGCAGGTCTTTTACTTGGGCCGTTCTGTCTGGGCGCCCTCAACATTCCCGGTCTGGGCTTCAATTCTCTGGCTCAGGTGGAAGGATTGGGGATCATCACCCAGACCGCTTTGGGCTTCATCGCCTTTGCCATCGGCAACGAGTTCCGGCTGGGTCAGTTGAAGGCCATGGGCAGCCGTGCCATCACCATTGGCATTTTGCAGGCCGTCGTCACTACCGTGCTGGTGGATGCCGTGCTGATCGTGCTGCACCTGTGCCTGCCTCATATCATTTCCCTGCCTGCGGCCATCGTGCTGGGTGCCATCGCCTCGGCTACCGCTCCGGCCGCCACGCTGATGGTGGTTCGCCAGTATAAGGCCGACGGCCCCATGACCCGACTGCTGATGCTGGTAGTTGCCATCGACGATGCAGTCGGTCTGCTGCTGTTTGCCATTTCTTTCGGCATTGCCGGCGCTCTGGAAAACGGCCAGATCAGTGCCATTTCCGTGGTTGTCGAGCCGATTTTGGAAATTGTTCTGTCTCTGGGGCTGGGTGCTTTGATGGGTCTGATTCTGGATCGGGTGGAGCGTTTCTTCCACTCCGGCAGTAAGCGTCTTGCCCTGTCTGTGGCCTTTGTGCTGCTGACCGTGGGACTTTCCATGCTGGAGTTCCACATTGGTGCAGTTCACATTAAGTTCTCTCTGTTGCTGGTATGTATGATGACCGGTACGATTTTCTGCAACATCTGCGACACCTCCGAGGAATTGATGGATCGTGTGGAGGGCTGGACCGTCCCCATCAATATTCTGTTCTTCGTGATTTCCGGCGCAGAATTGGATCTGGAAATTCTGGTCAATCCCATCACCCTGCTGGTAGGCGTGATCTATATCATCAGCCGTTCTACCGGCAAGTATCTGGGTGCTTACGGCAGCTGCAAACTGACCCATTGTTCCGAGTCCATCACCAAGCATTTGGGCATTACCCTACTGCCCCAGGCAGGTGTGGCACTGGGCATGGCCGCCACTGCCAATTCTTTGGGTGACGGTGCTGTGATTTCCAATGTGGTGCTGTTCTCCGTGCTGGTGTATGAGCTGGTGGGTCCTGCCCTTACCAAGCGCAGCCTGACTGCTGCCGGCGAAATTCGTCCGGAAGGAAAGGTCAGCTCCCGCCGGATCAACGAGCCAAAGGCTCCGGTGAAACTGCCCAAAAAGCAGTAATCTCCAAAAGGGCGCACGAATGTGCGCCCTTTTCCGCACCCCAAAAAGATCTCTCCGCAGAAAAAACAGAAATCAATCTATAATTTCTAAAAATTTTACTTGCCTTTTTGAAAAGAATGTTATATACTATCTAAGCACCGATGCCGGTGTGATGGAATGGTAGACG
>CAZHPO010000026.1:0-15063 GCA_964534615.1 uncultured Oscillospiraceae bacterium
TGATGGCCATTGTCGGTGGGCTGTACCTGATCGTGACCCATGAAAAGGTGAAACCATATCTGAAAAAATTTAGGAGGGCGTCCAATGGAACTTCTGATGGAACTGATCGTTGAACTGTTGCTGGAGGGCAGTGTGGAAGTGGCGAAAAGCCGCCGTATCAGCAAATGGATCCGCTATCCGGCAATCGCATTGCTGGCGGTAGTATACCTGGCGGTGGTGGCGGTGATTGCACTGACAGCATGGATCGTTTTTCAAGGAGAAGGCCCCCTTTGGTTGGGAATCGGGCTTCTGGCGCTGGATGTGGGGTTTGTAGTTTACAGCGCAAGAAAAATCTGCAAAGAAGTTAAAAACAGAAAAAACCAATGACAAAAGAAAAAGCGTGTTGCTATCAGCAATACGCTTTTTTAGAACATAATATGGCGAAGCAGTGCCAGAAGAAGCAAATGGAAGGGATAAAACCAGTAGTTGAGCCATTTATACTGCTTTCCTCGCTGACCGTTATACAAATTCGTCAGTAAAAAACCCGGCAGCGCCCAGATGGTTTTTATCAATGGGAGAAATGCGGTTAAAGAGGCTACAATTGGCCGGCTGCGCAATAAATACCAGATGGTGATGACGGTAATGCCCAGGTATTCATAGTCCGTTGACAGCAGCGAAGCGAGAATGCAAGTTAACAGAAAACAGAAAAAGGCGGGAATATACCAGCAGATCACATTCTTTTTCAGTTTTTCAAGCACCCAAATCAGACATAGTCCCAATGACAGTGTGAAAAATACGTTTTGGGACTGCCACAGAAAAGCTACGCCGCTGAAACACAGATCAAACGGAACCTCGGAGATCAGGGCAAAAAGCCCCATGTTTGCAAGATATTTCCCCCTGTTTCGGGTGTGGATAAATCCCTCGATCAGCAGAAAGCAAAAAATCGGGAAGGCAAACCGGCCAACAATTTCACAGAATCGGCTGAATATCAGCAGGGAAACAGAATGGGGAATGTTTAGAAGTGCTTCAAAAAGAATGGTTTTGTCCAAATGGTCAAGAAACATGGTGGCCATGGCAATATATTTGAGCCATGCCCCGGAAAGAATCTTTTTATTTTCGGCCATTGGCATCATCAAATTGCTGGGGATTGAGCCGACTGACATAGTCCAGATTGCGTTCGCCCAGACAACCAACCAGTAGGTAGCGATTGCGCAGCTTGTCGTGAATAAACCGCCACAGAAGTCGGAAATCCTGCACCTGACCTGTGGAAGAAACATGGGTACGGGGGCCGGTACAATAGTGGAGGTGGTCACCGATGGAAATATGCGTCTCATCCGCATAGGTGATGGGCAGATCCTGACGGATCAGGTCAAGAATCTGACTTTCCATTTGTTGCAAATCGATTTTTGGGGGATAGCCGGGGAAGGCCATGACGAAGCCGTGGCGCACATCGTCGTAGGAAACCCGTGCCAGATCTTCCGGCGGAAGAAGCATTTCACACAGATCTTCTGCGGTATGGCACATCAGACGATAGGGCAGGGAAGCGTAGACGATATCCCGAATCTCCTCCGGTTCTGGGCCAAAGAGGTTGGGCCGGGTGATCAGCACTTCTTCGCCAACACCCACCAGAAGATCGGCGTTCATGCCGTGCAGCAGGGGATAGACCAGCTCAAAATGTTCGACGATCACACGCTTGCCCAGTTTTATGGCGGTCAAAATTGCATCGGCCAGATCGGAAAGCTGGGTAAATCCGGTTTCAAAACGAATGTCCACGTGATAAGAGTGGGGAGAGAAAAAACTGATCCGTTCACCCACGTCCAGCAGAGGAAGGGGACGAATATAGATTCCATCGTCGTCGTTGGTTAAATCCAGATTGGGGAACATTCCTCTGATCAGAGCGCTTTTGCCGGCACCGGCATCACCGATGACACCGATGAGTTGATCGGTAGGGGAAAGGTAAAGTTGAGCCAACTGCATACCCAGTGCATACATTCGTGCGTGGCCACGGGGCGCAAAATAAGTGCTGAGGATATGACATTGTTGCCGTTCTTGCATAAGACTACCTCCTGGAAAAGATTTTTCAATCAGTATAGCAGATTTTGTGTAAATTGAAAAGAGAAATGGGAAAAATAGTTTGCAAATTTTGTAATTGTGCTATATAATAGCCCTGTTTGAAAAAAAGAATAACTTTGTGAAAGGGGTTATTATTTATTATGGCAGAAATCATTAAGGCTGCCTGCGCCGGTACTGACGAGAAAAGCGACGTGGTCGTGGAAGTCGTGCCCTGCGCAGAAGGCATCATTCTGGAACTGCAAAGTGTGGTCATGAATCAGTTTGGACCAGCGATCGAGGCGTCCATTCGGGAAGTGGTGGCCGCTTTGGGTGTGACTAATGTTCACATCAAGGCCAGCGACCGTGGCGCACTGGACTGTGTCCTGCGTGCCAGAGTAGAAACCGCCCTGTTGCGGGGAATGGGGGAAAACTAAATGCGTAGAAGTATGCTGTTTTTGCCGGGTAATGCGCCGAAAATGATCATCAATGGTAATTATCTGGGATCTGATGCTGTTATTTTTGACCTGGAAGATGCTGTGGCACCTGCGGAGAAGGATGCTGCCCGTTTGCTGGTTCGCAATGTGCTGTCCAATTTGGAATTTGATCGGGTGGAGACCATCGTTCGGATCAACTCCATCGATACCCCCTTCTGGCAGAAGGATCTGGAGGCAATCATCCCCCAGAAGCCGAATATCATTATGCTGCCGAAAACCGGATGCGCCCACGACGTGGAAGTGGTGGACGATTATTTGGCTGCTTTGGAAGAAAAACTGGACATGACGGTAGGAACGGTTCGCCTGATGCCTCTGATCGAAACGGCACTGGGCATTGAAAATGCCTATTTTATCGCATCCGCTCGTCCTCGTGTTACCGCCCTGTTCCTGGGTGCAGAGGATTTGACCGCTGACCTGCGCTGCAAGCGCACCAAGGAAGGCCGGGAGATCGATTATGCACGCAGCCGCATGGTAAATGCAGCCCGTGCTGCCGGTGTGGATGTATATGACACGCCTTTCACCGATGTCAATGACGATGAGGGCATTTTGGCGGATGCTACCTATGCCAAGAGCTTGGGCTTCACCGGCAAGGCTTCTATCTCTCCTCGTCATATCACTGCCATTAACACGGTTTTCAGTCCCAGCAAGGCAGATATTGCTTATGCTTATGAGGTGATGGATGCCATTGCTGAGGCCAAGGCACAGGGTAAGGGTGCCATTGCCCTGCGTGGCAAGATGATCGATGCACCCATTGTGGCTCGTGCTGAGCAGACCATTGCCGCAGCGCAAGCGCTGGGTATTCGGAAGGAGGATCTGTAATGAGAGATAAGAAGTTGGTTGCATCCATCCGGGATGCCATTATTGCCTCCGGTTTGCGTGATGGCATGACTATTTCCTTTCACCATCATATGAGAAATGGCGACTATGTGCTGAACATGGTCATGGACGAGATTGCAGCTTTGGGTATTAAGAACCTGACAGTCAATGCAACAGCTCTGTTCGATATTCATATGCCCCTGATCGAGCATATTAAAAATGGTGTGGTCACTACCCTGATGACCGATTATATGGCTGCCAGCCTGGGTAAGATCATCTGTTCCGGCATTATGGAAAATCCTGTCCAGTTCCGTACGCATGGCGGCCGCCCGGACGATATCGTCCATGGCAGAACGCCCATCGATGTGGCTTTCGTGGCAGCCCCCCAGTCTGATGACATGGGTAACTGCACCGGTAAGTATGGCAAATCTGCCTGCGGCAGCTTTGGCTATGCCATTGTGGATGCCCAATATGCGAAGAAGACCATCGTTATCACCGATGAATTGGTGGAGTACCCACTGCTGGGATTCACCGTTCCGGAAGTGTATGTAGACTATGTTGTTGCTGTAGATGCCATTGGCGATCCCAACGGTATTGTATCCGGCACAACCCGGATCACCCGTGACCCTGTGGGTCTGGCGATGGCACAGTGGGCGGCAAAGGTTGTGGAACATTCCGGCTTGCTGGTGGATGGATTCTCTTTCCAGACCGGTGCCGGCGGCGCTACGTTGGCCGGTGCAAAGTTCCTGAAGGATATCATGCTGGAAAAGGGCGTTCAGGGCAGCTATGTCATGGGCGGTATCACCAAATACATTCTGGAAATGTTGCAGGCAGGCTGTTTCCGCACAATTCTGGATGGCCAGAGCTTTGACCTGGCAGCGGTGGAGTCTCTGCGCAATGATCCCCGTCACCAGGAAGTTTCCCTGTATCACTACGCCGGCCCTACCGCACCCAGCTGCATCGTCAACAGTCTGGATACCATCTTTGCCGGTGCGACGGAGATCGATACGAATTTTAACGTCAATGTTCATACAGACTCCAACGGCATCATCATGGGCGGCAGCGGCGGCCACAGTGATATCTGTGCCGGCGCAAAAATGTCGGTTATCATCACCCCGATGTTCCGCAATCGTCTGCCTATGATCCGTGACCGTGTTACTACCATCACTACCCCTGGTAAGGATATTGACGTGGTAGTTACCCAGGGAGGCATTGCCGTCAATCCCCGTCAGGGTGAGCTGAAAGAGCGCCTGATGGCTGCCGGCTTGCCGATCGTGGATATCCATGAATTGCAGGCAAAGGCAGAAAAGATGACCGGAAAGCCCCTGTCCGTGCCCCACGGCGACAAGGTGGTGGCAGAAGTCATCTATCGGGATGGCACTGTGATCGACCGAATTTACAATACCCTGTAAGGAGAGGGCGATCGTCATGCGTGAAATTAACAGCGAAAAAATTACAGAAGTGGTGCGCCGGTTGTCCATTGAGGCCAACTGCCATTTGCCCGGCGATGTGAAAAGTGCCATTGAAAAGTCGCATGAGGGTGAAACCTGGCCTCAGGCCAGAGAAATTCTGGAACGGATCATGGAAAACTATGCCATTGCCGACCGGGAAGACTGCCCCATTTGCCAGGATACCGGTGTTGCCTGTGTCTTTGTGAAAATGGGTCAGGAAGTTCATGTGCAGGGAGATTTGGTACAGGCTATCCACGAGGGTGTTCGTCAGGGATACCGGGACGGCTATCTGCGCAAAAGCGTGGTTCGGGATCCTTTGGATCGGGTGAATACCGGCGATAATACGCCGGCCATGATCTATTACGATATCGTACCCGGTGACGTTTTTGAGATTACCGTTGCCCCCAAGGGATTTGGCAGCGAAAATATGAGCCAGATCAAAATGCTCAAGCCGTCGGATGGATTGCAGGGTGTGAAGGATTTTGTGGTGCAAGTTGTGAAAGATGCCGGCCCCAATCCCTGTCCTCCCATTGTCGTAGGCGTGGGTGTGGGCGGTACCTTTGACAAGGCGGCGTTGCTTGCCAAGAAAGCACTGATGCGCCATGCTGGAGAGCCGAATCCGGTTCCTTTCTATGCGGAGCTGGAGCAGGAATTGCTGGAGAAGATCAACAGCTTAGGCATTGGCCCTCAGGGATTTGGCGGCAAGACCACGGCCCTGGCTGTGCATATTGAACAGATGCCCACGCATATTGCCGGGCTTCCGGTGGCAGTGAATATCAACTGCCACGTGACCCGCCATCAGACGGAGGTGCTGTAAATGTCGATTTCTGTGACTGTTCCCATGAGCAGAGAAACTGCTCGCAGCCTCAAAGCCGGCGACAGTGTTTTGCTGTCCGGCGTGATCTATACTGCCAGAGATGCGGCCCACAAGCGGTTGTGCGAGCTGGCAGCCCAGGGAAAGCCGCTGCCTCTGGATGTAAAGGACAGCGTGATCTACTTTGTAGGCCCGACGCCTGCAAAACCCGGTGAGGTCATTGGCTCTGCCGGCCCCACCACCGCTTATCGGATGGATGCCTACAGCCCCACGCTGATTGAAATGGGATTGACAGGCATGATCGGCAAGGGCAAGCGCAGCAATACAGTTGTCCACGCCATGAAAACAAGTGGCGCTGTGTATTTTGGCGCGATCGGAGGCTGTGGCGCACTTTTGAGCCGCTGCATTAAGAAAGCTGAGATCATCGCCTATGAAGATTTGGGCGCTGAGGCCATTCGCCGGTTGGAAGTGGAAAACCTGCCTGTCATTGTGATCATTGACAGCGAGGGAAATAATCTTTACGAAACCGGTCGAGCAGACTATCTGAAAAGTATATCCAAATAAGCAAACACCGCCCTCCTTTCCGGAGGGCGGTGTTTGCATAAAATATTTGGTAAAAATGCTCAAAAACACCTTGACAAAACGGAAAAAAATAGGTAGCATATACGGAGGTACGCCAGTGTTTGGCGGCACCAATTATTGAAAGCATTTATGAGGTGCGAATATGACTGCAGATAAGAAAAAGGTATTGGTCATTGGTGTTATCGGCGCTGATGTCCACGCGGTTGGCAATAAGATTCTATACCACGCCTTTACGGAAGCCGGTTTTGATGTAGTGAATTTGGGTGTGATGGTTTCCCAGGAAGAATACATTTCCGCAGCCATTGAGTCTGATGCAGATGCGATCGTAGTGTCCTCCCTGTACGGTCAGGGCGAGCTGGACTGCCGTGGCATGCGTGAAAAATGCAACGAAGCAGGTCTGGTTGGAATTCCTCTGGTCGTTGGTGGCAACATCGTCATCGGCAAACAGCAGTTTGAAGATGTGGAGCGTCGCTTTAAGGACATGGGATTTGACAGAGCTTTCCCTCCCGGTACCTCTCCTGAAACTACCATTGCAGCCCTGCGTGAGCTGCTGCATATGGATGGTGAGGAAAAGTGAAGCCCATCCTTCTGATCGACTTTGGCTCTACCTATACAAAATTAACAGCTGTGGATGTGGAGGCAGAGCAGATCTTGGGAACTGCCGCTTCCTATACCACAGTGCAGACGGATATCAACGACGGCCTGGAAAAAGGGCTGAAACTGCTGGAAGAAAAAATCGGCAAAGTGGATTTTGTGGAGACATTTGCCTGCTCCTCCGCTGCTGGAGGCTTGCGAATGGTGGCCAGTGGATTGGTGCCGGAACTGACCAGTGAGGCTGCAAAGCTGGCTTCTTTGGGCGCAGGTGCCAAAATTGTCGGTCTTTACTCGTTCCAATTAACAGAGGACGATTTGGATGAGATCGCTGCCTTGCAGCCGGATATTTTCCTGCTGGTGGGTGGTACCGACGGCGGAAACACTGCCTGTATTCTTCATAATGCACAAATGCTGGCTCGTCTGGAGCCGAAATTCCCGGTGGTTATCGCCGGAAACCGCAGTGCTGCCCGTCAGTGCCAGCGACTGTTATCTGATTTTGAAACTTATATCTGTCCGAATGTCATGCCAAAATTCGGCACACTGAATATTGAACCCACCCAAAAGCAGATTCGTGAGATTTTCCTGAATCGGATTATCCAGGCCAAAGGCTTGAGCAAAGCCACTACACTGCTATCGGATATTATGATGCCAACGCCTTCGGCGGTCATGCAGGCTATGGAATTGCTGAGTGAAGGGTGCGACGGGGAAAGCGGTATTGGTGATTTGATCGCCGTGGATGTGGGCGGAGCGACCACTGATATCTATTCCATTGCCGATGGTATGCCTGAAGGCATGAATACGGTGTACAAAGGGCTGATGGAACCTTTTGCCAAACGGACGGTAGAGGGTGATATCGGTATGCGCTACTCGGTCAAGGGTATTCTGGAAGCAGCCGGTGCCGACCGGATCGGAAAAATTGCGGACATAAAACCTCGCCGAGTGGAGGAGCTGGTAAGCTGGCTGCGTGAACATACCGACTCTGTGCCCGACGGCAATGAGGAACTGGAAAAGCTGGACTTTGCACTGGCGGCAATGGCCATTGAAACGGCAGTAGCTCGTCATGCAGGTACAATGGAAGAAACATATACCATGATGGGACTTACATATGTCCAATCTGGCAAGAATTTGACCCACGTAAAGCAGATTGTGGTAACAGGCGGAAGCCTGATCCACACCAAACGGACGGAGGAAATCGCAAAATATGCGCTCTTTTCTCCGGCACAGCCCATGTCGCTGCGCCCCAAAGAGGCATCGGTATGGGTAGATAGAACATATATCCTGGCCGCAATGGGGTTGATTAGCAGTCGCTATCCCCAGCAGGCCCTAAGAATCATGAAGAAAGAGCTGGAATTTTATGGACATTCAGAATAAGCGCATTTCCAATGATGAGTTTTTTAAGCTCCGCCAGGAAGTCCTGGCACAGTGGCCCACCGGCAAGGATGTAGATCTGGAGGAGGCAGTGGCTTATCACAAGTCTATGCCCCAGGAGCGGATCTTCGCAAAAAAACTGCTGGATGCCAAAAAAGAGGGGCGCACTTTGGTGCAGCCCAGAGCAGGTGTGCCGGTCATTGAGGAGCATATCAAGCTGATGCAGTATTTGCAGGATCATGGTGAGGCGGATCTGTTGCCTTCTACCATCGACTCCTACACTCGCCAGAACCGCTATGAAGAAGCAGAAAACGGTATTTCCGAGTCTATTCGTCTGGGCAGAGCTATGCTCAATGGCTTCCCTGCGGTCAACCACGGCGTTGCAGGATGCCGCCGGGTGGTGGAAAGTGTCCATACCCCTTTACAGGTTCGACATGGCACACCGGATGCCCGTTTGCTGACAGAGATCACCTATGCAGGCGGCTTTACAAGCTATGAAGGCGGCGGTATCTCCTACAATCTTCCTTATTGTAAGAATATTCCCATGGAACGGACGATTCGGGATTGGCAGTATGTTGACCGCCTGACTGGTCTGTACGAGGAAATGGGCGTTTCCATCAACCGTGAACCCTATGGCCCCCTGACCGGCACACTGGTGCCGCCCTGCATTTCTCACGCTGCCGCTATTATCGAGGCACTACTGGCAGCAGAACAGGGTGTTAAAAATATCACTGTGGGTTACGGCCAGTGCGGTAATCTGGTTCAGGATATTGCTGCAATCCGTACATTGCAGGAATTGACTGACGAATATCTGCACAAGTATGGCTATGACGATGTGGAGGTTACCACTGTTTTGCACCAGTGGATGGGCGGTTTCCCTGCTGACGAGGCCAAGGCTTTTGGCGTTATTTCTTCTGGTAGCCTGATTGCTGCTTTGTCCAAGGCAACCAAGGTCATCGTCAAAACACCCCATGAGGCTGTGGGTATTCCCACCATGGAAGCCAATGCCGAAGGCTTGCGCTGCACCAAGCAGGTGGTCAACATGATGGCTGACCAGACCTTCCAGGCTGCTTCTCTGGAGAAGGAGAAGGAAATCATCCGTCAGGAGACCCGTTGCATCGTAGACAAATGCTTTGAGCTGGGCAACGGGGACATCGCTGTGGGTATCTGCCGTGGTGTTCAGGCTGGTGTGCTGGATGTGCCGTTTGCACCTTGCCGTGCGAATGCCGGCCTGATGCTGCCTTGTCGTGACAATGATGGCGCAGTTCGTATCCTGTCTATGGGCAACCTGCCTTTCAGCCAGGAATTGAAGGATTTCCATGCATCCAAAATCGAAGAACGTGCTAAGGCTGAAGGTCGTAAAGCATCTTTCCAGATGGTGGTGGATGACGTTTACGCAATCGGCAAGGGTCGTCTGGTTGGCCGCCCCAAATATTGATTAAAAAGGAGATTGAAAACATGAAAATTATTGATGTTGTTTGCTCCGGTGGACGTACCGGCTTCTATTTTGATGACCAGAGAGCTATCAAAGCCGGCGCTGGCCACGATGGAATTTTCTATGTGGGTGCCCCGGTGACGGAAGGCTTCCGCTCTGTTCGTCAGGCAGGTGAGTCCATTTCTGTTATGATTATTTTGGAAGATGGACAGGTGGCCTTCGGTGATTGCGCCGCTGTTCAGTATTCCGGTGCTGGCGGTCGTGACCCTCTGTTCCTGGCAGAGGACTTCATTCCCATGATCGATCAGTATATCAAGCCCCAGCTGGTGGGCAAGGAGGCCGATAACTTCCGTCAGCTGGCTGCTATGATGGAAGCCATTCAGATCGACGGCAAGCGCCTGCATACCGCCATCCGCTACGGTATGAGCCAGGCCATTCTGGATGCCGTAGCAAAGGCAACCGGCCGCCTGATGTGCGAGGTCGTGGCAGACGAGTATGGTTGCACCGTGTCCGACAAGCCCATTGACATTTTCACCCAGTCCGGTGATGACCGTTATAATGGTGCAGACAAGATGATCATTAAGGGCGCTCAGGTGTTGCCCCATGCATTGATCAACAACGTGGAAGATAAGCTGGGCCTGAAGGGTGAAAAGCTGGAAGCCTATGTTGCATGGCTCCGTGATCGCATTCTGGAGCACCGCACCAGCGAAGATTACCTGCCCATTTTCCATATCGATGTCTACGGCACCATCGGTGCCATCTTCGGCAACAACAATTATGTGGCCATGGCCGATTATATCGAGAATCTGGGCAAGATCGCCAAGCCCTTCCACCTGCGCATCGAAGGACCCATGGACTGTGATACTGACCGTGAGACCCAGATGACCGCACTGGCCGGCCTGACCGCCGAGCTGGATCGCCGTGGCTGTGACGTGGAGCTGGTTGCCGACGAATGGTGCAACACCTTGGAGGATATCAAGCTGTTTGCTGACCACAAAGCAGGCCACATGGTACAGATCAAGACTCCCGATCTGGGCGGCATCAACAACACCATCGAGGCAGTGCTGTACTGTAAGGAAAAGGGCATCGGCGCCTATCAGGGCGGCACCTGTAACGAGACCGACCGTTCCGCACAGGTTTGCGTCCACTGCGCTATGGCTACCCAGCCGGTGCAGATCCTGGCAAAACCCGGCATGGGCGTGGACGAAGGCTATATGATCGTTTACAACGAAATGAACCGGATCATTGCTATCCGCAATGCCAAGAAAAACCGCAATTAATTGAAAATACGAAGACCGAGAGGGGAAAAACCTTTCGGTCTTTCTTTTATGAGTGAATGTCTTTGATACAAAGACAAAAAGAAAAGAAATTGCAAAAAAGAAGTTAATTTTATGATTTTAGGTATTTTGCGCATTGACAATCTTGCCATTTCATAATATCATAGGAATGCTGGCGTAAATATACAATCTATGTATAATATTTACGGATATTTTTGACACAATTTACAACAGATGAGGAGCTTATCAGATGATTACATCTTTGGAGCAACTGCGTATTCCTGGGGAAAACACCCACTCCAGCCGTCTGGCTGTGGCTGTGGCACAGGATGCGGAAGTATTGCTGGCTGTAGACAAAGCCCACCGGCTGGGGATTGCAACCGCAACGCTGGTTGGCGACGAAAGTGAAATTCGCACCATTGCTGCCCAACTGAATATTGACCTTTCCGATTACCAGATCCTCCACGAGGCTGACAAGGTGGAGGCTTGCCGCAAAGCCGTGAAACTGGTTCGTGACAAGCAGGCCGATGTGGTGATGAAAGGTATCGTAGATACTGCGATTATCCTAAAGGCTGTTCTGGATAAGGAAATCGGCCTCCGGGAGAGCCCTGTACTGTCCCATGTGGCGGTATTTGAGGTGCCCGGTTACGATCGGCTGTTCTATCTGGCAGATGCAGCAATGAATATTGCCCCGGATGTGGAGGCTAAGAAGCATATTCTGAGAAACACCGTGAAGGTAGCACATGCACTGGGAAATGAAAACCCCATTGCCGCCTGCCTGTGCGCTGTGGAAAAGGTCAATCCCAAAATGCAGGCTACGCTGGATGCGGCCGCTCTGGTGGAAGCCAATAAAGCAGGGGAGATCGACGGCTGTACCGTCATGGGACCTCTGGCTTTGGACAATGCCATCTCCGTGGAAGCTGCCCACCATAAGGGAATTACCGATCCCAATGCCGGCCATGCTGATATTCTGCTGGTTCCTGCCATTGAAGTGGGCAATGTGTTCTATAAATCCATGGTCTTCATGGCAAAGGCCCAAAATGCCGGTGTCATCGTGGGCGCAAAGGCACCCATCGTGCTGACCAGCCGTGCTGATTCCGATGAAACAAAACTCAATTCCATTGCGCTGGCACTGAAAATTGCTGCCGCCGGTGAAAAATAAGGAGTAACTTATGACCCAACACAAAGTATTGGCTATGAACTTTGGCTCTACCTCCACAAAGGTTGCTATCTATGAAGGTGACCAGGAGATCATGCTCCAGGTTTTCCGTCACACGCCTGAGGAGATGGCACATATTTCCACCATGGAAGAAAATGCCGCTTTCCGTAAGGGCGTGATCCTGGCTTATTTGAAAGAACAGGGCGTTGATCTGAACGGACTGGATGCCATCGTAGGCCGTGGCGGATTGATGAAGCCCATCGAAGGCGGTACCTATCTGGTCAACGAGGATATGCTTCGTGACCTGCATAGCTGCAACTATGGTTTCCATGTTTGCAATCTGGGTGGCATTCTGGCCTCCGAGATCGGTGGGGAAATCGGAAAACCTGCCTATGTGGTAGACCCTCCGGTTGTTTATGAGATCGATGAGGTGGCCAGCCTTTCCGGTCATCCGGATTTTCCCCGTCGGCCGCTGTTCCACGCACTGAACCAGAAAGCCATCGCCAAACGCTATGCAGATCAGATAGGCAAACGATATGAAGATTTGAATCTCATTGTTGCCCATATGGGTGGCGGTACAACGGTAGGCGCTCATCACAATGGCCGTGTCATCGATGTGAACAACGGCTTGGAAGGTGAAGGCGCTTACACCGGCGAACGCCCCGGCACATTGCCTGTACTGGATGTGGTTCGAGCCACCCTCAGCGGCAAATACGGTACCACCTATGAACAGCTGCGCCACATGTTCTGCATGAAGTGTGGTTTGGTGGGCTACACCGGCACCAATGATGGCCGGGAGATCTCTCGTCGCATTGCCGAAGGGGATAAAAAGGCAGAATTGGCCTACCGTGGCATGGCTTACCAGGTGGCCAAAGAAATTGGCGCCATGGGTGCAGCACTTCACGGTAAGGTGGATGCGATCCTTTTGACTGGCGGCTTTGCCTATGATAAAGTGCTGATGAGCTGGATCGAGGATTATGTAAGATATCTGGCGCCGGTCTATGTGTTCCCCGGTGAGGATGAGATGCTGGCTCTGGCTCAGGGCGCACAGCGTGTGCTCAATGGCCGTGAAGAAGCAAAGGTGTATCGGGCATGAAAAGAATGCAGATCATCACCGGTCACTACGGCTCCGGAAAGACGGAATATGCAGTCAATCTGGCGTTGAAGCTGGCCAGGGAAAGAGAAAATGTAGCATTAGCGGATCTGGATATTGTCAATCCTTATTTCCGCAGCTTTGAGCAGGCCAAGCGGCTGGAGGAGGCAGGAATCCGGGTGATCGTCACTTCCTGCGGCGGCGTGGCAGACATTCCAGCCATCAATCCGGAGGTCATGTCCATTTTCCAGCAGGAAAAATGGACCGGTGTACTGGATATTGGCGGCGATCCCATCGGTGCCCGTGTGCTGGCCCGGTTTGCACCACAGCTCCATCCGGAGGAGTTTGACCTGCTGTTCGTCCTCAATGCTAATCGCCCGGAAACAAAGGACGTGGACAGCGCTCTGGCCTATATGCAGGCCATTGAGTTTGAGTGCCGTCAGAAGGTTACCGGAATTATCAACAATACCCACTTGTGTGCGGAGACCACCCCGGAGGAGATTCTGAAGGGAGCGGCATTGGCACAGCAGCTGTCTGAAAAGACCGGCTTGCCTGTTGTTCACCATGCGGTGCAGCAGAAATTTGTGGATCAAGTAAAGGATAAACTCGTCGGGGAGATTCTTCCGATGAATATCTATATGAAAAAACCTTGGGAAATTGTATTCTGTGAGGAGGATTATTAACATGGCCGGAAAAGTTACTTTCGACCGGGACAGATGCAAGGGCTGCGAACTTTGCGCTCTGGTCTGCCCCAAACACATCATCGTCATGGACGCTGATGCAACCAACCGCAAGGGTTATCACCCTGCCGCCGTGCGTGCCGAGGACGCTGACAAGTGTACCGGATGCGCCAGCTGCGCAAAGATGTGCCCTGATTCCATTATTACCGTAGAACGGGTCTAAGGAGGAAACCATGGAAAAAGAACTGTGGAAAGGCAACGAAGCCGTTGCTGAAGCCGCCATTCGAGCCGGCTGTAAATACTTCTTCGGTTATCCCATTACCCCCCAGAATGAGATTCCGGAGTACCTGTCCTACCACCTGCCGAAGGTGGGCGGCTGCTTCCTGCAGGCTGAGTCCGAGGTCGCAGCAATCAACATGATCTATGGCGCTGCCGGTTGCGGCGTGCGCTGCATGACATCTTCTTCCTCTCCCGGAATTTCTCTGAAGCAGGAAGGCATCACCTATATGTGCGGAGCAGAATTGCCTGCTGTTATCATTAACATGATGCGTGGCGGCCCTGGCCTGGGTACCATCCAGCCTGCACAGGGCGACTACTTCCAGGCTACCCGTGGCGGTGGCAATGGTGACTATCGTCACCTGGTTTATGCACCTGCTACCATTCAGGAAGCTGCTGACTATGTGCAGATGGCATTTGATGTGGCAGACCAGTACCGTAACCCTGTTATGGTTCTGGCTGACGGTATGATCGGCCAGATGATGGAGGCCATTGAGTGGCGTGAACTGCCCAAGCGTGAGCTGCCTGAGAAGACCTGGGCTACCACTGGTACCAAGGGTCAGAGAAAGCCCAACGTCATTAACTCTTTGTACATCGATCCGAACCTGTGTGCCGAACATAATGAGCGCCTGGCCGCAAAGTATCGTGCTATGGAAGAAAATGAAACACGCTGGGAAGAAGTGAACACCGAGGATTGCGAAGTGCTGTTCGTGGCTTACGGTACACCTTCCAGAATTACCAAGGCTGCCATTAAGATGCTGGAAAAAGAGGGCATCAAGGCTGGCCTGTTCCGTCCCATTACCCTGTGGCCCTTCGCTGGTAAGCAGCTGAAGAAGGTAGCATCTCAGGACAGCGTCAAGGCTGTTGTGGACTTTGAGCTGAGCATGGGTCAGATGATCGACGACGTTAAGATTGCCCTGGAGGGCTGCCGTCCTGTTTCCTTTATCGGTAAGGCCGGCGGTGTGGTTCCCACCCCTGCTGAGGTGGCTTCTG
>CAZHPO010000027.1:0-15044 GCA_964534615.1 uncultured Oscillospiraceae bacterium
AGGACGGCTATCAGGAATTCCTGATGAACGAGGCTCGTTACTCCCGTCTGACCCGTGAGTTCCCCGATCGTGCAACCGATCTGTTCGCTAAGAACGAGGCTGCTGCTAAGGAGCGTTGGGAACACCTTAACAAGCTGGTTGAGATGTACAAGGACTAATCTCCTAATCTCTCCCCTGTTATAAACAGACCGCCCTCGGCAACGAGGGCGGTCTTTGTAAAAGGAGATAAACTATGAAAGTCTTATTATTCAACGGCAGTCCCAAAGTTCATGGCAACACCGCTTATGCCTTGGATCTGATGATGGAAGTTTTCACCGAAAACGGCGTGGAAGTGGAACTGATCCAAGTGGGCAATCAAAATATCCGGGGCTGTATCGCCTGCGGCAGCTGCCACAAGGGTAATCAGAAATGTGTTATTGATGATCTGGTCAATGAGGCGGCACCCAAGCTGGCAGAAGCCGACGGCGTGGTAGTAGCCTCCCCTGTTTACTATGCAGGCCCCAACGGAACCCTGATTTCCTTCCTGGATCGATTGTTTTACAGTACCGGCCACATTGACAAGCACATGAAAGTGGGTGCCAGTGTGGTCTGCGCCCGTCGTGGAGGCTGCACAGCCACCATGGATGTACTGAACAAGTATTTTTCCATCAATTCCATGCCCATCGCCTCCTCTACCTATTGGAATCAGATCCATGGCGGCGTTCCCGGTGAAGCTGCACAGGATCCGGAAGGCGTGCGCACTATGCGCAATCTGGCGAAAAACATGGTCTTTCTTATGAAAGCCATCACCGCAGAAAAGGAATCCAACGGCCTGCCCACCCCCGAACCGAAGGTCTACACAAACTTCATTCGATAAAAAAACTCCATCGGCTTCCGTCGGTGGAGTTTTAACGTTATAAAGAGGCAATAATGGCTTCAGCCGCCTCCATACCGTCGATGGCAGCGGACATAATGCCACCGGCATATCCGGCTCCCTCTCCTGTGGGGTACAGGCCACGCAGTGCAGTTGACTGGCGACTGTCATCCCGAAGGATCCGCACAGGGGAAGAGCTTCTGGTTTCCGGTGCAGTCAGCACTGCATCCTCCCTTGCAAATCCTTTCAGATTGCCATCCAGTTGGGGCAAAGCCTTCTCCAATGCATCTGTGATCCGCTGGGGCAGGCACTCATGCAAGTCGCACCAGTGGACTCCGGGCTTGTAAGTCGGCTGGACATTTCCTGCGGCAACCGACGGTTGCTTTTTCATAAAATCCCCCACTTTTTGGGATGGCGCATGATAGCTTCTGCTGATTTCATAACATTTCTGCTCAATTTGCCGCTGCCAGTACATACCGCCCAGCACCCCATCCAGAGGCACATCCTCCGGTCGAATGGTCACCAGCAGGGCAGCATTGGCGTTTTCCCCTGCCCGATCTGCATAGCTCATGCCATTGGTAACAACGCCACCTTCTTCTGAAGCAGCAGCCACCACATAACCGCCGGGGCACATACAGAAGGTGTAGACGGTTGCATCACCCAAGTGTTTGACCAGCTTATAATCCGCCGGAGGCAACCGATGGTTGACAGTACCATATTGCGCCATATCCACCATTTCCTGGGGATGTTCGATCCGCACGCCCATGGCAAAGGGTTTGCGTTCCATTGGTATTTCTTTGGTATGGAGCATTTCAAATGTATCTCTGGCGCTGTGGCCGACAGCTAAAATCAGATACTCACAGGGAATTTCTTCTCCGCTGTCTGTCACCACGGCCTTAACAGCTCCGTTTTCGCAGCGAATATCCGTGAAGCAGGTATTAAAGCGCACCTCGCCACCCAGTCGGATGATCTCATTGCGCAAATTTTGCACTACGGTCAACAACACATCTGTGCCTACATGGGGTTTGGCGTCGAACAGGATTTCTTCTGCTGCTCCAAATTCCACAAATCGCTCCAAAATCCAGCCATTTCTGGGGTTATTAACCCCGGTATTCAACTTTCCATCCGAAAAAGTACCGGCACCGCCCTCACCGAACTGCACATTGCTCCGAGGATCCAGTTCACCGGTAGCAAAGAATTTCTCTACTTTTTCATGGCGGCTCCGAGCATCTTCTCCACGTTCCAAAACCAGAGGTCGTAATCCGGCCTTTGCCAAAACCAGTGCTGCAAACATTCCCGCAGGCCCAAATCCAACTACCACCGGGCGATTTTGGGGGTTGTCTCCGGCCTTTGGCATTTTGTAATAGGATATCGGCGCAATAGCAGCCCGCTTACAGCCAGATTGTTTCAGGATCTTATTCTCGTTGCCATCTACAGCCACATCAATGGTGTAAACCACCTTCACATCCGGCTTTTTTCGGGCATCGATGCTGCGGCGAACAATTTTGATTTGCCGCACTTTCGAACTGGCAACCTTTAAGAGTCTAGCCGCTTCAAAGCCCAACTGCGCCGGATTATGCTCCGGCGGCAGGGCAATCTCTCTAATTCTGATCATACACTTTCCTTTCCGGCGGACAGCCCTGCCAATCGTCCGGAGCTCCACGCCCATTGCAGGTTAAATCCGCCGCAGTCTCCATCTACATCCAGCACCTCGCCACAGGCATATAGTCCGGGAACAATATTGCTTTCCATCGTTCTGGGATCAAATTCCTCGGTAACAATACCGCCTGCGGTAACTTGGGCGCAATCCATCCCCATGGGCTCTGTTAAATGGATCTGGAACTCTTTCACCTGACGGCACACTTCCCTCAGTTCTTCCTCATCCAGCACTCGAATGGGGCAATTGGACGTAATCCCCACATTTTTGATGATCATTCGTCCTAAACGATTGTGCAGGATGCCTGTCAGTAATTCATCGGCAGACAACTGCCATTTTTTTCGTTGCTGTACCAGTGCAAACAGTTCCTCCGCTTCCATATCTGGGAGAAAATCGATCTGACAGATCCACTGTCCCGGCTTTTGACAAACATCTCTGGAAATTTCAAAAATCAAAGGCCCGGAAAGACCATATTCCGTAAATTGAATTTCTCCTTTGCCGGCATTGTGCAAAATACCATCGCAGGTGATTTGTGCCCAGCAATTGGCTCGAATCCCCTTTAAAGAGGCACAGCCTTTCCAGTCGGAACGCAGCTGCACCAGTGTGGGGCGCAATTTGGTACAACGGTGTCCCATTTTTTGCAACAACTTGTAGCCAAACATGGAGCCACCCAGTTTTGTACCGGCGAGGCCACCGGCAGCCACGATCACTTTATCACAATAGACTGTTTCACTGCCGCTTTCTACCACAAATCCCGAATCGGTTCGCTTCAATTTCGTAACTTCAAATCCGGTCAAAATCTGGATATTAGGCTTTTGCAGTGCAAAACGCAACACATCTACCACGGAATTTGCCTGATTGGAATAGGGATACACCCGTCCGGAGTCCTCTGCCACCGTGATCAGGCCCAACCTGCGAAACCATTGCAGCGTATTCTCCACAGAAAACCGCTCCAACGCCGACTGAGTAAAATTCAAATCATTGCCATAATAAAAATCGGAACAGGCATCCAGATTGGTCAAATTACACCGACCGTTGCCTGTCGCCATCAGTTTTCTGCCCAATCGATCGTGGCGTTCGAAAAGAATCACTTGAACATTTTCCTGTTCTGCCGCCGCCAAAGCAGCTGCCATGCCGGAGGCGCCGCCACCAATAATTCCGATGACCATGAAATCAACTCCTTTTCCCCCATTATACAAGAGAATTGCTGAAGAAACAAGAAAAACTTCTTTTCAATTCCCTGTTTCTGTGTTATAATTCATTTCTAGTGAGGTGATAGACCACGGATCGAGCCAATATTGACAAAATCGCAATAACAGCCGACGATCGGCTGCTGCTTGCCCAGCTTTGGGACAAAATCAGCGCCGGAATACGGCGAAACATCCCTGCATCCACCCCCTTTCTCTCCCCCAGAGAGCAGGAGATGGCACGCTACCTTTTTGGAAATGAGCCGGGTTTATTCTATTTTGGCGGCTACCCCGACGCTGAGCGAAAAATGCTCTGCTATTTGCCGGACTATCTGGAAGAAAGCAGTTTATACGAGAACGACAGTCCAGTGGTTTGTCTCCGTGCCACCTTTTACGATGGCGATAGCCCTTCCCATCGAGATTTTCTGGGTGGACTTATGGGTTGCGGTGTGGAACGGGATGTACTGGGTGACATTCTGGTTTCCAAAGGCAATTGTGATTTCTTCGTAACCGCCCAAATTGCAGACTATATCCGTCAAAATTTTCTGTCAGCAGGCCGTTCAAAATTGCATATTGACAAGTTCCCTCTGTCACAGGTGCAAACCATTACACCCGAATTTACAGAAATCAAGGACACCCTGGCTTCCCTGCGGCTAGACAGTGTTATTTCCACCGGCTTTCGCATTGGAAGAAGTCTGGCAAGCCAGTATATTTCCGCCGGAAAAGCCACCATCGACGGTCTGCCTTGTGAAAAGCCGGATAAGCAGATCGATGAGGGTATGAAAATTTCCGTCCGGGGTCTGGGCAAAATCAAAGTACATTCCGTCAGCGGTCAGACGAAAAAAGGCCGTATCTGGGTGGTCATCCACCGATATGTGTGAGGTAAAATATGAGTATTGATGAAGTAATCAAGAGAATCAACGAGCTGGCAGCCAAGGCCAAAACGCCCGAAGGATTGACCGCTGATGAGCTGGCCGAACGGGACAAGCTGCGCCGCATTTATATCGACAATCTGAAATCCAATCTGATTGGTCAGCTGAATAACACCTATATCGTCGAGCCCGACGGCACCAAGCACAAGCTGGGGCATAAATAAGGGGATTTAATTCCCAGTGCTGTTCCAACGGCATGGTCTTTTGGGCCGTAGTCCATTCTCTTGGCAACATGCCGGAGAGCGAAATGAAAGAGGTCAAAGCATTCGAAACACTGCCCAGCGAGCTTACTTATCCCCTTGTTTCTCCCCTGCTATATTCCGGAAGCGGAGAAGCTGTTAAATAAAATGCAAAATTCGTAAAAACATCCACCAACTTTTGGCTAGTGTTCATAAAACATTAAATCCGACCTATGATAATAACCATAGGTCGGATTTTGTGTTATTCACCTATTTAACAGTAATTTCAATACCGAGGACACCATATTTTTCAATGTCTTCAGCACTATAATAAGCGAGCATATCATCAGGATCTGCTACTTCATCTTCACCATACCCAATTGAAATCTTATCGTGATGTTTATATAATTCGTAAAAATCCTTATATCTATACAAATTGATAACAATGCATTCCATTATTTCGCTGGTCTTTGTATTCGTAAATTGAATAACATCACCAATCGAAATCACTGAACGCTTTTCATCGCACAATCTCATTTCAATTGTTTTTGTTTTAATTTTTATTGCGAAAAATGAGTCATTCCAAAGGTTCATTTTATGAGTCATTTTATCATTCACTCCTGCTCAATAAATTTAGACTCGTTTTTTTACACTGTTTCAGGTATTTTCAGCTGTCGGGATTTATAGAGCTTATACATTTCTTCCACTGCCATGCGGGTCTTGGCAACCACATCGCCGGATTTGGGGAAGCAATAGTAGAGCACATCGTTGTTGCCGATGCAGATCACATCCCCCACCTCATACCAGTAGTAGTCGGCATACAGGCCATAGCAGTGCTGGGGCGGCTGCGTATAGTCCAGTTTTCCATCGCAACCAGTCAAGTGGAAACCATTCAAATCGTGGCTCAAATGACCGCTGCCCACATTGTAGACCGCTTTATAATCCACCATCAGGGAAATATCCACATCCACATCCAGCTTGTAGCTGCCCTCCAGGATCTGCTGGCGGACAACCTCTCTTTGCCAGTCGTTCCATTGTGGGACCGATGTAAATGCGCTCTCACCATTCACCGCTTCCAGCTCGCCCAAAGGCGTCAGATAATATTTTTTACCACAATGGTTGCAGGTCAAATGCTCGCCCTTGCCTTCCATTTCCCCTTCTGTCTGGCAATGGGGGCATTTCCAAAGAATGCGGCTTAGGCCGTCGGCTCTGAAGTCATCGTGGATCTCAACGCTATTTTCCTTCTGCCACTGCCAGTGATCAAAAGAGAACGCCTCGTCCAGACCGTCGGACAGTTCCTGCACGGAAAGATTACGCACTTCCTCCTGGGTATACAGACAGCGGATATGGGCACTAACTTTCACACCCTTGCGCACTTGCAGCTGATTATACAAGGGGTTTCGGCTGAATGCGCCCTTGGTTTCGATCATCACCACCGGAACATCCAGCCTTTTCAACAAAACGCCCATCTTTCGGGGCAGCTGCGTGGCCCGACCGTCAAAAGAATAGCTGGCCTCCGGGTACATGAGAATACTGTTTTTCTTCTCCTTCAGTGCAAATGTCATGTCCTTGATAAGAGAAATATCCGTAACAAATTTTTGTGTCGGGATGCAGCCAATGGTATGCATCAACCACCCCATTACACCACCCATACCAATAAAGGAATCGGATGTGGTCACAATATTAAAAGGCCATGGATACAGCAGTTTGTATGCAATGGGCATATCCAAAAAGCAGGAGTGGTTCATCAAAATCAGGCAAGGTTCTTTTTTCCCAATTTTCTCCATCCCCTCAGATGTATATGTAAAACCGCTACCTGCCAGGCTGAACACGGAAGCTACCCGAATCAGGCTTCGCCAAAAAATATTGGGGCGAATTGGCTTTTTTCTCTTAGGGCGAGCCTTCGCCATGGCTACATCATAATCGACGGTTTTGAAAGTATTCTTCAAATCGTCACAACCTCTCTGTTCACAATTTCTTCAACATTATAATCGAATACTCGTCCAAAGTCAACACGAACTACCTTTTCCGTATATTGTATGTATATTTCCGTTTTTATTATTCATTCCATTCACTTGTGGACTGCATATTTTTATATTTTTGTGAAATATACATACAGCTGCGCCGCATAATCAGCCCAATATCGTAATATTTATTCACTTGATATTGTATAATATTCATGTTAGAATATTGTCACATAAACTTGATTTCAAAGGAGAACCTCCATAATGAAGAAAATATTTGCACTGGCTATGTCCATATTCCTCGCTTTTTCTGTTGTGGGCTGTGCTGTGATTGAAGATGAAGGTCCGGGTGCCAATCCATATCACTTAAAAACAGTAAAGGAAGGATACCTGACAGTGGTTACCTCTCCGGACTATGCCCCTTATGAATTTTATACGCTGGACGAAAACGGTGATCATCAGCTTGCTGGCTTTGATATGGCTCTGGCACAGTATATTGCTGATTATCTCGGTTTGACGCTGGAAGTAATTCCCATGGATTTTAAGGGCATTATTGGCGAAATGTCTACCAACTGCGCTGATCTTGCCATTGCTGGTCTTTCCCCAGATCCGGAACGGCAAATTGCAATGGACTTTACCGACATCTACTATGAAGGCAAGCACGCACTGATCACGACCAAGGCAATGGCCTCCAAAATTCCTGACTTGGCTGCCTCTAATCAAGCCGATCTTTCCATCGGTGCCCAAACCGGCAGTATCCAAATGGAGCTTGCTCAAACATTCAGCAAGGATGCTGACATCATCAGTCTGGCAAAAGTCACCGATATCATTGCAGAGTTGGTCAACGGCAGTCTCGATGCAGCCTACGTGGAATGGGATGTCGCACTTGCCTATCAAGCCAACTACCCTGAGCTTCAAATCGTCTGCGAAGCCCCTTACAATGCCGAAGGCAATGTGATCGGTGTGGCAAAGGGCAATACCGATCTGATGAAATATGTGAACGAAGCCCTGCATCAGTGTGTCGATGACGGCACATTTACCCAGTATCTGCTGACTGCTTTGGAGCAGGCTACCGGAGAAGTATTCATTTATGTAGAGGGCGAAGGCATCGTTCCAAATGAATAAATTTATTCCTCCCCGGTTTTTCCGGGGAGGAATGATCTGCGTTAAAGGAGAAGAATATGGGCAATCTTATTTCTGTCGCCGGGTTCGAAAAAGCCTTTCATTATATTGATCTATTCAAACAAGGTCTGATCGTCACGGTAATGCTGGCATTATTTACGGTCATCATTGGTTTTGTCTTGGGAATCAGCCTTGCAATGGCTCGAATGAGCGATATAAAGCCTTTTCGCTTTTTAGGTGTAGACAAAAATGGCAAGCTGCGTAATGGCGGCATCCTATTAAAACTCAGCAAATTCAATCCTCTGTCTTTTTTTGCTTCCTGTTATGTGGAGATCATCCGATCTACACCGGTGATCGTGCAGATCATGATTGTCTACTATGGTCTGTTTTCTCTCATAAAACTTCCCAATATCAGCTTATTGGGCTTCATTAAATTTCAGCGGTTCTTTCCGGGTGTTGTCGCCCTGGGAATGAATTCCGGTGCATATCTGTGTGAGATCATCCGCTCCGGTATTCAGTCTATTGACGGTGGACAGGCCGAGGCTTCTCGTTCTCTGGGAATGTCCCAGGGAAAAACGATGCTCTATATCATCCTGCCTCAAGCATTGCGCAATATCCTGCCTGCCATTGCCAATGAGTTCGTGGTCATTATCAAAGAGTCTGCCATAACCTATGTCATCGGTGTACAGGATCTGATGTTTGCGGTGGATGCTGTACGTGGCGCAGCCTATATCATTATGGAGCCTTTGTTGATCGCTACCGCTGTTTATTTCTGTCTGTGCTTCCCCACCAGCAAAATTATTGCATATTTTGAAAGGAGAATGAGCCGTGGCAACAAACGCTGATTGCTTGATTTCTGTGCAACACCTGCAAAAACAATTTGACCATGGTATGATTAAAGCGCTGGACGACGTATCCGTGGATATTTACAAGGGAGAGGTGATGGTCGTCATCGGGCCCTCCGGCTCAGGTAAATCCACCTTTCTTCGTAGTCTTAATTTAACCGAGTATCCCAGTGGCGGAAGCATCATTTTTGATGGCGTAGACATTACCAAGAAAAAAGTTCTCAACGAGAACGGAAAAATGGTACAATTGGACATTGATGCCCATCGCCAGAAAATGGGCATGGTTTTTCAGCATTTTAATCTATTCCCCCATAAGACTATTTTGGAAAATATGATTCTTGCTCCCATAAAAGTTAAACACATGGACAAGAAAACTGCCATTGAAAAAGCCATGACTCTTTTACGTCGGGTCGGTCTGGAAGATCGGGCAAACGCCTACCCCATTCAGCTCTCCGGTGGACAAAAGCAGCGTGTGGCAATCGTGCGAGCATTAATGATGGAACCGGAAGTTATGCTCTTTGACGAGCCAACCTCCGCCCTGGATCCAGAGATGGTCGGTGAAGTTCTGGAAGTAATGAAAGAACTTGCGGCTACAGGCATGACCATGGTTGTTGTTACCCACGAAATGGGTTTTGCAAAAGAAGTCGGAAATTGCGTGCTGTTCATGGCAGACGGAAAGCTGCTGGAGCAAGGGTCTCCTGCTGACATTTTTGATCATCCTGACCATCCCAGGTTGCAGGAATTTCTTTCAAAGGTGCTATAAAAATGATCCACCGGATTCAATCCGGTGGATCATTTTTATCAAAGTCCCAAATACTCCATAAAAGCAGGAATCTGCTTCTGCCAGGAGCTTTCATTATGCATGCCGCCGGGAATAATTTTCAGTACAACATTCACCCGCCGGGTCAACAACAATCGAGCAACGGAGAACAGTGCCTCGGAGCTGTTGGAGTGATTCGGCAACTCCAAGCTGCCATAGTCGATATAAATGCTGGAATCCGTAGAAATGGCAGAGTTGGCCACGATATCCAGCACACGATCCTTTGCAATCCAAAAACTGGGCGAAATACAGGCCGCTTTCTGGAAAACATGATTGTATTCGCATACAGCAAACAGACTCATCAAACCGCCCATGGATGAACCGGCAATGCTGGTATGCTCCCGACCAGGCAAGGTCGGAAAGTTTTCATCGATATAGGGCTTCAGCGTGCCCACAAGCCAGTCCATATATTCCTTGCCACGGCCATGAATATGACCGATTTCCGGCACTTCAAAATCCAGAGGAGAATATTCAGAAAGTCGCTGGTTACCGTTATGGGTACATTCCACAGCCACAATGATCAGCTGTTTATGATTTTCATCCAGATAGTCGCCCATGCCCCAGGATTTACCATATGTAGCATGGGTGTCAAAAAAGACGTTGTGACCGTCAAACATGTACATTACAGGATAGCGACGATCGGAAGTTTTCCAATCCTCCGGCAAATAAAGATATACCAGCCGCTGCTCCTCGCCAGACAGGGCAGGTATTTTAATTTTCCAAGTTTGAACCACGAATACCCTCCAAAAGCATAAATTACGCAATTATAATACATTATATCTTTTTTCAAAAATTTCGTCAATTCGCAGTAATTCCAAATCAATGAGCAAAAAATGCTCATTTCTAGTATAAAAGCCACATATTAAAAAATAAAAAGAGCTTTCCGCTAACGGAAAGCTCTTTGGATCATAGCTGGGGTTTTTCGTCAAATACGATTTCCACGTAGATGATCTGACCTGCACGCCACAGTTCAATGGTTGCCTTATCCCCTGCTTCAAAGGCACGCAGGGCACGGGTCAAATCACTCATATTTTCAATTTCATAGCCGCCTACATTCGTAATGATATCCCTGTTGCAGATTCCGGCTGTTGCTGCACAACCACCGGATACCACACTCTTGACATAGACACCCATGGGAATGCCGTAGGCCTCTGCATAGGAAGAATCCCAAGGTACTTCCTGCGCCATGATGCCCATATAAGCACTCTTAATATAGCCAAACTGCCGAAGATCCTCCAGCATACCGCTGACATCGTCCATGGGGATGGCAAAGCTGATGCCCTCGATCGATGCACCGGAAGATGTGGTACCGGAGTATTTGGCGGAGGTAATGCCTACCACTTCTCCCTTCGCATTAAACAAAGGGCCACCAGAGTTGCCAGAGTTGATGGCCACGTCGGTCTGGATCATGTTAATGACCGTACCCTCTGTCGTTACTTCCCGATCCATACCGCTGACATAACCGGCAGATAAACTGAATCCCAGCTCCCCCAGGGCGTTGCCGATGGCAACCACCTGCTCTCCTACCTTCAAATCATCGCTGCTGCCCAGCTGCACAGGTTGCAAGTCATCTGCTTCGACTTTAAGAAGAGCAATGTCGTTGGTCGCATCGGATCCGATGAGCTGTGCCTCCATCTTTGTGCCGTCAACAAAAGCAACACTGATAGAAGTTGCACCATTGATCACATGATGATTGGTCACGATATATCCATCCGCTGTCAGAACAAATCCGGAGCCAGCAGAGTTCGTACAGTTGATGGCAACCACAGATTTGATATTTTGCTGATAGATCTGACTGGGAGTCAATCCCTCGACTGCAGGTACGATCACGGAATGATCGCCGTTCGTATAGCTGTCCAGCTTTTGCTGAAGCAAAGAAAGCCGTTCCTCGAAATTCTGAACCAAAAGCGCATTCTGGTTTTTCCAGTATCGATTCATAATGCCTACGCTGATTCCGCAGCCGGATACCACCAGTGCCAACGCAGCTACACCGGCGATCAAGCACTTTGCGATCTTTTTTCCGATCTGAGGTTTTGGCGCAGGGGACGCAGATTTTGCCTCCGGCTGTGGAGGCTCTTGCTGCTCCTCGATCACAAAAGTCGATTCTGTAATGCCTGCTCCATTTCCATGGTAAAATCCTTCTGATGTTTCCTCGGTCTGAAGCTGCTCAGGGGCAGATTCTGTATTGATTGCATCATTTTCGTAAGTATCCATCTTCGAGCCTCCTGTAAACTGATAGAATAATGGTATGTGATAATTATGAACAATTTGTAAATTGCCGCAAAACACTTTATAAATTCGCCGGTTTCCCAACAAAAAAATTCGAAAAAAGCAAAGCGGCGGCGATTGCCGCCGCCGTTTTCTTACTTCTTGCGGAAGGACTTGCAATCAGTACACTGGTCAACCGTGGGATTGGCCTCATGGGTGCCCACCAAAATGCGATCCAGGGAACAGAAATTGGCATCATCACAGTGATAAGCACACTGCTGTACTGTGCATTCAATGCACTTGTTTGCATGGCAGTTCATATACATTTCCTCCTTTAAAAGTATTGCAGGAGTAGTTTGCGCTGCCAGGAAGATAATATGCGTAAATATTTCAGGATGAATTGCATTTTGGATGAAAATATGTTATTTTATTAAAAGAATAAAAATAAGGAGACACGCATTATGGCAAAAATTGCACCTTCGATTTTATCCGCTGATTTTGCTAATCTGGAACGGGACATCCGTGCCATCGCTGAAAATGGCGGGGACTGGGTTCATGTGGACGTGATGGATGGCATCTTCGTCCCCAATATCACCATTGGCATCCCGGTAGTTCAGGCGCTGAGGAAAGTCACAGATTTGCCTCTGGATGTCCATTTGATGATCGATCGTCCCATCCGTTACGTAGAAGACTTTGCAAAAGCCGGTGCTGACATTATCACCATCCACGTAGAAGCAGATCAGCCCCAAAACACTCTGGAGGCATTGGACAGGATCCATGGACTGGGCTGCAAAGCCGGCATTGTCCTGAAGCCTAAAACCCCCGCTGAAGTCGCTGTCCCCTATTTGGAAAAATGTGATATGATTTTGGTCATGACTGTGGAACCCGGCTTCGGTGGTCAAAAATTCATGGCCGATATGATGCCCAAACTACATCAACTGCGTAGTTGGCTGAATGAAGTCAACCCCTCCTGCCTGCTGGAAGTAGACGGAGGCGTAGACACCAATACGCAATCGGTGTGCAAGCAAAATGGCGCTGATGTTCTGGTTGCCGGATCCGCTTATTTCAAAGCAGAAAACAAATCCGCTTTTGTAAAACTGGTACAATCCTGACCCTCTGTCCACCGGCTTTTGCCGGTGGATTTTTACTTATCTTAATTGGGGCATAACAACTATAAATTCCACGTTACCATCATAGCAATCCACAGAGATTTTACCTTTATGTGCCTCTACGATGGCTTTGGCTATGGCCAGTCCAAGGCCAAAATGTCCATTGTCCCTTCTGGCCTCGTCCGCCCGGTAAAAGCGCTCAAACATCTGATCGATCGCCTCTTTGGAAATCTGTGGTCCCTGATTGATGACCGATAGTTTCACCTGATTATGCTCACCACACAGTCTCACCTGAATATCCCTACTACCCTGGCTGTGGTCAATGGCATTGTCGATCAGAATGGATACCAACTGCTTGAGTTTTCCTGCATCTCCATTGATGAAAAGATCCGACATGATCTCTGTTTTCAATTCCAGCCCCCGTTCAAAAGCCAACGATTCAAACGGAAGGATCTCTCCTGATACCAGACGGCTAAAATTCAAATACTGCATTTGCAGTCCAACGTCTTCCGTCTTCGCCAGATCCAGCAGTTGTTTGACCAAGCTACCCATCCGTTCATTTTCATACTGAATGTTGGATAGCCACTGATTTTCTCCCAGTTCACGGCCTAAAAGCTCCGCATTGGCACTAACCACCGATACAGGTGTCTTCAATTCATGGCCTGCATCCGAAATAAACTGCTTTTGCTTGCGATAACTTTCCTCCAGCGGTTTCACGATTTTTCGTGCAAGATATATCGCCAAAAAGAACACGGCAACTATGGTCACGCTGCCAAAAATCAGGGTATTGCGGAGCAGTGACGACATTCTTTCCTGCACAATGGTATTATCCATAAACACCACAAGCTGATACCCCTGTTTTTGCGCCACCAGATACAGAAGATTTCCCTCGACACCACGGACTTTTCCACTGTCGATGACCTTCCTCGCCCGATTGACCAGATAAGCTTCCTGATATAGCTGGGTATTTCCGGTATCGGTAGCCAAAATATAGCCCTCCTCCGATATTGCCACGGAATAAAATGTGGCCAATTGGAAGGATGGCCGGTCGTCAAATGGATTTTTTCCGAGGTCTATCGGTTGAAACTGGCCACCGCCCTCTATGCGCAGAACATAGGTTTGGGCATGTCGCTGAAGCATCTGGTAGTTGTCATATCTCATCTCAAAATAGCTGGTCAGATAGATCACCGCCATTGTGCCCAAAAGCAGGGCCGTCAACACGGACATGATCGCCAGGACGATCTTTCGTCTGGATTTTTTAAACACGGTCACACCTCAATTCGTAACCTACCCCTCGAACCGCTTTGATTTCTGTCCCGGAGCCAACAAATGCCAGTTTTTTTCGAGTGAAAGACAGATAAACTTCCACATTGTTATACTCCGCTTCGCTGTCATAGCCCCAAATTTTCACTGCCAATTGCTCTCTGGTCAATATTTGACCATTATTGACCATCAAATATTCCAAAAGACGGTATTCTTTTTCGCTGAGTCGAACACTTTGTCCACTGGTATCACAGGTCAAGGTCAAGGTATTGATATCCAGAGATAAATCCGCATAGCGCAATATACTGTCGGTAGTATTCAGGCTTCGTCGGGTCAAGGCACGCAGCCGGGCCAGCAGTTCCCTGGTCATAAAGGGTTTTGTCAGGTAATCATCTGCTCCACTGTCCAAGCCCTCCACTTTGTCATCCAATTCTGCTTTGGCCGTTAACATCAAAACTGGTGTTCGGTTTCCTCTTTGCCGGACTTTTTTTGCAATTTCAAATCCATTCATTCCGGGCAACATGACATCCAGAATGATAATATCATATATTTCACTTTCAATGGCCGCCAAACCCTCCAGTCCATCGGCAACATGATCTACCTGATATTTTTCCTGTCGTAGAATCTCACAAAGTGCCTGCGCCATTCTTTTTTCGTCTTCAACAAGCAAAAGTCGCACCTTTGCCACCTCCTTGTATTTTGTATTATAGCATAAAATATTGAAAAATCATTGAAAAAAGAAAACATAGTAAAAATAGCTAAAAAAATAGCCTCAGTAATTGACTTTTTCACCTTGTTCTTGTATAATATATTCGTGAAAAACGTTTGTTTTTCAGAAGTAGTAAATCCGAAGGCGTAAAACGCCTTTTGAAAGAAAGGAAATTTGCCATGATTTATAGTAGCGA
>CAZHPO010000028.1:0-14801 GCA_964534615.1 uncultured Oscillospiraceae bacterium
CTAAGATTATCTTTCATAGAAAAGGGTGGATTTTGCGTATTTTAGGATTGAAAAAAGAAAAAGAATGTGATAATATAATCGTGCCAAACAAAAAACAATAACGCTCTGTGGAGAAACTCGCTATTTTTGTAATAGGGGGTTTTCTAACCATACCTATTTTGATAGCCGTTGTGTTTTGCTAAAAACGCAACTCCATACGGCTATCGTGGAGAGTTCTCCCCGTTCGTTGTTTTTTGTTTGGCGACAATCGGGGTTGCGTTTTTGAGTGCGTCAACTTCGGTTGACGCACTTTTTATTTTTATGGAGGTAAAAGAAAAATGAAGAAAGTGGAAAAAGCATTCCCGTATATTGTGGCAACATTATTTGCAATTATCACTTTTGATGTATGTGCAAGTAGGATTTACGTCTATAGCTTACTAATGATCATCGGATATATTGCTGTTGCAGCCTCTCTAATCTTCTCTGCACAAACCATGAAAAAAAGCATCATTCCTGTGATTGGTTTTGGATTACTGGCATTGGCTAGTGTGACAACTATAAGCCCTCATTCCGTGCTGGATTTTGTGGCATTTGGAAGTGCAGCGACTATATGCCAACTTTTTAGAAAAAAAGAAGACGTGGGAAAGAAATTCTGGTTTGTTCCTGCACTGATTATGTTTGTGAATTGTGTGATATGCCTAGGAACGGCATGGTCACATGTTTCCGACCTAAGCGATTTGAAACCCTATATATCCACTGTGACAAGATACTCTCTGTTACAACTGCTGATAAGCCCGTTGGCGTTGTTGGGGGCAGTGCGATGGCAATGTAATCTTGAAGGCGATATGGAATTTAATATAAAAAAGCCTGTGAGGCAACAGAAACCAACGGACAGCGATGCAGAAGAAATATACTGTGATATGATGAAACATGTTTTGTTGTTGCTGTTTACCTGTGGCGTTTGGATGTATATGTGGATTTATAAGACGACCAAGCATACAAATGTTGTAAAAGGCGAGGAATATCGCGATCCCAAAAATAAGCTGCTTTTATGCCTTTTTGTTCCGTTCTATTCTGTTTATTGGACATACAAAACTGCACAGCGTGTTGATAAAATAGCAAATAAGAAAGGCATATCCTCCGATATGTCTACCCTTTGTCTGATTCTTGCTATTTTTGTGCCGATTATTCCGCCTATTTTGCTACAGGATAAACTTAATGGCATCATAACAGCTAACACAAGTCATGCAGATAAAATTAGGAGCACTCCGGAGCTTGAAATTGCCGACGAAATGAAAAAGTACAAAGATCTACTGGACAGCGGCGTTATTACTCAAGAAGAGTTTGACGCAAAGAAAAAACAGTTGTTGGGGTTGTAATTATGCCAACTATTAATGGGAAAAAAATTAATAATGTTCAATTGATGCTTCGTCAATATTTCAATAATAATGATCCGGTAACAAGAGATTTCCTTTATTCTAAGGTTAAGGCAGAAATAATTTTAGAAGCAGAAAAGGCGGGATATATTAGTTGCCGTTATCCTGATGAAAGATATCGAATACAACAAATAGGAAAAGTCTACAGAGATAAGAAACAACAGTAAGTCAATTAGGCGATTTTTGATAGAGAATTGATGCGTTTTTCAGCAATGGGTTCGTAATTTATCTATGACAGAAACAGGGTGCCACACTGGCACCCTGTATTTTTATCGCTCCAAGAGAGAAATATACTTATAAACCGTTGTTCGGCTCAGGTCGCAGACCCTTGCCAATTCCGACACATTCAAATGCTTGCTTTTATAGGCCGGATAATGCCGCAGAAAGGCGGCAGGAACGTCCTTCTTGCTCGCTGAAGGCAGCTCGCTCAGTGACCCTTTTGCCCTTGCGTAATGGCGAAGAATATGATAAAATATTGCCAGAATATTTTCCAAACTTTGGGGGAGGGAATACAGATGACAGAAACAAGACCTTATGTATCCTGGACACTGATCCACGATTTTATGGTTGACGTGTTCAAAGCCTATGGCGTGCCGGAGCCTGATGCGCAGATTTGCACCGAAGTGTTGCTGGAATCAGATCGCCGTGGCATTGAAAGCCATGGCTGCAATCGATTTAAGCCCATTTATTTGGATCGGATCAAAAATGGCACGCTCCTGCCAGTAACCAACTGTGAAATCGTGAAGGAGACCCCAACCACCATTGTGATGGATGCCCATAACGGTATTGGCATGGTGGCTTCCCACAAAATGATGGAGTTGCTCATCCAAAAGGCAAAAACCTATGGTATGGCAGGCGGAACGATTTTTAATTCCACCCACTATGGCATTGCCGGATATTGGTCGGGTATGGCAGAAAAGGCGGGACTGATCGGTATCACGGGCACAAACGCCCGCCCTTCGGTGGCACCTACCTTTGGCGTCGAACCAATGATGGGCACCAACCCTCTGACCTTTACCATGCCCACGGATGAGGATTTTCCCTTTAATTTTGACTGTGCTACCTCTACCATCCAAAATGGCAAGATCGAGTTCTATGAGCGCAGCGGTAAGCCCACTCCGGCTGGCCTGGTGGTAACCAAAGAGGGGGACACCATGACCGACTCTGGAGAAATACTGAAGCAAATGCGGCAGGGAAATTGTGCGCTGCTGCCTCTGGGTGGTATGGGAGAGGAGACCGGTGGCTATAAAGGCTATGGCTTTACCACGATTGTGGAGATCCTGTCCGCTGCTTTGGCTGGTGGACCTCATACCAAGGCCCTTTCCGGAAAGGATGCCCAGGGCAATAACGCCATGTATCATCTGGGACATTTCTTTTTTGTCATTGATCCTGAGTTTTTCATGGGCTTGCATACATTTCGTCAAACATCCGGCGATATTCTCCGTGCGCTGCGCAATTCGGAGAAGGCCCCCGGCCAGGAGCGAATCTATACCGCTGGTGAAAAGGAATATCTGGCCTGGCAGGAACGCAAGGATAAAGGTGTACCTGTGGGAGAGACCATCCAGCAAGAGTTTATCCAGCTGCGTGACGAGTGCGGCTTGAATTACAAGTTCCCCTTTGAGAAGTAAGTGAGGAGGAAAAATATGGATTATGCGCAAGAGTCTCTGCGCCTGCACAGGCAGTGGGGCGGAAAAATTGAAGTTACCTGTACTGTTCCCTGTAAAACGAAAGAGGATCTTTCTCTGGCTTATACGCCCGGTGTAGCACAGCCTTGTCTGGAGATCCAGAAAGACATGGATAAGTCCTATGAGCTGACCAGACGCCACAACCTCTGTGCTGTCATTACCGACGGTTCTGCGGTGCTGGGTCTGGGGGATATTGGACCGGAAGCCGGTATGCCAGTTATGGAAGGAAAGTGCGCACTGTTTAAGGCTTTTGCTGATGTGGATGCGTTCCCTCTGTGTGTCAAAACAAAGGACGTGGATGAATTTGTCAATGCTGTTTACCTCATTTCCGGATCCTTTGGCGGCATCAATTTGGAGGATATTTCCGCTCCTCGCTGTTTTGAAATCGAACGAAAACTGAAGCAGAAATGTGATATTCCTGTTTTTCACGACGATCAGCATGGAACCGCCATTGTTACATTGGCAGGTTTGACCAATGGGCTGAAGGTGGTTGGCAAGAAAAAAGAAGATGTTAAGATCGTTACCTCCGGTGCCGGTGCTGCGGCTGTTTCGATCGTGAGATTGCTGTTAAGTGCAGGATTTCGTAACATTATAATGACGGACCGCACAGGGGCGATTTACGCCGGACGGGAGAATTTGAACTGGATCAAAGAAGAAATGGCACAGTGTACCAATCCCAATAGAGAAACGGGAAAGCTTTCTGACGTGGTGAAGGGGGCAGACGTATTTATTGGCGTTTCTGCACCGGGTACGCTGACCACGGAAATGGTGAAAACCATGGCGCCGGACAGCATTATCTTTGCCTGTGCCAATCCGACACCGGAGATCTTCCCGGAAGATGCAAAAGCGGGTGGAGCAAAGGTAGTTTCGACAGGCCGAAGCGACTATCCCAACCAGATCAATAATGTGCTGGCATTTCCCGGCGTATTCCGTGGCGCATTTGATGTGCGTGCTTCTGATATCAACGAGGAAATGAAAATGGCGGCTGCAATGGCCATTGCAGAGCTTGTTTCCGATGAAGAATTAAGCGCAGATTATATCATTCCCACTGCGTTTGATCAGCGTGTGGCAACGGCAGTTGCCAGGGCGGTGGCAGAAGCTGCCCGTGCCTCCGGCGTTGCCAGAATTTAACAAAAATCATCCCCGTTCTTTAGAACGGGGATGATTTTGCGATTACACCCTTATTCCTGGGGATTGTGCAGTAATTCGTGGGCTTTTCCTCGGAAGAATCCATTATAGAAGACATCCAGCAGAGGATTTTCGTTGGATTTTTTAATGGCCATATCACCGTCAGCGGCATACAGACCTCTGGTGCGAGCTTCTGCACGCACGACCTTGGTGGAGTTGTCTGTGGGCTGACCACCACCCATGACACAGCCACCGTGACAGGCCATGATCTCAATAAAGTGGTAGTGTTTTTCACCGGATTTGACCGATTCCAGAACCTTTCGGGCATTGGCCAAGCCGGATGCCACACAGATATGTACATCCATACCATTGTAGGGGATGGTTACTTCCTTAATGCCCTTGTCTCCCCGAACACCACATTCAGCAATGGCGTTCAGCGTGGCGGTGTCGTGCCCATCGACCAGTCGCCGCAGCACGGCTTCTGTTACGCCGCCGGTGGCACCGAAGATCACACCGCCTCCGGAACCGATGCCAAAGGGCATATCGCAGGCTTCAGAGGGCATGCTTTCAAAATTGATACCATGGGCATCAATCATGCGGATCAACTCGTGGGTGGTCAGCACGATGTCGGTATCCTTTTCGCCCTTGGTATAGCTGTCCGGACGCTCTGCTTCCATCTTTTTGGCGGTGCAGGGCATGATGGAGACCACAACGGTCTTTTTGCCCTGGGCATTGTGCTCGTCTCGATAGTAGTCTTTCAACACTGCAGAGAACATCTGCTGAGGGCTGCGACAGGAGGAAATATTGGCTTTGAACTCTGGATATTCATTCTCCACAAATTTCACCCAGGCAGGGCAGCAGGAGGTCAGCAAAGGCAAATTCGTACCCGTGGTTACACGCTCCAGGAATTCAGCAGATTCCTCCATGATGGTCAAGTCGGCGGTAAAAGTGGTGTCAAATACTTCGTCAAAGCCCATGCGGTGGAGGGCAGCCACCACTTTGCCCATGGCGTTTTCCCCCTTGCGCAGGCCAAATGCCTCACCAACAGCGACACGAACAGCTGGAGCGATTTGAGCAACAACACGTGTGTCCATGTCTCCCAGGGCTTGCCATACTTCTGTCATATTATGATGGATGGTCAAAGCACCGGTGGGACAGACGACCCGGCACTGACCGCAGCTGACGCAATTTGTGGCAGATAGCTTTCTGTCAAATGCAGGGGTAACCATGGCGTCGGTGCCCCGGTGGGCAAATCCCAGAACGCCAATGCCCTGAATCTCGTTACAGACCCGGACACAGTTGCCGCACAGGATACATTTATTGGGGTCACGGACGATTGCGGGGGAGGAAAAATCGACTGGCTGAACCTCTCGGTGATTGGCAAAGCGGACATTATTCACACCCAGCTGATAGGCCAGTTTTTGCAATGTACATTTACCATGTTTGTCACAGGTGGTACAGTCCCGACAATGGGCGGCCAATAGCAGCTCCACGATCAGTTTCCGATGTTTGCGCAGCTTTTCCGTGTGCGTGTAGATCACCATACCGTCACGGGGTTCTTCCGAGCAGGAGGCGAAGCAGCGGCCTTTGTCATCCTCTACTGTACACAGGCGGCAAGCACCAAAAATGGAAAGCTCTGGCTGATAGCACAGGGTCGGAATGTCAATGCCTGCCTTGCGGATGATGGTCAGAAGGTTTTTTTCGTTGGTAAACTCTACTTTTTTACCATTGATCGTAATCGTTCCCATTGTTTCCCCTCCTTATGCTTCAATATAAATAGCGCCAAATGCACAGTTATCCTTACAGGCACCGCACTTGATACATTTGTCTGTATCAATGGTGTAGGGCTTCTTTACCACACCGGAAATGGCGTTGACAGGACAGTTCCGGGCACACTTGGAACAGCCCTTACAGAATTCAGGATTGATCACATAGCGGCGCAGGGCGGTGCAGGTTTTTGCCCGACATTTCTTATCGACAATATGCTCGATATACTCATTTCGGAAAGTTTTCAAAGTGGAGATGACCGGCAAGGGGGCGCTCTTTCCGAGACCACACAATGCCATGGTTTGGATCATGGTAGCCAATTCTTCCAGGGTATCCAGATCCTCCAGTTTGCCTTGACCGTTGACAATTCGCTCCAGAATTTCCAACATCCGCTTGGTACCTTCCCGACAGGGGGTACACTTGCCGCAGGATTCCCGTTGTGTAAAACTCATAAAGAAACGGGCAACTTCGACCATACAGGTATCTTGTCCCATAACGACCATACCGCCAGAGCCGATGATGGCATTATATTTTTTGACAGAGTCAAAATCCAGCGGCACATCCAGATGCGCTTCCGTCAAACAGCCGCCGGATGGACCACCGATCTGAACGGCCTTAAATTCAGCACCGTTTTTCAGACCACCGCCAATGTCAAAAATGATCTGCCGGAGGGTCGAACCCATGGGTACTTCGATCAAACCGGTGTTTTCAATGGCACCGGTCAGAGAGAAGGTCTTGCATCCGGGGCTGCCTTCGGTACCAATGGAGCGGAACCACTGGGCACCCTGTAAAATGATTTTCGGGACGTTGGCATAGGTTTCAACGTTATTGAGAACGGTGGGCTTTTCCCACAGACCTTTTTCAACGGTTCTGGGGGGTTTGGTACGAGGCATACCACGGTTTCCTTCGATGGAAGCAGTCAAGGCAGAGCCTTCGCCGCAGACAAAAGCACCTGCACCTTTGTTGATGTGCATATGGAAGGAAAAATCGGTGCCCATAATATTGTCGCCCAAAAGACCTCGTTCTTCCAGTTGGCTGATGGCGTTTTTCAGCCGTGCCACGGACATGGGGTATTCAGCACGGACATAAATATAGCCATGTTGTGCGCTAACGGCGTAGCCGGCGATCATCATGCCTTCGATCAGTTTAAAAGGATCGCCCTCCATGACGGAACCGTCCATAAAGGCACCAGGGTCGCCCTCGTCACCATTGCAGACCACATATCGCTCGGTCTCTTTCTGACGAGCCACCTGTTTCCATTTCTTGCCGGTGGGGAAACCGCCGCCGCCACGACCCCGAAGGCCGGAGGCATCTACTTCGTTGATCACATCATCCCGGCTCATGTCGAACATGGCCTTTTTCAGAGCTTCAAAACCGCCGGAAGCCAGATATTCATCCAGGGATTCTGCGTCAAATTTGCCGCAATTTTCCAAAACGATACGGGTTTGCTTGGCGATAAAGGGAATTTCGTCAGGTTGGACGTAGCTTTGTTCTCCTTTGTGATAGAGCAAACGCTCCAAAATGGTGTCACCCAAAACGCTACTTTCAAAGATATCTGCGCAGTCGTCAGGCTGCACTTTTACATACTGAATGACACGATCTCCTTTTTGGATGCGCACCAAGGGGCCTAATTCACAGAAACCCTGACAGCCGGTTTTTTTTACACCCACGGTTTTGTGATCCTCGTGACCGCCGCAAGGGGAGAATACCAGATCCACACCAGGGGTATCCTTGACCAATGTTTCAAAAATTTCATGGATTTTATGAGAGCCGGTGGCAATACAGCCGGTACCGGAACAGACCAGAATACGGCAATCATAGCGGCTCATTTTCTGCTCGGCGGCCAGCTTTGCCTGAGAGAGTTCGTCTTTTGTACGGATCATACGCTTCTACCTCTCAATTCTTCAATGATGGCAAGTACCTTTTCCGGGGTCATAGCGGGATAGACCTGCTCGTTGACCATCATGGTGGGAGCAAGACCACAGGCACCCAGGCAGGAAACAGTTTCCACAGTAAACATCATATCATCTGTAGTGTGTTTTTTCTTGCTCAATCCCAGTTCTTTCCAGAGGGTTTCTAAAACAGGAGTGGAGTGGCGGACGTGACAGGCGGTGCCGTCGCAGACCTTGATGACATATTTGCCCTTTGCTTCAAAGGAGAAATTCTCATAGAAAGTGGCAACGGAATAGGCTTTCGCCTCAGTAATGCCAATTTCTTTGGCCACATAGCTCAGTAGCTCTTTGGGCAAGTAGCGATATTCTGCCTGTATGTCCTGCATAATGGGGATCAATGATCTGGCATCCCGAACATATCGGGAAATGATCTCATCTGTTTTGCGGTAGTAAGATTCATCCAGCATAAATAGCAGCCTCCTTATGTTCGACGGGATCATCGGAAGATAAATTCCATCTAATGGTTATTTTAGCGCAAAAAATGCAATTTGTCTACTATTAATTCGTACATCTTGACGAAAAGATGAAAATATTTTTTGAGAGAAAATCGATGGTCTTTCACACAAGGACGCTTTGGCGCAAAAGTTACCGCCAATTTCAAAAAGAATGATCAAAATGCCGCAGTCCGAGACTGCGGCATTTTTTGTGTTGTCGCTGTGTGGAATACAGCTCATTCCTCAGGGGCAGGAATGATGGTCAGAGTTCCCAGAATGATGCTAACATTATAACAGTAGCTGAAATCATTTCCTTCATCGTCGACAATCCGGAAATGGGTAATTATGTTTTCTGTGCTACCAGGGGCATCAATATATCCTTCCACAGTAGTTTCCAAATGGTGGCCGTTGGCAAGAGAACCCTTGACGATGGTTACAGAGGAATTTGTTAAGGCTGTGCCATCGTCATATTTGGTCTGGCTGGCAGTGGCCAATTGGATCTTTCTGGGATCGACCTGAATGACGATCTCATTTTCATCTGTGCCGTTCACGGAGGTAAAGACGATACTGTATTGTTCGGTTACATCCACACCATTCTGATAGACACGATAACTGGCGAATGTATCTGTATACATGTTGAGATATTTCAGGCGATATCGATCAACATTGGTGATGCTGATATTGAGTTCCAAATCTACATCAACACCGTCCGGCGCAATGATCTCATAGTCACCGTCCTGGAAGAAAGCAGGCTGCCCATCATAGTATTTCTGTATGGGATAGAGCATGATTTCGATGGTGTGCTTCAAATCCGGAGTGTCTGCTTCGCTGTCTCCAATGCCATCTTTCATGCCGCCGGTTACCTCTACACGGATCCAACCGACACCATCGCAGTAGACTTCTACCCATGCGTGGCCGGGGCTTTTGACCTGAACAAAATCATCTTTTTTTGTTTCGATCATAAAGCCTTCCACATATCTGGCAGGGATACCCAAAGTGCGGTAAAGCAGGGTGGCAGCAGAAGCGTAGTGGGTACAGACGCCCTCCCGGTATTGGTCAAGGAAAGCAATTGCAACGTTTGCAGCTTGATCCATTTCGGGGTCATAGTCCAGGGAATAGGTTGCAGCATTTTGAATCAGGAAAAAGATGAGAACAAACAGAAAAGAGCTGAACATGGCGGCCAGTGTGTTCTGGAGTTGGAAAAGTGGGGATTCCAATCCCATGATGTAGTTTTTCAGAAGCTGTACAAGGAACTGTAAGTCATTAGAAAGAATGCTGTTGCTCATGGATGCTCCGGCGCCAACAATGCTCAGGATCAGCAAAGCAAGAGAAATCAGAGGCTTGAAAAGACCGGTAATAAAAGCATCTGCCAAATGGGTGGAGAAGACAATGGCTGAGATGATGCTCAAGATCAGTGTTCCCAAATTCACCAGAGATCGGAAAAAACCATTGGTGATGCCACGACGGATCTCAAGGATTGCGGACGTGAAAAAATCAGTATTATAACAGCGGAAAATAGGCTAATTGACATAGTTATACTCCGTTCTGATATGATAATCTGTTGTTTTTGCAGTTATGATTCTGACAGAGGTGTTCATATCTCTGTAGGAAATAAATAAAAAATTAAAATATTTCAGTAAAATTATATCACAATTTGTTCACATCTTCAATAGGGTGGAGCGAATTTCTGTGATTTTAATCACAAAAACATATTGACGCTGTTTTGCCGGGAAATGGCCGAAAAAACCCGGCGCTTTTCAAAAGCGCCGGGGGAGGATGGGTATATGGTTTTAGCGGCTTTCTTCCTCGACGATCCGCTCCATGGCGGACCAATTGGCCTCCATTTCTGCCACCAGTTTGAACTGGGTACGGCAACGATCCAGATTATGGGTGGGATAGTGGATGCCGAAATAGTGATCTCCGTCAAGATAGTCGGTCAGGAAACGGACACCGCACTCCAAGGTCATAATAAGGGCACCCAGAGGCAGTGCTTTCCGTTCTTCCTCTGTCAAACCGGGACAGGCGGTGAGGAATCCTCTGGTGAAGATCCGATATTGTTCCAAATCAATGGTCATCTTGCTCAGATCTTTCTCATCCTCGGCGGCGGTGGCTGCACCAAAACGGATGGAGTCACCAAAGTCGTAGGCACTGAGACCGGGCATGGTGGTATCCAGATCCACAATACACAAGGGTGTACGGGTATCTGCCCGGAGCATGACATTGTTTAGCTTGGTGTCGTTGTGGGTCACACGCAGAGGCAGTTTGCCAGCCTCAAGCAGACGAACCAGACTGCCACCGACTTCTTCGTGAGCCAGTGCAAAGTCGATCTCCTGCTGAACTCCTGCGGCACGTCCTTCCACATCCGACGCCAGCGCCTCTTTAAACAGCCGATAGCGATTGGGCGTGTTGTGGAATTTGGAAATGGTTTCGTGGAGGGTTTCAGCGGGGAAACCGGTCAGCTGCTGTTGGAAAGTGCCAAATGCTATGGCAGACTGGTAGAAATCCTCAGGTGTTTCCGGTGCTTGCAGGCAAATGGCGTTCTCAATAAAATCATAAACACGCCAGTCGCTGTTTTCTTCGTGATGATACCAGGTTTTGCCGTCGATAGTGGGAATAAGTGTCAGCGCACCATTGGGGTCTGCAATTTTCTGATGCAGATAAGCGGTGACAGCGGCAATGTTTTCCTGTAGACCGGCAATGTCGGGGAATGCACGGTTGCTGAGCTTTTGCAGAATGTAGCGACGGCCAGAGCCGGTAACGACCAAATAAGTCTCGTTGATGTGGCCACATCCGTGACGTTGGCAGGAAACGGGATCGCTATCCAGCTGAAAACGGCTTAAAACAATTCGATGAAGTTCTTCCATTGCTCCCTCTCCTATCAAATTTCATACCAGCGGATCTCGTTTGCATCCAGGTGAAGCTGGAAGCTGCCGCAGTCGGTGTAAACAGTGGTGTCCTGAGAATCATATGTGTTGTTTACCACGCAGTATTTTCCATTGGCAACAAATGCGTGGACTTCCACGTTATAGTTGGTGGAGAACCACTTGTGCAGTTCCTGCTCGCTGTGTGCAGCCCACAAAATTGCACGATACAGCACACGGCTGTTTTCAAAGGAATAGGGCAGGCCGGAAATATAGACGCTGCGGCCATCGCCATAGGCGTTGGTAGCCATCTGGACTTCCTTTCCTTTCTGTACCAGAATATTGGTGCCTTCCTTGGCGTAGATGCTCTTTTTGCCCTCGCCAAAGTCCACTTCGCCGGCCACATCCTTCAAGATGAAGTGGTCAGGATGCTCTTGCCAGTTATATTTATCGTAGTTCATGGTGAAGCCGGTTTCTTTTTCGACACCCAGCAAGCTGCTCAATTGCAGATAGCGGCCTTGGTACTGGTGGCCGGAGGGTTCGCCAACACCAATGAAACCGCCGCCCCGGTGGACAAACTGCCGAACAGCGGAGGAAATGACCGGATCTTCCCATTCTGCACCGCCGGTGTGGGCTGTGTCGCCGTCACCGACATTGATGATAACATCAATGGTTTCCAGCAGCTTGGGATCGTTGCGAATATCGTCGAAGGAAATGAATTTAACATCAAAGGGGGCACCGGACAGGGCTTCGATGATACCGGCGTAGGAGTAGTTTTGCTTCTGGTACAGGGCGTGGTGTACCATGTGAGCGCCCCAGGAACGCATTTTGCCCCAGCAGTTCAAAACGGCAACGGTCTTGACACAGTAGGGGGTGGTACCCTTAATATTTTCATACAGTTCCCGGAATTCGTTGCAAACAGACTCGATATAGTCGATAAATTCGGGGAATTGCAGTGCCAGCTTCAAATAGCCACCGTAACCGATACGGTCGATGGGCTTGCGCAGAATGGCACGGCGTGCAGTGACCCAGTTTTCCTTGGCCTCTCTGACGGGATCACCGCCTTCGTGGAAGGTGTCGGGGAAGAAGTAGGGCAGGAAACGGCCTTCGGTGTATTTGACACCGGGAATGTCGGAGATCAGGCGCAAAGTGGAACCGTTGCCCACAGAGCCAACGACGGCATCAATGCCGATGGTCTTCCACTCGTCCATGAACGGTTCTGTGCCAATCCAGTGATCGCCCAGGAACATCATGGCTTCCTTCCCCAGTTCATGGGTGATATCTACCATTTCCTTACACAGCTTTGCCACTTCACGGCGCTGGAAAGCCTGGAAATCCTTGTATTCCTTAGAGGGAATGCGGTACTGGTTGTTGTGATAGCCCTGGTCAACGATAAATTCCGGCCGGAATTTATAGCCCACTTCCTTCTCAAACTGATCCAGAATATAGGGGGAAACAGAGGCGGAATAGCCATACCAGTCCACGAACTTTTCCCGCTTCAGCTCGTCAAATACCAGGGTGAACTGGTGGAAAAAGGTGGTATAGCGGATGACGTTTACATAAGGGTGGTCAGCGACAAACTTGCGCAACCGCTCCATGGTAAATTTGTGGGTTTTGGGCTGACGAACATCAAAGGTGATCTGATGCTCGAAATCCTTCCAATCATTGGTGACGGCGTTGTACATATGAACCGGATCCCAGATAATGTAGGCCAGGAAAGCTACGGTGTATTCGTGGTAGCTTTCAGGCTGAGCAATGACGACACAGCCGGAGCTTTCATCATAAGTCCAGCAGTCCGGGGACAGGGGAATACCGGTGGTGCGATCCATTACTTCCCACCAGCGCTTGATATCGTCACGGGTGTTGACCTGCATCAGTTCCGGGGAAATGCCCTGCATCAGATTGATTTTCAGAGTGTCCTCGGTGGCGGTGTGGAAGCCGGTCATGATATAGCATTGCTGCACTTCATCCGGATTGGCTTTTGCCCAGACATTATCTTTTCTTGTGGTATAGTAGGTGGAATAAATTTTGGCATCCTGATTTTGCAGTTCAGCAGGAAAGTCGGTGCCGTCGCAGTCACGAATGGCATCGGCACCCCATTTTTTCATGATTTCCAAAGTCTCAGGTACCACATCCAGGTCGGTGGGGATGGTCACTCGACCGTAGTTTTTTTCATTCATAGAAAAAACCTCCATTTGGAAGAATGAATTTAGTTTTTCAGGGAGGCCAGGCCGGCCTCCCTGGGTGTTTATTTTTTATAAACGGAGTTATATACCAGCAGTGCAGCCAGCATAAAGATGATACCGACGATCATGATACCCAGTCCAAGAAGCTTCCCGGTCATTGTCCAGCCAACGATGGTCAGTACAATGCCCAGAATAAAGAACAGGCCGATAAGAAAAGCACGCAGCTTGTCGTGATCTTTCAGAAAGTCCATAATTCACCTTAACCTTTCAGTCCACCAACGGTCATGCCCTTGGTCAAATTCTTCTGCACGCAGCAGTACAAAATCAGGGTCGGCAACATGACCAGCACCAGACCGGCATACATAGGACCGTAATTGGCCTTGGCCTGCTGAGCCTGCATCAAATTCAAAAGACCTACCGGAAGTGTCTTGGTGCCGGTGGCGGAAGACATCAGGGTCATGGAGATGATGTACTCGTTCCAGAAGGACAGGAAGTTGAACAGGATCACCGTGATGATGGAAGGCTTTGCCATGGGGAAGATGACCTGCACCATGGTGCGGAAATAGCCGGCACCATCGATATAGGCGGCTTCCTCATAGTCGTGTGCCAGGGTAGCAAAATAGCCGGACAGCAGATAGATGGTAAAAGGCAGTGCGGTGGCAGCGTAAACAATGGCCAGCACCACGATATTGTTGAGCAGGAAACCACTGCCAAATACGCTCTTGAGCCACTTGTCGCCGTCCAGCAGCATCAGGAAGATGGGCACGACAATGTAGTTGACGTTAATGAACAGACCAGCCATAAAAGCGGTGTTCAGGAACTTACCACCCTTGAACTTAAACCGGGACAGGCAGTAAGCCGCAGGCAAAGCTACAACCAGAAGGATCGCCAGAGACAGTGCGGTTACGATCACAGAGTTGAGCATATATTCGCCCATCTTTGCGGTAGTCCAGGCATCTACAAAGTTTTTAAAGTGGAAGCCCTTGGGCAAATTCCAGGGGTTGGCGTAAAATTCGGAGTTTTCCTTGATGGAGGCCATAAAGACCCATGCAACGGGAACGATGATAGTAATGGCCAGAGTAGCCAAAACCACATAGATAAATGCTTTATACAGTTTCTCGCCGGAGGTAACGATTCTGCGTTCTTTCATATTCTACCTCCTTAGAATTCCAGAGTTTCCCGTTCTGTGACCTTGTTGACAAGTGCCGACAGAGCAAAGGAGAACAGGAAAATTACAACGCCAATCGCCATACAGTAGCCGTACAAACCGTTGGCCTTCTGGTCGTACATATAGCCCAGAACAACCTGAGAAGCACCATTGGGGCCGCCGCCGGTCATGGCCTTGACAAACAGGAAAGCCATGTTGATGGTGG
>CAZHPO010000029.1:0-14536 GCA_964534615.1 uncultured Oscillospiraceae bacterium
CCTCCCTTGTTAGATGGTATACCCTATGAAGGATCGCCAGAAAAAATGCTGGAATAATTTCGTTTTTGCTATTGACATTGCACAAAATTAGCTTTAAAATACTGTGCAAGATTACAAAAACACTTTTGAAAGGCAATCGCTATGGCAAGAAATACAACACAAGATTTGACCGTCGGTTCTCCCATGAAGCTGATTTTATCCTTTATGATGCCCCTGACCTTCGGCCTGTTGTTTCAGCAGTTTTACAGCATGGTAGATACACTGGTGGTCGGTCAGACTCTGGGCGTAGACGCCCTGGCCGGTGTCGGTTCCACCGGCTCGATCAACTTTCTGGTTCTGGGTCTGTGCAATGGCATATGCGCCGGCTTCGCCATTCCCGTGGCTCAAAAATTCGGCCAAAAAGATATGGAAGGGCTGCGCCGATTCGTCGGCAATATGATTTGGCTGGGTACGGCAGTAGCCGCCATCGTCACTGTGGTCACCACCTGCCTGTGCAGCAACATTCTGACCTGGATGCACAATCCGGAAGATACGTTCCAATACGCCCATGACTACATCTGGGTCATTTTTCTGGGTATTCCGGCCACCATGCTTTATAATATTCTATCGGGCATTCTGCGTTCTCTGGGAGATTCCCGAACACCTCTGTTTTTCCTGATCTTATCCAGTTTGTTGAATATCGTTCTGGATATTGTGTTCATTGTGGTCTGCCATATGGGTGTTGCCGGTGCAGCCTGGGCAACCCTGGTCAGCCAGCTGGTTTCCGGCATTGCCTGTCTGATCTACATGATCAAGCGCTATCCCATACTCCATCTAACCAAAGAAGATCTGCGTCTGCGCTCTGAACAGGTGAAGATCCTTTTGGGCATGGGATTGCCCATGGGACTGCAATACTCCATCACCGCCATCGGTTCGATCATGCTGCAAACCGCCGTCAATGATCTTGGTTCTACCGCCATGGCCGCCATGACCGCTGGCAGCAAAGTCAGTTTCCTCTGCGCCTGTGTGTATGATGCCATGGGCACCACCGCCGCCACCTTTGCCGGACAAAACTGGGGCGCTCAAAAGCCGGAACGGATTCACAAAGGCATTTTGTGCTGCACCGTTTTGGGAATTGTCTATGCCATTGCCATTTTCGTTGCCATGTATCTGTGGGGTGGAAATCTGACACAGCTGTTCCTGGACCCCAAAGATCAGGCGGCAGCGGATCTGATCATTCCCATGAGCCAGCAATATCTGCTGACAAGTCTGGCTTTTTATGTGGCATTGCTGTTTGTCAATTTGCTGCGTTTTACCATTCAGGGACTGGGCTTCTCCCGGCTGGCGGTATTTGCCGGCATTTTCGAAATGGTGGCTCGTGGCATATTCGGCCTGTGTCTTGTCCCCTGGATGGGCTTCTCGGCAGTATGCTTTGCCAGCCCCGTAGCCTGGATCATGGCAGATCTGTTCCTGTTCCCGGCCTATTTCTACTGCATGAAAAAACGTGGTTTTTCCATAAGAAAACACCGTTTGCAAAGCGACGGGCTTCCGGCCTGAGTTTCCATATGCATAGGGGCGGTCTTTGACCGCCCCTATCTCCATATTTCCCCCTGGAATATACAGTAGAAATCCGCAAAAATCTATGCTATAATAAGGAAAACTCATAATTTTGGAGGTAACAGTATGAGAGGCATTCCATCCCTCATTACCGATATACGAAAAAAAGTTTTTACCGAGGTGGCTCGAATGGCCTATGCCGGAAAAGGCATTGACCAAGCCAACGACTTGCCCTACATCATCGTTCCGGGTGATCGTCCCCTGCACCGGGAATCCATTTTCCTGGAGCGTGCCATTGCCGGCGAACGGGTTCGGTTGGCCATGGGACTTTCCCTGCGGCCAGTGGATGGTCGCCATCTGGTCTCCGAAGGCATGGATCAGGCTGCTGTGGCAGAGCAGTATTACGAGCCACCGCTGATCAACATTATCCCCTACGCCTGCCATGCCTGCCCCACCAATCAGTATCAGGTAACAGAACATTGCCAGAACTGCCTGGCCCGTTCCTGTGAAAAGGTATGCCCCAGAGATGCCATTGGCTTCCGCAACGGCAAGTCCTTTATCGATCAGGACAAGTGCATCAAATGCGGCAAATGTGCCAAAGCCTGCTCCTACAACGCCATCATCCACTTGCAGCGCCCCTGCGCCGCCGCCTGCGGTATGGATGCCATCGGCTCCGACCAGCAAGGTCGTGCAGTCATCGATCAGAATAAGTGCGTTTCCTGCGGTCAATGTCTGGTCAGCTGTCCGTTCGGTGCCATTGCCGACAAGGGACAGATCTTTCAGGTGATCCAGTCCATTCTTCAGGGTGAAAAGGTCATTGCCATTGTCGCTCCGGCTTTCATCGGCCAGTTTGGAAAACATTCCACCCCCGGCAAGTTCATTGCCGCCATGAAAGTTCTGGGTTTCAGCCGGATCGTAGAGGTGGCCGTGGGTGCCGATATGTGTACCATTGAAGAAGCCAGAGATTTTTTGGAAAAAGTCCCCACCCAGCAAAACTATATGGCAACCTCCTGCTGTCCAGCCTGGCATTCCATGATCTACAAGCTGTTCCCCACGGAAACCAAAAACATTTCCATGACCCTGACTCCCATGGTCTACACGGCCCGTCTGATGAAGCAGAAGTATCCCGGTTGTAAAGTGGTTTTTGTCGGCCCCTGTGCCGCCAAAAAGCTGGAGGCCATTCGGGAGGACATCCGCTCCGATGTGGATTTTGTCCTGACCTTTGAAGAATTGCAGGGTATGTTCCAGGCCAAGGAGATCGATTTTGAAACCATCGAACCGCTGGACGATCTGAACGAAGGTACTGCCGCCGGCCGAGGATTTGCAGTTTCCGGCGGTGTCGCCGGAGCCGTCACCAATCTGATCCACGAGACGCACCCGGATATGCAGATCAACACCGCCCGTGCTGAAGGTCTGCGGGATTGCCGAAAACTGATGCAGCTGGCCAAGGTCGGCAAATATAACGGTTGTCTGTTAGAGGGCATGGCTTGTCCCGGCGGCTGTGTTGCCGGAGCAGGTACGTTGCTTCCGGTGGAGTTGGCCTCCAACGTCGTCAGCAGATATCAAAAAGAAGCCGATGCAGCCTCTCCCACGGAAAGCGCCTATCGGGACACCGCAGCAGACCTGGACTAATACGATCAAAAAAGACCACTCGAAGCTTTCGAGTGGTCTTTTTGGGTATTTACTTCGTTTTCAAAGCATCTTCCATGGTTTTGCCCAGAGAATAAAAGAAGATGCAATCTCTGGAGGGGGTAAAATCGTCCACCAAATCCGTTTGCACATACACCGCATAGGTCAAAAACGCCACAGGACACAGCATGGCATCTTCCATAACAGCCTTGTGCAGCGTATCGTAGTTACCGGAATTTGCCAATGCGTCTTTACACAGGGAAGAAAGAGCGCCATCTTCCATACCGCAGAAATCCAAGGCACCTTTTTTATCAAAAAAAGCAGAAAGATCCATATTGGGAGAGAGCATGGTCTGTCCCAGGTGCAGATCATAACTGCCATAGTCCAGGGCTTTGGTGTAGTCATCACCACTGACGGCTTTCACCGTCACCACCAGAGAACATTCTTCCAGCATCGTCTTTATGGCCTGAGCCACCTTCACCCGGCGGCCATCCGCTTTATTGACCAGCAAGGTGATGGAACTGCCCGTCAAATTCTCCTGCTCCAACGCAGATCGGAACAGCTCTGCATCAAAGCCATATTGGGCGGCCATCGTCTTATTGTAATAAGGCGATGCAGGCGATGCGGGCAAAGTTGCCGCCATCGCAAAGGTACGATAATATTCTTTTACGATGGTATCCCGATCAATGGCATGGGTCAGCGCTGCGCGAACCGTTTCATTGCTGAATACAGAACTCTTTGCACGGCACCCCAGGTACAGAAAAACACCGTTTTCGCAGTCCCACAGCTCGTAATTGCTGCGGAAATCCACATAGGTGTCCGATCCCGGATTGGCACACACCACCCCTACATTTTCACGTTCAAAGACATCCCGGATCTCCTTTGCAGTCTGTGCAACCACAAGGGGGATGGTCGAAGCGGTAATCGGCAAGGACGCAGAACACCACCAGTTTGTTCGCAACCGCAGTTGATACCCTCCGGAGACATACTCCAGTGCATAAGGGCCGGTACCATCCGGATATGCCGCCTCCACCTGGGAAGCATGCACAATGGGAATATCCAGCAGCAACGGAAAATTCTCATAGGCCGTCGCCAACTGCACCTGAACACCGCCATCAGGGGTGGCTGAAATGCTTTCCACCTGGGTCAGGCGGCCACGATAGACCGGACTGGTTCGAGCTGCTTCCAGACTGGCAATCACATCCGAGATCGTCAGCATGGCACCGCTGGCAAATGTTGCCTGTTCCAGATAGAAAACATAGGTCTTCATGTCCTGAGATACGGTATAGCTTTTACACAACTGCGGTTCCACTTGATAGCCCTGATCCACTACAAACAAGGACTGGTACAACAACGAAAACAGCAGCCGATTGGTATAATGGGCGCAGGAATAGGGATTCAGGGTCTTATCCGGGTCGTATGCCAGAGACAACTGCTGCGCCTCATCTCCTGCCACAACAGTGGGCTGTGTGGCCTGCTGGTCTGCATCTGCGCTGCCGGCAGTGGTGCTGTTTGCCGTGTCTGCACAGCCGCCGAATAAAAGTGCCGCTGCCAGAATCATTCCAATGATCCGTTTCACCTGATCCCTCCTTTGCAGCAAATGACCGCACCCTGACTGCCCCTTTGTCCCCCGGTAAACCGATGGGACCAAAAACGCTGATGCTGACAGTAGGTACAATCTTCGCTGATGTCCATGTGATTAACCCCTGCTCTTTTCAGTGCCAGGGCATTGATCTTTTTCAGATCCAAGTAATATTTTTCGCCTTTTTTCTCAATATATGGGGTTGCTTCCTCGCCAAACGCAGTCAACATGGCCTCCGGCACATCGGCATCCGTCTCAAAATGGCAAGGGCCAATGTTCGGGCCGATGGCAGCATGGATATGCTCCGGCTGACAACCAAAATGATGGGCCATGGCTTCCACGGTTTTTCCGGCAATATTCGCCGCCGTTCCACGCCAGCCTGCATGGGCTGCTCCCACGGCCCCCGTCACCGGATCATAGAGCAGGATTGGGGTACAATCCGCTGTAAAGATCACCAGTGCCACACCGGGATCATTGGTCACCAACCCATCGCAAGCCGGATAATCCCGATGGTCAAAGCCCTTACAATCTGCCTTGGTCACCAGTCGAACCACGTCGGAATGGATTTGCCGGGTCAGCACCACGGTCTTAGGATCAAACCCGATGGCAGCGGCCAGCCGGTGGTAATTTTGCGCCACATTTTCGGGCGCATCTCCCCGGTGATATCCCAGGTTCAAGCTTTCCAGCATCCCGGTACTGACTCCGCCGCATCGAGTGGTAAAACCATGGGGCACCCCAATGCCATCCGCAGCCAAATATTCTAATGTTCCAATTTTTTGGGTAACAACTGCCATGATCTCGCTCCGTATCGGATATTATCTGGGATGGATTTTGCCTTTTCCTCAAAAAAGAGGATCACTGCCCCATCTTGTCCTTTTGCATACAGCACTTCTTGTACTTCTTACCACTACCGCAGGGACAGGGATCGTTGGGTCCCACCTTCTTGGCAGCATTGCGCACGGGCTGCTTTTTGATTTCGGCATTGACTGCCGCAGCCGTTCCCGTTTCCTTGGCCACCCGTTCCCGTTTGACTTCCTGCTTGGGGGCGAGGCGCACCAGGAACATCCGACGCACAGTTTCCTCCCGGATGGCCGTGATCATCGCCTGGAACAGCTCATAACCCTCGTTCTTAAACTCCACCACGGGATCGTGCTGGCCATAAGCACGCAGACCAATGCCCTGCTTCAAATCGTCCATGGCTTCCAGATTGTCCATCCAGTATTCGTCCACCACGCGCAGCATCACCACACGCTCCAATTCACGCATGGTTGCTTCTCCGATGGCATTTTCCTTTTCCTCATAGGTCTGCACCGCCCGTTGATACAGACTGTCGGCCACAGTTGCCTGATCAGCCTCGTCAGCAAGCATCCGGGAAACGGTCCCTTTGGGGAAATAGATGCCCTCCAGCTCCCGTTCCATGACCTGCCCGGCGTTCTCGTCCCGGCCTGCATCTATCACAGTGGACTCGATCTTACTGCGCAGCATGGACAGGATATTCTCTCGCAGATTCTCACCGTCCAGCACCTTCTGACGCTGGGCATAGACGACCTCACGCTGGGTGTTCATTACGTTATCGTACTCCAAAACATTCTTTCTGGAGCGGAAATGACGGCTTTCCACGTTTTTCTGGGCATTCTCCACCGCATTGGACAGGATCTTTGCATCAATGGGGGTATCCTCGTCAATGCCAAGAGAATCCATCATATCCATGACCCTGGAAGCAGAGAACAGACGCATCAGATCGTCCTGCAAGCTCAGATAGAACCGGCTTTCGCCCGGATCGCCCTGACGACCGGCACGACCACGGAGCTGATTATCGATACGACGGGACTCATGGCGCTCTGTACCAATGATAAACAGACCCCCAGCAACTTTCACCCGTTCTGCTTCATCGGCAATATCGCTCTTATATTTCTGAAGCAGCTGTTTATACTGCTGCCGGACATTCAGGATTTCAGCATCCGTCGTTTCTGCATGGGAGTCAGCCTCTGCCAGCAGTGCTTCATCGATACCGGTAGCACGCAAAGCATTTTTAGCCAGAAAATCCGCATTGCCGCCCAGCATGATATCCGTGCCACGGCCAGCCATATTGGTGGCAATGGTCACAGCACCAAGTTTACCTGCCTGGGCAATGATCTGTGCTTCCTGCTCGTGATATTTTGCATTCAAAACATGATGGGGGATCCCCGCCTTTTTCAACAGCTTGCTGAGGATCTCACTTTTTTCGATGGAAATGGTACCCACCAACACCGGCTGTCCCTTGGCATGGCACTGCTCCACCTGATCGACGATGGCACGAAATTTGCCTGCCTCGGTCTTATACACCACATCGGTATGATCCTGGCGAATGACGGGGCGATTGGTGGGAATTTCCACCACATCCAGCCGATAAATGGTTCCAAATTCTTCTTCCTCTGTCAAAGCCGTACCGGTCATACCGGAAAGCTTCCCATACAGCCGGAAGAAATTCTGGAATGTGATGGTTGCCAGCGTTTTGCTTTCGTTGGCAACTTTCACGCCCTCTTTGGCCTCGATCGCCTGATGAAGGCCTTCATTATAACGACGGCCATACATCAGACGGCCTGTAAACTCGTCAACAATGATGATCTCTCCGTCTTTGACCACATAGTCAATATCTTTCTTCATCAAGCCACGGGCCTTCATTGCCTGGTTGATATGGTGAGACAACGTGGTGTTTTCCATATCACCCAGGTTGTCCACCCCAAAGTATTTTTCCGCCTTGGCCACACCGCTGGCTGTCAGAGAAACAGTACGGCTTTTCTCGTCCACATAGTAGTCACAGTCCAGATCGTCCAGATTTTCCTTTTCGTCCGTCTTTGCAAAGACATACCGGCGCAACGTCGATACAAAATAATCTGCCATTTCGTACAGCTTGGAGCTTTCCTCTCCCTGACCGGAAATAATCAGAGGAGTACGGGCTTCGTCGATCAGGATGGAGTCCACCTCGTCCACGATGGCAAAGTTATGACCACGCTGCACCAGTTCTTTCTTATACAGCGCCATATTGTCACGCAGATAGTCAAAGCCCAGTTCGTTGTTGGTGCAGTAGGTGATATCAGCAGCATACGCTTTTCGGCGTTCATCGGAAGTCATACCGGGGATCACCAGTCCAACGGTCAGTCCCATGAACTTATAAACCTTACCCATCCACTCAGACTGGTACTTGGCCAGATAATCATTGACCGTCACCACATGGACACCCAAGCCGGTCAACGCATTCAGGTAACAGGGCAAAATCGCCACCAAGGTCTTACCTTCACCGGTTTTCATTTCCGCAATACGGCCCTGATGCAGCACGATACCGCCGATCAGCTGAACCGGATAGGGACGCAGACCGATCACACGATCAGATGCCTCCCGAATGGCAGCAAACGCTTCTACCAAAATGTCGTCCAGGGTCTCACCACCGGCCAGACGTTCCTTCAAAATATTGGTTTTTGCACGAAGATCCTCGTCGGACAGGGCACGGTATTCGTCCTCCAACGCAATGATCTTATCCACAGTGGGCTGGATCCGCTTGATCTCCCGCTGGGAGTGGGTACCAAAAATCTTAGAAATCAATCCCATAACGATTCTCCTTCGTAAAATTAGCAATACTAAAGCATTTTACCCATTATACCACATAGAGCGAAAAAATCTAGTTCAATTTGTAAATAAGTGGACAAAATATGGCCTAATGATGTGCCCCCTTTGGGGCTTTCTTTTTCCAGAATTATGGTGTATAATAAAGTTATTACACGCACACAAACAGGAGAAAAACATGCGTATACTATATGACAGTAAAAAATCTCAATTCAAAACCCCCTTCGGCACGTTGACCCCGGAGGAAAAATGTACCCTGAACATCCACATTCCCTCCGCCGTCGGTGCAAAGTCTGTGGAATGTATCCTGCAAAACGACTGCGGCGCACAGGTGCTGTCTCTTTCCATGGAATATGCCATGAAAAAGGGCGCTTATGACATTTTTCGGGGCAGTTTTGCGCTAAAAGAACCCGGTCTTTTCTTTTACTATTTCCGAATCTGCAACAACGGTGGTAGCTTCCGCCTGTTCAAATACGGCGATGATACCAATATCGAAGACGGTGCTTTGTGGCAGGTCTCCTGCATTCCCACCGATTTTCAGACCCCGGACTGGGCCAAGGGTGCCACCATCTATCAGATCTTCCCGGATCGATTCTATAAAGCCGGACGCTGCGATCTTTCCGGCAAGCTGGAACCTTACACCGTCCACAAAGACTGGTACGAGGATGTCCAGTGGCAGCCCAATAACCGGGGCGAAGTGCTGAACAACGATTTCTTCGGCGGTAATTTCCGGGGCATTATTGAGAAAATGGACTACATTGCCTCTCTGGGCACCACCATGCTGTATCTAAACCCCATTTCCAAAAGTTTCTCCTCCCATCGCTACGACACCGGTGATTATAAAAAGCCTGACGAAATGCTGGGCACCATGGAAGATTTCCGGGCATTGTGCGATGCCGCCCACCAGCGGGGCATGAAAGTGATCCTGGACGGCGTATACTCTCACACCGGTTCTAACAGTCTTTATTTCAACCGGGAAGGCAGCTTCCCCGGCAAAGGTGCTTATCAGGATCCCAATTCCCCCTACCGCAGCTGGTACGATTTCAAAAACTGGCCCAACCATTACACCAGCTGGTGGGGCTTTGACACCCTGCCCACCATCAACAAGATGGATCCTGGATTTTTAGAGTACATCATCGAAAGCGAAGACAGCGTTGTGGCCTTTTGGCTTCAAAACGGTGCCGACGGTTTCCGCCTTGACGTGGTGGACGAGCTGCCCGATGAATTTGTGCTGAAATTGAAAAACCGGATCCGTCAGATCAAGCCCGATGCACTGCTGATGGGCGAAGTATGGGAAGATGCTTCCAACAAAGAAGCCTATGGCCGTCGACGCCGATACTTTGTGGACGGCGAGCTGGACAGCGTGATGAATTATCCTTTCCGCACCGCCATTATGAACTTTGTTAAAAAGATCGATGGAGGTGAGCAGATCAAGAACACGGTAATGACCATCGCTGAAAACTATCCGCCCCAGGTTTTGGCCTGTAACATGAATCTGCTGGGCACCCACGACACTGAGCGCATTTTGACCGCTTTGGTGGATGATTTCAACGGCAGTCGTCAGGAACTGGCACAGCGCAGCCTGTCCAGAAGCCAGTATATCCGAGCAGAAGAACGGCTGCTGATGGCCGCATTCTTGCAATACACCCTCCCCGGCAGCCCCAGCCTGTACTATGGAGATGAGGCCGGCATGGAAGGCCACAAAGACCCCTTTAACCGTCGCACCTACCCCTGGGGGCGGGAAAACCGGATGCTGCTGGAATATTATCGGCAACTGGGTCAGATGCGAAAAGACTGCGAAGCTCTGCGGCTGGGCGATATCGATTTTACCTACGCCACCGACCACCGTTTGGCCTTTACACGCTGCTATGGTGACAAGCGAGTTCGGATTTATGTAAATCGCAACATGGACGCCTGGGACATTCCCGCCGGCAAGGTCATCATGGGTCACAATCTGCGTACCGTGGCACCCAATTGGCTGAGCCTTGCACCTCAGGGCTTCTGCGTGGTGGAGGAATAAGATGGAAACATTCATTTCCGGCTACTGTCGGATGTTGGACAAAAGCCGTATGGTGGCTGTAGAGGACGAAGACGGGGAAATCTTTATTGACTGCGCCTACCGCAAGTGTCCCCATGCCCCGGTATGTGAAATTGGCAAGCAAATCGCCAAGCTGTTGCAGCAGGAGGAAAAATGAAGATCACCGTTCTTCGCAAAGAAAACTATAAAAGCGCTGTCTGGTCCGGTGGCACTACCACAGAGTTATATCTCTATCCGGAAAATGGCAGCTATGCAGAGAGAAACTTTCAATTTCGAATTTCCTCTGCTACGGTGGAGCTGGAAGAAAGTGACTTTACAGCACTGCCCGGCGTTATGCGTTATATCACCCCGTTGGATGGTTCTTTTGTGCTGTCCCACCCCAACTGTGCCCCGGTTGCCCTGTCTGCGCTGGCTCAGCCCTACCACTTCTCCGGCGAGATCCCGACCCACTGTGTTGGCAAGGCCACAGACTTTAATCTGATGCTGAAAAACTGTCAGGGCAAAATGGAACTGTGGCAAAAAACTGCTCCTATCAGGCCCGGCTTTAACAGCTTTTATCCCACCGAAAGCACCACCCTAACCCTTGAAAATCAAACATTTTCCCTTGAAAAAGGAGATATGCTGGTGGTTTTTGCAGAAAAAGAAAGCAAGATTTTCTCAGAAAAGGCCAACATTTTGACCTGCTGGGCAGAACTTTGAATTTTTCAGAATAATTCTCTTTGAACTGCACATACTGGCTTTGGACATCAAATGAAATACATTTTATCAGCCGTGACGACGACGGAAAATGTGTTACATTTCTGTCAAGTGTGTCGCCGTGTGTACAGCGGTGTGATGCGAAAAAAGCAGACAAGGTGGCGACCTTGTCTGCTTTTCTATTGCTCGATCAGCAAAAACAGGGGACGAAAAATCGTCCCCTGTTTGTATTTATTCTTCGTCCGGGAAGGTGTACTGCTCTTTGTATCGATCGAAATTCTGGCTAAACGAAGCACTTTCGTGCAGCTCGCCAGCTTTCAGCGCATTGAGATATTCATGGGCTTCCAGCTTGCCTTCCGATACCTGTAACATCTCCACGGCGATGTTGGAACAGTGGTCTGCGGTACGCTCATAGGCAGTCAGCAGATCTTCCAGCACAAATCCGTATTCCACGCTGCACAAGCCATCTCTCAGACGGCGCACATGCCGGGACTTGACCTCTCTTGCCAAGGCATCCACCACCTGCTCACGGGGTTCCACTTTCTTGGCCAGATCATGGTCAAAGTTTTCATAAGCAGAAACCGTGCGAGCCATCACGTCAGACACCGCTCTTGCCAGCACATCCAGCTCTGCATTGGCCTGATCGGAGAAATGGATGTTTTTCTCGTGCATTTCTGCCGCAGCCTTGCCAACTGCAACAGCGTGGTCTGCGATCCGCTCAATGTCTGCCACCGTATACAATGTGGTGTTCAGCACCCGATTATCCGAAACCGACAGATCCTGATTAGACAATTTGATGAGGTAAGTGCCCAGTGCGTCTTCATAGCGGTCGGTTTGGTCTTCCAGTGCCTTGACTTCCTCCAATACCGCAGGATCAAATTTTTGGGTCAATCCCATGGCCAGATCCATGGCCTTGGCTGCATCTGCTGCCATTTGAGCCGCTACAGCATGGGCGCGCTGAACAGCCACAGCAGGTGTCGCCAGCAGACGAGCATCCAACAGCTCCGTCTTTTCCGGCTCCTTTGCTTCCGGCACGACCAGGTAAGCCAGCTTTACCAGCAGGCCATTGGCCGGCATCAGCAGGCAGGTAGCTGCCAGGTTAAACGCTGTGTGGATCACAGCAATATGCCAAGCCTGGGTGGTTTGGGACAGGAACTGCCAATCGATGAACAACCCCAGACCGTAAAAAACGATGACAAAAATGGTAACGCCGACCACATTGAACAGCAGATGGACCACAGCCGTTCTTCGGGCATTGCGATTTGCGCCCACAGAACCCAGGATCGCAGTTGCACAGGTGCCAATGTTCTGTCCCAGAATAATGGGAATCGCAGAGCCAAAGGTCACTGCGCCGGTGACGCACAAGCCCTGCAAAATACCAATAGATGCAGAGGAGGACTGGATGATTGCCGTCAGCACTGCGCCAAACAGGATGCCCAGTAAGGGATTGGAGAAAGAAATCATCAGCTTTGCAAACCAGGGCTCGTTCTCCAGGAATTTCATGGAGTCACCCATGATATCCATGCCGGTCATCAATGCCAGGAAGCCCAGCATAATGGTGCCGATTCCCTTCTTCTTCTCACTTTTGGTGAACATAAACAGGATGATACCTGCGGTGCCCAGCAGAGGAGCCAGCGTAGAAGGCTTGAAGAGCTGCACAAGGAAATTATCGCCCTCCAGTCCGGACAGGGACAAGATCCATGCCGTGACCGTGGTGCCGATGTTGGAGCCCATAATAACACCAACCGCCTGTTTCAGCGTCATAATACCGGAGTTAACGAAGCCAACGACCATTACCGTGGTAGCGGAACTGGATTGGATCACTGCGGTCACAGCCAGACCAAGGAAAAATCCCTTGTAGACCGTGGAGCTCATTTTTGCAAGGATCGTCTGCAATTTACCGCCTGCCTGGCGTTCCAGGGCCTTGCCCATGGTGTCCATGCCAAACAGGAACAATGCAAGACCGCCCAGCAACGTGATGACATTGAAAATGTAGGTTCCCATGTAACTGTTCTCCTTTGCGGATCCGTTATTTTTTTGTAACCTTTTGCATTATAAACCATTTCTTTTGCAAAATCCATCCCCATATTATAAAATGTTTATTTTTTGATAAAATGAACAAATTTTCTTCTGTAAAAATTCTCCTTCATGGAAAAAATGCAAAAAGCAGGAGCAAATTCACGGCCTCCGCTTGAACAAACCGTATTCAAAAAGCACTTGCTTTCGCAAGTGCTTTTTATCAACATTCTTTCAATTCTATTGCTGTCGCTTTCCGCAACATGGCCGGCATGGATTCACCCCCCACAGCCTGACCGTAAAGCAGGTGGTAGAATATCAGGTGACAATTTCTGTCGTGATCACGATGTCTGCGCAGGGCATCACAAATTCATAGATCCATTTCTCATCCTCCGTTTCACGAGGCTGGATCACCGTCCCGTTGACAACAAATTTCAAATCCGCATCTATGAGTTTCGGGGTTTTAAATCCGATAATGACACCAGAAACGGCCTCATCACGGCGGTCGATGATATAATGGTCTGCATCCGTATCCTCAATGGTAATACGATAGATTTTCATATCGCCTATAAAATCCGAGTATTCATGTTCTGCGCAATGCACACAGGTATATCGGGTGATCGTTTTGTCGCTGCCTGCAATTGGATACGCAATCCCATCGTCGTAGGTATGTTCTGCTGCGCACTGATTCCACGATGCCGATGCACTATATCCACCAACGATCTTTATTTTCGTGTTATATTCGAAACCATCAAATTTCAGTTTGCCTGTTTCCCGTGTGATTCTGATTTGAACAGGCGATTTGAGCATGTCCCGCGTGTCGAGGCCATCCTCCGTGGAGAAGAAGAACTGATGATCGTTTCCGCTCGTATCATAATCCTCCGTTACAGGCGCGATAATGCTATAGGGCATGATCTCTCCCAGCAGGGCACTGCTGATATAATACCCTAGGTAGTATATATCTTCTTTTATGCGCAGATAATCCAGCAGATCATCTACATATTGCTCATACGCATCCTTTGTAATATTTAAGTACAAATAACCGCCATTTTGGATGACAGAATGATCCACACCCGGAGGAACAGGCATATCCGTCAGTTTTTTGGGGCTCAACAACTCATCCGAGAAAAATGCACTTTTCTGGTATGAACTCCTGCACGAAGCAAGACAGCACAAACATAAAACGATCATTAAGCAAAAAGTGAACTTTTTCTTCATATCGGCACTCTCCTTTTCAATGGCTTTCCACCTCCAGTATAGAAGATTTTCCAACTTTTTCAATGTTATTTACGGTTTTTTATGGTGCAGACAGCAAAAATGCCTTCAGCAACAGATTGCCACGATCCAGCCACCGGTGTCCAACAGTTTCCCAAGTTGTTGTATAAGATGCATCCAATCCCTGTTTTTATAAAATAAAGCAGAGAGGCAAAGCCCCT
>CAZHPO010000030.1:0-13826 GCA_964534615.1 uncultured Oscillospiraceae bacterium
CCAGAACCTTTGCGCCCTCAGGCAGAGCAGTGGTGAAGGTCACTTCCAGAGTGGTCTCAACTTCCACGGGTGCGGAAGGCATAGAGGTGAAGGTGTGGGTGCCCAGATTAACCTTGTTGTCGCCCTCGTTCCAGGTGAACTTGGGGTTGTCAGGATAAGCAACTGCAGCGCACTCGACGGACTTGAAGTTGTCGTTCCACTGCAGGCCCCAGGTAGCAGCGCCGGAAGCCTCAGTCAGGCCAACGACCAGCTGGAAATCGTACTCCTGGTCAGCGGTAGCGCCATCGGTCAAGGGGGTCTTGTCGGTGATCAGGTAGTAAATGTCAGTGCCCTCCAGCTTGGTGAACATCTCGGAATCAGCACCGGTGCCCCAAGCCCATGCACCGCCGGTGATGAACACGCCAGCGTGCTCAGGAACAGCGGGAGAATCAGCGCCCATGGCGAAGTAGTAAGTAACCTTGCCTTCCTCGGTGGGGACATCAGTACTGGTACCGCCCTGATCAGGTGCTTCGGTGGTGTCGCCAGCAGGAGCGGTGGTAGCATCGCTCTTACCAGTGGTGGTGGTATCGTTGCCGCAAGCGGTAGCGAACAGCATTGCCATGCAGAGAACTGCCACGAGAGCAATTCTCAGAAACTTATTTGCTTTCATTGTTGATTTTCCTCCTAAATATCCTTTGGTTTGTACTTTCGTACAATTCATACATAATATATAATAGCATGTTTTTTGGGAATACGCAATTGCATTTTCACACAAAACTACCCAAAAAAATCGTTTCCAAGCCCCGGTATAAAGCCGGGTTTTTCGTCAGTATGCACAACGTGTTTTCCGGGCATTTACTTTTGGCCGTGTCCGGTGTCCTTTCGGTTTTCACCAATTACGCCATTTCGCAAGCAAACATATAGGCTTGATTGGCCTTTACCTCCATGGAAATGCTCTTTCCGTCCGCATCTGCCGTATAGTGAATGGGGGTTCCAAAAATATCACATTCGCCCTGAATCCCCTTGGCACCGATGGCCGCCAGAGGCAGGCGCACGGCCTCATCCTGATTCCCCGTAGACATAAGGGTAACAAATGCCTCATCTGCGGTAAAGCGAGCGATTGCCAACACACTGCCCTTGGCGTACAGGAACTTCATGCCGCCATCACGCAGTGCAGGATGCACTGCCTTAGTCTTGGCCAGTGTCTGGTAAAGCTTGTATACTTCACTGTTTTTATAATCCTTGCTCCAGGGCATGGGATAACGGCAGCCCTCGTGCCCATCCAGCCAGCCGCCGATGTCCGCTTCGTCACCATAGTACATATTGGCTGCACCAATAAAGCTGAACAGCATCATCACAGCACCCCGATACTGTTGGGGATGGACCTGTGTGTTGTTGTGAAGTCTGGGCGTATCATGGCTGTCAAACAGGTTGAACTGATTTTGCCAGATTGCAAAGGGCAGCTTGGCCAAATGTTCCATCACACGGCCTTCCACATCCTCTGCCGTCATTTTATAAGGTACGGCACGGAGCAGAGGATCGTGGGCAAACAGATCCGGCTCACCCACAAACTGCCGGATCACCCGGCCGAAGCCGTAATAGTTCATGGCAGAGTCCCATTCCTTGCCCTGCAGGTACTGCGCACAATCGCCCCAGTCCTCAGCCAGAATATATGCCTGAGGATTCACTTGCCGGATGCTCTGACGAATTTGAGGCCACAGTTCATGGGCCAGCTGCACTTCATTGTTCCGGGCAAACACATCCGCCACGTCAAAACGCCAGCCATCAATGGAATACGGGGGCTTCAGCCACTTGCGCAGAACACTATCCTCCGCACGGTAAATAATATCCCGCAGCTGTTCAGAGGTATAGTTCAGCACAGGCATGCTCTCAACACCGTACCAGCCCAAATATTCGTTGGTCCCCTCTTTGAAGAAATAGTATTTCCGCTCCTTGGCATCCGGATTATTGTAAGCACCTTCGCTCTTTTCAAAGTACAGACCATCCCGGTTAAACCACCGGTGGGCAGAGCCGGTGTGGTTGATGGAAATATCCAGCATCAGCTTCATTCCATTTTCGTGCAGCGCCTTGCTCAGATCGGCCAGTGCTTCATCGCCGCCGAAATGGGGATCAACATGGAAATAGTCGATGCAGTCATATTTGTGGACAGAAGGTGCTTCAAAAATGGGGTTGAGATATACCGCATTCACACCCAGTTCTTTTAAATAAGGTATCTTTTCCTTGACACCCTGCAAATCACCGCCGTAAAAGTCGATACAGTGGCCCTGATCATAGGGCAGCGGATCGTCCTCCCAGTTGTCCATATGGATGGTATCGTATCCCTCCACCTGATATTCGCCGTTTTTCACGTCATTGGAAGGATCACCATTGCAGAACCGCTCCGGGAAAATCTGGTAGAACACAGCATCTTTCACCCATTGGGGCTGCACATAGTCGGCAAGCAACACAAAATCATATGTAATATCCGGCAAATAGGTCGTGATTGCCTTCTGGGTATAGTAATAGATCACGTCATCGCAGATCAGATAAAAATGATAGTGCATCCGGTTTTCGGTGATGGGCAATTCGGTGGCATAATATGCCAGTCCACGCTCCACCTTTTCCAGTTCCATCTTCAGCACATGCTCGCCGCCGTTGGGCGCACAGCGCAGAAAAATGTGACGCACCGGTGCATCAGCGTACATGCGGATACGAACAGTGACCTTCTCCCCCAGTTTGGGCTGCGGATTGCTGACAAACACTGCCGAACCGTCGCTATAAACGCTTTCCAGCCATCTCTCCTGTTGCATAAAAAATCTCCTTCTTTTTTAGTAATTGTGCATAGTCTATCATTCTCACAAGAAGATTGTCAAGACTTTTGCGCAGAATGATTTTTGATATTGTTCCAAGGGCCTGTCCTGTAAAACAGAAGCGACAAAATCGTAGCCGCCGTCCAGCCGATGGGCCAGGCGCACCAAATACCCGTAGCCCCCAGCGCCGTACCGGACAGCACAAAGGCCAGCACCACACGCAGGATCAGATCAGTAAAGGTGGATATCACAAAGGTTTTCATCATTCCTGCACCCCGAAGGATACCGTCTGTCACCAGTTTTGTGGAAATGACAAAATAAAACGGTGACAGGATGCGCAGGAAAATCATACCGCTGGACAGTGCCAGATCCGTGGGCTGCTCCATGAAAAATCTCATCAACGGCTGTCCTAGGAAGCAATAAATCAACACCAGCGGCAGGCAGATAACCCAGGCCAGTTTTACGCCGGCACGCAGTCCCTCCTTAATCCGCTGCGGCTTCCCTGCTCCCAGATTCTGCGCCGCATAGTTTGAAACGCCGTTGCCAAGGGTATTGAAAGAAGTGATCGCCACACTATTGAGCTTCACCGAGGCAGAGTAGCCTGCCATGATGTCCGTTCCAAATCCATTGATGACACTTTGGATCATAATATTGCCCACAGAAACAAAGCTCTGCTGCAAAATACTGGGCACTGCGATCACCGCAAACCGGCTTAGCAGCGTTCCGGAAAACCTTTTGATCTTACCGGTGGTTGGGATTTTTTTCAACCGCAGCAGCACTGCCACCACCGCCAAAACGCAGCTGACTCCCTGACAGATAAACGTTGCCCACGCAACGCCGGCAACACCCATATCAAAGGCCGTGACAAACAAAATATCCATAACAATGTTCGCCAAAGAGGATATTGCCAGAAAAATAAAGGGGGTGCGGCTATCTCCCAGTGCAGAAAAAATACCTGTGGAAATGTTGTAGAAGAACACAAACGGCAGTCCCCATACATAAATATCCAGATAAAGCGCAGAGTCTGCAAACACTTCTTCCGGTGTGCGGATCAGTTGCAGCAAAGCATTGCATCCCAAAATACCAATGGCCATCAGCAGCAGGCAGACAGCGCCACTGGAGATCATCGCTGTATAAACAGCCGTTTTCATTTTAGTATAGTCTTTGGCACCAAAAAGCTGGGACACCAGCACAGAACAGCCAATATTGCAGCCAAAGGCAAAGGCCAGAAAGATCAGCGTGATCTCGTAGCTGTTTCCCACTGCTGCCAATGCGTTTTGGCTGATGAATTTACCGGCCACCCAGCTATCGGCCAGATTATAAAGCTGCTGAAATATGACGCTGCCAAGCAACGGCAGACAAAAATTCCACAGCACCGTGGACGGTTTCCCCACGGTCAGATCCCGATTCATAGATTCATCCCCTTTTTATAATCATATCACCAAAGCCCGACAAAATCAACAGGGTGCCAAGCAGCACCCTGTGGTTTTTATGGCACCGGAAAATACCCCTTGTCCGTGATGGCATATCCATGCCCCGGCTGAGGCTGCCACTGATAACGGTTTTTCCCCTCCTCCGGGAAAAGGCTCTCCATGATCGCAGCAATCACACCGCCGTGGGCAACAACAAGTGTATCCTCATTTATCTGGGAAAAAGCTTCTAAAACCCGGCTTTTCATCTGATTTCCACTTTCCCCTTTGGGTGGAACATTGGCCTCATTGTCACCGCTGATCCACGCCTGATAGTCCGCATTATTTTTTAGCTGTTGGTAGGTGCCCATTTCAAAAAAGCCGAAATCCACCTCCCGAAATCGGGGATCTATCTCAAAAGGCACATCTCCGAACAGAATTTTCAAGGTTTCGTTGGTACGGCGCATACCACTGGTCACAAAACGGACTCCGGAAACATGGTATTTTAGTTTGCATAACTCCTCTTTTCCTGCCTCCGTCAGAGGCAGATCCGTGCTGCCGCAGTATAAATGCCGCTCATTTGCCTGCGTTTTACCGTGGCGAATAAGAAAGATCGTCATTTCAATCTCTGCTCCAATCCGCAAAAGATCCGGCTGACCTGCGATGCTTCCCCAGCCAGATATTGCGCCAGTTGACCGGCTTTCAGTCGCCACGCCCGGTTTTCCGCACCCAGCGGCACCACACCGCAGAACACATCCTGCAAAATCAGAACACTGTTCTCCCACTGGTGCCGATGCCCACGAAAATATCCCACCGGATCATTATTTTCCCAAACAAATTCCTCAATTTTGTCAATACAGCCTTTGGAAAAGTCAATATCCACCCCATTACAGGTGAAAATATCATTTTCTGTCAGGCCGTAGGTTTTCTTTGCATAAGCCAGTTTGCCCTGATAGGCACCGCCAATGATCAAAACCATAGTTTCCTCCTCAAATCAGTGCATAAACCGCCACAGCGCACAATTCGCTTATGGTCAAGGCATAGCCGGCAATATCACCGTTCATGCCATCCAAAGATTTGTACCCACGGCGCAGGCTGAGTCCATAGCCGACAACACCGCCGATCAATGCACAGCCGTACTTCCCGCAAAACGCAAAACCCAGTGCCAAAAATATGCACAGCATAAGGCTCAAAAAGACCAGATGCGCCTTTGGCTTTTTCTGATCGGCATATTGGCTGGTGGACATGCTTTTCAGTCCTGTTACTGCCAAGGCAGAACCACAGCGGCTGACCGCCGGGATCAACAGCAAGATCCAACTGTTCGCTTCCGGCTTTGCGGAGGTGAAGAAAGCAAACTGTGCCAAAATCAACATCACCAGTCCGATGACCGAAAAACTGCCCACATGAGAATCTTTCAGGATTTCCCGGCGACGTTCCAAGCTGCGCCAGGACTTTACCGCATCCGTCACGTCCATAAATCCATCGAGGTGGATAAACCCTGTGGCAAAGTAGGGCCAGGCGCACAGCACCAGTGCCGTTACCAAAGTCGGCAATTGCAAATAACTGCACAATCCGGCAAGAAGTGCCCAGATCAGCCCAATTTCCAATCCCACAACCGGTAAAAAAAGCAACATCCGGCCTTTGGCATCTTCATCCCATATTTTTCCCGGAAAAGGGATGGCACAAAACATGCTCTGGCACATGGCAAACCCATGAAAATAGGTTTTCATAGCAGCAATTCCCCCTTGTGTACGATGTATTGTCCGGCAGAAACCTCTACCACTGTATCACAGATATCTGCCAAACGGCGATCCGCCTCCGCCAGACACTTTCGGTACTGTTCTGTGGCTTCATCATATCTTTCTGCATCAGAATAGATATAGTCACTGACAAAGATCGCATGGGCGACTTTCTTTGCAAAAATCACCAGCTCATCAGCACAACGTTTCGCCCCCGGAATATCCATTTCACAGTTTTTTTCCACCGGGAAAAGAGCATTTTGCACCAACGCCGTCACGCTATCCACCAGAAATACGGCCTCCGGATCTGTGTTTTCCAAACAATCCAATATATTTTTAAAACATTCCACGGTCTCAAAACCCATGCCGGCTCGATCGGCAATGTGTCGGCGGATGCGCTCGTCATCCTCTGCACCGGAGGAAATCATGGTGGCTACATAATAATGTTTGTCCCCCTGGGCTAATTCCAGTGTCAATTTCTGCGCTAAAGTGGATTTTCCGTTTTTGGCTCCACCGGAAATAAAATAAGTCATCAGCTTCCCTCCACCGTAAACTTATCTCCCACTCGGATCTCCTGCAAATAGCCATCGTCAATGCCTGCCTGATCAAAGGTGGCCATGTCATTGATGATGGCGCAGGCCGCTTCCAATATTTCAAAGGCCAGAGGGCATCCGCTGCCCTCTCCCAGCCGCATTCCCAGCAGGAATAAAGGTTCCAGTCCCATCTGTTCCATCGCCAATTGATAGCCAATTTCAAAAGATGCGTGACTGGGCACAAAATAGTAGGTTGCACTGGGGCAGATTCTGGATGCGCACAGTGCGGCCACAGCCGAAATAAAGCCATCGATCACCACCGGCCGACGACTGGCCGCAGCGCCCAAAAAGCCGCCGCACATGGCTGCCAGATCAAAACCGCCTACCTTTGACAGCACATCCACCACATCATTTTTGTCCGGTGTATTGCGCTGGATCGCTTTTTGAATAACATCTTTTTTCTTTCGGAAGCTTTCATCGGTCAATCCGCCCCCACGACCAGTGACCAGTTCTACATCTGCATCCAGCAGCACAGAAAGCACCGCCGCTGAAGTGGTAGTATTGCCAATCCCCATTTCTCCAATGCCCAAAACATCGGCCTGCGTGGACTTTGCCAGGTCAAATCCTGTCCGGATCGCTTGCAGGGCCTGCATCCGGGTCATCGCCGGCCCCTGGGTCATATTCGCAGTGCCAAAGGCAATCTTCCTGTTCAATACCCCAGGCTCTCGAATCTGGGCATTGACCCCCACATCACAGACCGTAATATCACAACCAAAATGGCGACACAGGGTCGATGCCCCTGTTTTATGACGGGTCAAATTGATGGTCTGCATCAGTGTCACACTTTGAGGCGCACTGGAGACGCCCTCTGCCACCACCCCATTGTCTGCAGCAAAAACCAGCAGGTGTTTTTTCTCGATTTTATTATGAACCTGTCCGGTAATGCCCGCCAGTTGAACCGACAGATCCTCCAATTTTCCCAGAGATCCAGGCGGTTTGGCCAACTGTGCCTGATGCTGTCTGGCCAGTTCCATGGCAGCTTCATCCAGCGGTGTGATCTGGGCGATCATTTTTTCCAATTCCATATTTATTCCTCCAAAAGCCACTCTACCGAAGAAGTGCTGTCTGCCAATTCCAGCGTAAATGTCGCCTCCGGGCAGAGCCGCTGAGCCTCATTTAAAAATGTCCTCATGGGAATACTGCCCTGATCAAGTGCACTGTGTGTATCCCAGGAACCATCATTATTATGAATGTGGAAATGGCTCAGATAAGGCGCTAGCGTTTCCAGCCACTGCATAACCGGAACCGCTGAATAGGCATTCACATGTCCAATATCCAGGCAAATTCTCAACCTGGGGTCATTCACAGTCCGAACGATATCCAAAAGCCACTCCGGTTCTTTTTCCAGCACATTTTCCAGCACAATGTTGGCCTTCGGATTTGCCTGCAAAAACTCATTCCAGAACACCACAGACTGTTCCACATACCACTGTCGGTAGTATATCATCGGATGATAGCCGCCATGAACGACCACCTTCGTTGCTCCATAGTTTTGAGCCAGCTCCACAGCCTGCCCATATCGTTCTGCTGCCAACGCCCTCGCCTTGCGGTCAATGGCGCAGGGAAACAGCTCATTAAACGGAGCATGAAGCACCCGATCCGGAATCTTTTCAATTTTCCGCCGCAGAGATCGATCCGTCTGTTCCAGTTCTTCATCCATATTCCAGGCAGTACAAAATTCAGCAATTTCCAAGCCAAATCCATATTTTTCCGCCACCTGCTGCGCCTGTGGATCAATGGTGGAAATATAAAACTTGCTCATAGATATCCTCCAAAACAACATGCCCCCGAAAAATCGGGAGCAGAAAACATCCGCCGGACAGCCCCCAAGAGTCCTGCGTTTCATTGAAAGTGCTGTATTCCGACTCCGGACGCCATGTTGTATGCCCCTTCTCAGCTTCCGCCAATGAGATCATACGGCTTTTTGTCCGTCTACGGCGGCTTGGTACCGTTGGGATTTTCCCGATTCCAGTGGAGACTTTCTTACGCTGTGTATTTTAACACAGCCCCACGCAAAAAGCAATCCCAGCCAAAAATTTCCATTGACTTTCCAAAGGGCCGGTGCTATACTGACGGGGAAAAGAATAATAGTTCAAGTGTCTTGGGGTGCGGTCACAGCCTCCAAGGAGAATAGAGAATCGTGTGTAATTCACGAACGGTACCGCCACTGTAAGCGTGGAGGCATCTGTGCAAGATGAAAATCGGTCATTGGCGACAGCTGAGAAGGCCGCACAGTGCCTGTGATACGCAAGTCAGGAGAACTGCTTGAACGGTATTTTTGCCGGGGCTCCAGTAGGCTTTCGGTGATTTTTGTACGGGAAATCGGCCGCTGCAATTCGAACAGATTGCAGCGGTTTTTTGCTGCTCCCGGTTGCTGTGAAGTCCTCCTTGCACAGATGGCCCTCCGGGAGCAGCTGATCCCCCAATCTCACAGGATATCAAGGTGTTTTATATGACAGAACATGAAATGATCCAACTGGCCATCGGGGAAGGCTTTGCGAACGCTGCCGTTGTTTCCACAGAGGATATCGTATTCGCCCCCTCCTTCCGGCCATATTGTGCCGAAAACCTTTGTGGGCAGTATGGTGCCAACTATTCCTGCCCTCCGAATTGCGGCAGTCCCGACGATATGAAATCACGAATTTTAGCCCATAAAAAGGCACTGGTTCTGCAAACCATCTGGCAAGTTGCAGATTATTCCGATGCTCCTGTTATCAAGCAGGCCAAACGTGGTCATAATGCCGCCGAACTGCGTGTGATCAAGCAGCTTCGGACAGCCGGCTACGACGGTTTGATCGTTGGTGCCAGCGGCTGTGCGCTCTGTTCTCCCTGCGCACAAACCCTGGGAGAACCCTGCAAATACCCTGATCTGAAATACTCCTGTATGTCCGCTTATTGCATATTCGTCAAAAAGTTGGCCGATTGCTGTGCAATGGAGTATAACTGCGGTGACGGATTGCTTGCTCTGTTTGGAATGTATGTATTTGACTAGGTTGTTTTGCCGTTTTTCGGCTTCAATAAACATTATTTAACAAGGAGAAAATACCAATGAAAAAGTATCTTGCATTTTTTCTGGCAATGGTGATTGCTCTTTCCATGGTGGCCTGTGGCACAAATGATGTCTCTTACACCGTTAAGGGCGAAGGCGACACCCGTTTCTACTTCACCGCCAGGAACGAAGATGGCACCGTTACCAGATTTGAAATTCATACCAACGAAACCACTGTCGGTGCTGCTCTGCTGGCTCTGGATCTGATCGATGGCTACGAAAGCACCTACGGTCTGTATGTTACCACCGTCAACGGCATTACCGCTGACTGGGACACCGAGAATGCTTACTGGGCTTTCTTCATCAACGGTGAATACGCTACGACCGGCGTGGATGCCACCGAAATTACCCCCGATGCAACCTACGAAATGTTCAAGACTGTCTCTTACACCGTTAAGGGCGAAGGCGTTAACCTTTTTTACTTCACCGTAAAGAACGTAGATGGCACCGTTACCAAATTTAAGATTTTCACCAACGAATCCACCGTCGGTGCTGCTCTGCTGAACAATGGTCTGATCGACGGCTACGAAAGCACCTACGGTCTGTATGTTACCACCGTCAACGGCATTACCGCCGACTGGGAAACCGAAAACTCCTACTGGGCTTTCTACATCAACGGTGAATACGCTACGACCGGCGTGGATACCGCCGAAATCATCTCCGAAGCAACCTACGAAATGGTCAAGACTGTATCCTGAAAAATACAGTTCTTGCCCCACCTTCCATTTTCCCTGTAGAAAACATGATAAAAGTCCCTCCGGCCAAGCCAGAGGGACTTTTTGTTAATTTTCGGCAATCTGTCTTGCCACGAATACGCCACTGGCGGATGCATGGGACAGCGAATGCGTAATACCACTGCCGTCACCAATGATATACAGCCCCGGATATCGGGACTCCAGCTTTTCGCTGACTTCCACTTCCATATTGTAGAACTTCACTTCCACGCCATACAGCAAGGTATCATCGTTAGCCGTGCCGGGAGCAACCTTATCCAGTGCATAGATCATTTCAATAATACCATCCAGGATCCGCTTGGGCAACACCAGGCTCAGATCACCGGGAGTGGCATTCAACGTAGGTGTAATAAACGCATCTTCAATGCGGCTGGGTGTAGATCGGCGGCCACGGATCAGATCGCCAAATCGCTGAACGATGACACCGCCGCCCAACATATTGCTCAAGCGGGCAATGGACTCACCATAGCCGTTGGAATCTTTGAAAGGTTCAGAAAAATGCTTGGCCACCAGCAGGGCGAAATTGGTATTTTCCGTCTGTTTGGCAGGATCTTCATAGCTGTGGCCGTTGACCGTGATGATGCCATTGGTATTTTCCGTCACCACCGCACCTTTGGGATTCATGCAGAAAGTGCGCACCTTATCCCCATACTTGGCTGTGCGGTAAACGATCTTACTTTCATACAATTCATCGGTCAGATGGGCAAAGACCGTCGCCGGAAGTTCCACCCGCACACCAATGTCTACCCGGTTGGAGTGGGTAGGAATATCCAGCTCTTTGCAGGTATTTTCCATCCACTTACTGCCACTACGACCCACGGAAACAATACACTTGTCGCACTCGTAAACAGCATCCTTGCAAATGACCTGATAGCCCTGTTCCAACACCTTCAAAGACTGAACCGGAGTATCAAAGAAGAACTGCACCTGATCTTTCAGGTGGTTGTAAATATTTTCCAGCACGATATAGTTGATATCCGTACCCAAATGGCGAACGGAAGCATCCAGCAGGTGCAGATCATTCTGGATACACAGGGTTTTAAACCGTGTGCCGGCAGTGGAATAGAGTCTTGTTCCTTCCCCACCGTGGCGCAGGTTGATCTGATCCACATACTGCATCAGCTCCAGTGCCTGTTTTTTGCCGATCTGCTCATAAAGCGTTCCACCGAAATCGTTGGTAATGTTATATTTTCCGTCCGAAAAAGCGCCCGCTCCTCCAAAACCGCTCATAATACTGCAACTTTTGCAATTAATACAGCTTTTCACCTTATTGCCTTCAATGGGACAGCGGCGTTTGCTGAGCGGATGGCCGGCCTCAAAGACCGCCACCTTCATGTTCTTCTTTTTCTGCATCAGCTCGTAGGCAGCAAAAATGCCGCCGGGTCCTGCACCGACGATGATCACATCATATTTCATACTCAGATTCTCCCTTGCACTTGGAAAATTTCTCCATATATTATATCAGAAATTAGCAGTAATGCAAGAGCAAAAAGGATGCCCCCTCAAGAGAGGGGGCAATTTTTTACGTATTAGCAGCTCTTGCCGAACAGGGCGCAGATGGCCTGCCAGATGGCGCCGCAATCAAAGGTAAAATCGCAACCGAACATGTCTCATGCCTCCTAATTCGTCAGATTTGTCTCGCGAGGACTGACCTGATAATACCAGAAAAGAAGCTTTTTGACAAGCTGTAATGATTTCCAGAATTGGAAATCCAATCTCCACACATGTAATTTTGAATATCAAAACTGCTATTGGGAATATTCCGTCTTTGCAGCAGGCTGTTTACACAGCTGGGCAAAGACGTTCTTCAAATACCCATTACGCAGAAAAAGACCAATCCATTAGGATTGGTCTTTTTCTGGTGGGGGAGGACGGATTCGAACCATCGAAGCGATACGCAGCAGATTTACAGTCTGTCCCCTTTGGCCACTCGGGAACTCCCCCATGTTCAATTACCTGTTCTAAGAGCCTGTCTGGAGCCGGTAGACGGACTCGGTCAATCAATGTGGCAACCGAAAGTTCGGTTGCTTGATTTGCCACCGGCAAATCAAATTTAATCATTCGAGTCTATGAACCTGTTCTTTCTATTGGAGCCGGTAGACGGACTCGAACCCCCGACCTGCTGATTACAAATCAGCTGCTCTACCAACTGAGCTATACCGGCGGCTCAAACAGAACACGCTTATTATAGCGATAGGAGGTTCATTTGTCAAGTACTTTTTTCACCATTTTTCAAAATCTTAATTTTCCGGATATCGGGCTCACGATCATCCTACGGTCAAAAGTCCGCCAGTCAAGTCCACAGGCGGAAATTTTCTGCATTTTTCAGGAAAAGAAATGATTTTAGTACTAGCTTATCGAAAACAGATGTGCTATACTAGGCAGTGTAAATTGTAGATTTATGCCCTTTTGTGCCCTTTCATCGCTTGGGGAAATGTGAAAGATACACAAGTGCATAGATCCCAGTATATCAATTTCATAAGGAAGGTGCGAAATTGGAAAACTATACCAAGTTTAAGTTGAAGCCTGCCGAGGAGCTTGTAAACGTTCTGAAAGACGTCAACAATATCTTTGTTCTGGCTTGCAACAAGTGTTTCAAGGAATTTGAAACGCTGGAAGAACCGGAGTGCGCCGAATTTGTCCGTCTTGCAATCGAGCAGGGCAAGACTGTCACCGGCTCCGGCAATATCGATTTCCTGTGCAACAAGACCCTGACCCAGCAGAAACTGCAAACCATGATTCCCGATGGCACAGAGTGTGTCTTCGTCATTTCCTGCGGCCTGGGCATTCAGACCGTTGCTTCTGTGCTGAATATCCCTGTTTACGCAGCCAGCAACTCCCTGAACTACACCGGTCACCACGGCATGGCTCTGACAAAAAAAGCCTGCGATGCCTGTGCCCAGTGCTATCTGAACATCACCGGCGGCATCTGCCCCATCGTTGACTGCTCCAAGAGCCTGGTCAATGGTCAGTGCGGCGGTGCAAAGAACGGCAAGTGTGAAGTCGATCCCAACAAGGACTGTGCTTGGGCCAAGATCCAGGCTCGTCTGGAGGAACAGGGTCGCCTTGAGGAGTTCAAGAGTCAACCTATCCAGATCCGTGACTACTCCAAGGTCAACGTTAAGGCCGTCCGTGAGTATGTCGATTCCATTCGTGACAGCCGCTTTGCCGGTTACTATGGTGGTGTCCACCCTGTCGAGGGCAAGGAACTGACCGAACACCTGGGCCTGGTTCGCTTCCCCGCTCCCAAGGTCGCTGTCTTCCCCCTGTCCATGCATCTGGGCGCTCCTGCTACTGCCATCGTAGAAGTAGGCGACAAGATCAAGGTCGGACAGAAGATCGCAGAAGCCTCCGGCTTCATCTCCGCTCCCGTACATTCCAGCATCAGCGGCACGGTGATCGCCATTGAGGATCGCCCCCACGCCAACCGTGGTATGTGCCCCTCTATCGTCATCGAAAATGACTTCCTGGATACTCCCCATGAGTCCGTCCAGCCCGCTAAGCCTCTGGAGT
>CAZHPO010000031.1:0-13767 GCA_964534615.1 uncultured Oscillospiraceae bacterium
GGAGCAGGCTTGATGAATTATCTTCTTCTGCGGGGTCTGGGTTGTTCGTATTGCCGGAGAGAGGAAAGGTTGCTATCGGATTCGGCCATGAACTTTTTCAGTTTTTCCTCAAAAATCTGATCCGCAGTCTTGGGCGCCGGAGGGGTCACAGGGGCAGCAGGACGGCTCTGACGCTGGCGGTCGCCGTTGGGACGAGGGCTGTTTTCCCGGAGTTGCCGGGGTTCTTTGGGTTGTAGGCGCTTGATCGAAAGCTTCAGCTTTCCTTCGTCATTTCCAACGACCATTACCTTCACGTCCTGACCTTCCGTCAGGTGCTGGCGGATGTCGCTGACATAAGCGTTGGCTACTTCGGAAATATGTACCATTCCGGTCATATTTTCAGGCAGGGCGATGAATGCACCAAAATTTGTGATCGATTTTACTTTTCCTTCTAAAACGGCTCCGACGGTCAAATCCATAGGTTACTTTGATTCCTCCAAAAATACTTTAATTGCCGGGGGTTACGATAACAGAATCCGGGAACGTCAGTCCCAGTTCTTCCATTGCGATGCGGATGGCACTTTCCCAGGAACCCAAACCGTCAATTTGGGTTTGCAGCTGGTTGTTGCCGGATTCCAAAGCTTTTGCCTGGATGCGCATGGCTTCATACTGGCTGTGGATCCGGTCGATGGAACTATACAGCGCCACCAGCGCCACCAGAGACAGAACGGCTGCAGCCAGAATGGCGGCTTTTGTTACGGGGTTGGTTCTTTTCAGCACCAGTTTGACGGGTTTCTTTCTTGCCATGGGCTACACCTCCTGCTTTTGTTATAATCTTTATTATTGTAACCCATTTTTTCAAGATTGCCAACAGAAATTTGTAAATTTTTTGGGAAATTTCAAATATTTTTTTACCAGGCCAGAAAATGATCTGCCAAATCAGTCGAAAAACCGGCCTGAGCAATCGTCCGAAGGTCATTTCCCATAAAATTGCTCCGCAGGCCAGGGCAACGGTATAGCCCAGTCGAATGTCACAGGCGCAAATGCCGAAGGCAAGATAGATCCAGCCTCCCAAAGCGGCCACAACAAAAAGACCATCCGCCAGCGTGGTAAACTTTGGCCGCAGGGGACGCAAAAAACCATAGATCACACCTAATCCAGCCCCAATGAGCAGGGCATAGAGCAAATACTGGGCGGATTGACTGGGGGCAGTCATCCAAAGAGCCGACGCAGGCCGCCGGCAGGTCGTGGTTCTTCGTAGATCAGTGCGGCAATATGACCATCTACAGCCACCTGACCACCTTCCAAAGATAGGTTTTTCAGTTGCAGCTGCTTGCCGTGGATGGTCAGAGTTCCAAGGGTGGTTTTCAGAACCACGGCATTTTCATCAAAACTGACCACTTCTGTGGCACCGGTCATGGTCAGGGTTTTGCGCTGGTTCAGGGTCAATTTGTGGGGCGTTGTCAGCTGGTCATCCATGGCCATCCCTCCTTGCTAAATCATGTTATGCGATTTGAATCGGGTTTATGCCGGGGAAGTTGACAGATGGCTTCTTTCAGGATAAAATAAATAATCAGAAAGGGGGGAATGGGATGCATTATTTGGCATGGCAACGTTTGGATGGAGACAATGGCCATGTGGTTGGTCGGCAACTGCTGGAACGTCTGTACACCCGCCATGCAGGTGAGCCAATGCCCCAGATCCGGATCGCCGCCGGTGGAAAACCCTATTTTTCGGAGGGAAGTTGGCATTTTTCCATTTCTCATAGTAAAAATCACGTGTTCTGTGTCCTTTCCGATGGCCCGGTGGGGCTGGATGCAGAGGAGGCAGACCGTCAGATCAAACCCATTGTGGCAGAAAAAGCCCTTTCTCCCAGGGAAAAAGCACGCTATGATGGAGCTGAAGATAAAAATCGGGCACTTTTGACATTGTGGGTGCTGAAAGAGGCTGCGGGAAAGTTGTCTGGCAAAGGGATCGGTTTTCATCCCAACCATACGGATTTTATGTTAACTGATAGCCGAGTTCGGGAAATCGATGGCTGTCTGGTAGCCATTATGACACAGGAGGAGTAAGACAGTGTTATTTGATACCCATGCGCACATGGATGATCGGGCTTTTGATACCGACCGTGAACAGTTATTGGAGGCGTTTCCCCAGGAGGGACTGGCACTGGTGATGAATCCGGCTTGCAGTTTGGAGTCTTCCCGGAATGTTTGCCACCTGATTGAAAAATATCCCTATCTTTATGGTGGGGTGGGGTCTCATCCGGATGTGGCTGATGAAGTCAATGAGCAGGTCATTGAGAAATATAGAATGTTATGTAAACAAAACTCGAAGATCAAAGCCATTGGAGAGATCGGCCTGGATTATCATTATGAGGATATTCCCAGACAGATCCAGCAAGAGGCATTTCGAGCGCAAATGGCACTGGCAGAGGAACTGGATCTGCCGGTCATCGTTCACGACCGGGATGCCCATGGGGACAGCATGGCCATTGTGGAGGAATTTCCTCAGGTAAAGGGCGTGTTCCATTGCTATTCCGGTTCGGCGGAGATGGCAGCCTGGCTGGTGGAACGGGGCTGGTATATTGGATTTACCGGGGTGCTGACCTTCAAAAATGCCAGAAAAGCAGTGGAGGTGGCGCAGACGGTGCCTTTGGAGCGGATCGTTCTGGAAACGGACTGCCCCTATATGGCACCGGAACCTTTCCGGGGGAAGCGAAACAGCCCCGGTTACCTTTACCGGATGGCGGAGCGACTGGCACAGATCCGGGGGCTAACACCGGAAGAAATTGGAAACATCACCCTGGAAAACGGGAAACGGCTGTATCGGCTGTAAGTTATTGGCATCGGATCACCCCAAAGGAAATCATATAAAAAGCAGCACTTCCGAGTGAAGTGCTGCTTTCTTTTATGTCTGTAGAGGTTGGATTTTTTTCTCGATCTGTGCCAAAGCGGATTTCATGTTGTTATAGGCGGTTTCGCTGACTTTGGAGAGGCTGTCGTTTTCGTATGCCTCCAGTGCAGGGCGGATTTGCAGGATTCGCATATCCTCTTTTTCCCGATTTTGAGTCAGTGTGTAAATGGGGGTGTAGTCCCATCCGGTGATGGCAGCCTCATCGGTATCCCAGTTCTTAGTGATTTGCAGATGCAGGAGAATGGAATACTGATTGCCGGCGTTGGTGCCGTTTCCGTAGAAGTCTCCCAGAGAATAGGCCACCAGAGTGCCGTTATCGGCATCGAAATTGATGCTCTGCACCTGGTGGGAATGGGTGCCGATAATGGCATCGACACCGTTTTGGAGCATCAGTTGGGCGATTTTCTTCTGGGTGGAACTGACGGAGGTGTTTTCTTCGCTGCCCCAGTGGAGCAGGGCAATGGTAATGTCCGGCTTGGCATCCTGCACTGCCTGCAGAATGTCGGTGATACCGTCGGTGTCGATTTTTTTATAGGTGGAGGTGTAATCGGTATAGAGCAGATTGACACACTTTTCGCTGCCGCTGGGTAGCGCCATGCCGTCCATGCCCTTTGTAAATGCGACGAAGGCAACTTTTACGCCGTTGATGGAGCGTAGGACAAAACGCTGGGAACTGTCCGTGGCATCGGCATAGGAGCCCAGAGGCTCCATGCCCGCAGAACGGATGGAATTGATAGTTTGTTTCAGGCCGGTCAGACCATTTTGAATGGTGCAGGAGTTGGCTGTCTGCAAAAAGTCCACACCCATTTTAGCCAGATGCTGTGCCAGTTCCTGAGGAGCGGAATAACTGTCACCATAGGGCGCACCGCAGAAATTGCCTTCCAAATTCAGCATGGCACCGTCTGCCTGGGCGAAAATCTGCGCCACATCCAGAAAGGCGGCAGTATAATCATAGGCTTCACCGCCGGAGGCTACCGTGTTCTCTGTAATATTCAGGTCGCCACCGGCAACCAGGGTGATGGTGGAGGTGTTGCCTTGGGTAATGGGGGGCTTGTTGCTTTCAACGATCGCAACAATGGCCATTACAATGGCCACGATCAGCAAAGCTGCGCCGCAGCCCAGAAACACCCACTTGGCCTTGGGGTGGTGCAACAGTTGCAGGGCTTTCTTTTTCAATTCTTTCCAATCCATGGACATGGCCCGATCCTCCGAAAAAATACTACCTATCATTTTACATTATTTTTTCGGATTATACAAGAGGGATTTTTGGACTCCTATTCCGTTCCCCGGAGCATGGGATTAAAGGCATCCCGCAGACCATTGCCCAGCAAATTAAAGGAAATCTCCAGCAGGGCGATGAAAATTGCCGGAAAAGCCAGAATATGGGGATAGGTTCCCAGATAATTGCGCCCTGCGGCAAGCATGGTGCCGAGGCTGACCAGATCGGATGCTTCCAAATTGACAATCCCCAGATAAGACAGCATGGACTCGCTGAAAATCACGCCGGGGATCAGCAGCACAGCACTGGTGATGATGGTTCCGATGGCGTTGGGCAGAATGTGGCGAAAGATGATGCGCCCATCCGATGCCCCCAACGTTTTGGAACACAGCACATATTCCGCTCCTTTGAATCGGTAGAATTGGGTGCGTACCCTGGAAGCGATCCCGATCCATCCCGTCAGCACAAAGGAAAACAGCAGAGATGGAATTGCTCCCAATGAGGCGGAAAGGTGAAGCTGAAATAAGGTGGCGACCACAATAAAGGGGATAGCTGCCAGAATGTCCACCAGCCGCTCCATGGCCAGATCCAGTTTTCCTCCATAGTAGCCTTCAATGGCACCATACAGCAGACCGATGAGCAGATTGATCAATGAAACGGTGATGGACAGTAAAAAGCTGAATTTTGCACCGGAAGCCAGACAAATGAGAATATCCTGTCCGTGCTGATTGGTGCCGAAAATATGCCGGGGAAAGAATCCGTTTTGGTAGCGGTAATAGGACGAGTACAGTACCCGACAGCGATAGCCGGTCTGATTTTTGACCCCATAGACCCAGGTGCCCGGATCTCCGTGAATACGCAAAGAGTGATAATCGCTGTGTTGTTGTGTCAGATAGTTGGGCACAAACAGGGGCTGCCCGTCTTCGCTGTGGTGAGCGGATTCTCCGGTGGAGTAGGGACCATCTTCTTTCAGCTCGTACCACAGATTTGCGCTACTGGCCACAGCCAGATAAAAAGTGGCATGATTTTTGGGCACGGGGTAGCAGACCTGTTCTCCGGTGGCGTTTTGATAGGACTGTAAGGCTTCAAATTCTCCGGGACTCAGATCGACATACACAAAGCCTACCCGATCGTAGGCATCCACGGTCAGGTCGTAATAGTTGGGATGGGAACGGGTCTGCTTTTTGACAGCACCCATGGAATGATAGTAATCCAGCAGCGCTTGCGGACCGGACAATTGGATATTTCGGGCAAAAATCGGTGGCATACTTCGATAGTATCCGTCCCGGAATCCGACGCTGTAACCTGTCAGAGCTGGCGCAGTGATGGAAAACAGAAAAAGGATCCCGATGATGATGGCCGCAGTCACCGAGGCCCGATTTTTTAAGAACCGTCCCAGAGGACCAGAGAAAAACCGCCTGTTCGGAGGAGGCACCATTGGTGTGGATTTGCCGGAATGTGCAAATTGAAACAGGTTCTTGTCCATATTATTTCTCCCCCATTCGGATCCGTGGATCGATAAACCCATAACTCAGATCTACCATCAGCGAGGACAGCAGACCGGTCAGCGTGTAGAAAAAAGTCAGTGCCATAAAGAAGTTATAGTCTCGGACACGGATGGCACTGGTGTAAAGGCTGCCAACGCCGGGAATGGAGAAAATCCCTTCAATAATCAGAGAACCCCCCAGTATGCCTACAAATTCTCCCAGGATCATGGGCAAAATAGGCACCATGGCATTTTTGAGGGCGTGCTTCAGCACGACTTTGGTACGGCTGAGACCCTTGGCACTGGCCAGCAGCAGATGTTCACTGGTCAGTGCATCGCAAAGTTCCGCACGGGTGAACCGGGTCAGACCGGCGATGGTGCCAAAAGCCAGACTTAACACCGCCGGAAACATGGAGTGAAACATGGAAAAACTGAAAAGCCCCACATCGGCTCGGCTGGCAGCGGTCAAGGGAAAAAGGCCGGTGGTGTAGCATAGATAATACTGCACCAGAAAGGCATATACATAGCTGGGCACGGAAATGAAGATCATAACCACGGTGGAGATCAGATGATCCTGCCATTTGTTTTTTCGCAAAGCAGCATAAATGCCCAAACCAAGCCCCAGTGGGACGGCCAGCAGCATGGCGTACAGGTTGACCGTGACCGTATAGGGGATTTTATCGGCCAGAATAACACCGACTTCCTGCCCGATATACATCTGTTCACCCAAGCCGAAGTCTCCTTGCAGGATGTGCTGCCAGTAGAGAAAATATTGGACAAAAATGGGCTTGTTGTAGCCCATGGCTTCCCGACGTGCCAACAGCAGCGCCGCGTCACGTCCCTGCTCCTTAATGGCAGGCAGGGGCAGCAGTTTGATGAGGACGAAACAAAGGGTGCAGATGATCAAAAAAGTCACCACCAACAATCCCAATCGCTTTAAAATATATCGAAATAAATGAGCGTTTCTCAAAAACATCCTTCCTTTTTCTGGAAATTTTTCCTTTAAAATACATCAGACACGGGTGGCGTACCACTCGTGTCTGAAAAAGAAGTATGTTCGGGGCTGGGTTTGGAAGCCTGTACTTAATAGTTGAGGCTTCCTTTCACATTTGCCCACTGGCTATCGGTATATTGGAACGTGTAGAAGGCAATGCCGCCAAACTCCACCAGATCCATATATTCTTCAATGGGATAGCTGCCCTTTTGGGAAATGAGGGTGGCGCTGTTGCGGTAATACAGGGGGATGGCCACCATTTGGGATAGATAGGCGTATTCCAGGTCAGCATAAATGGCGCAGCGGGTATAGGCGTCAAAGTCCCGGAAGGAACGCAGGGGCGCACCGGAAGCAGAGGCAACAACGGCGTTTGCATCGCCGGCGCACCATCTGGCCCAATCCTGCAGGGAGGCCCGATAGGTGATGCCGTTGAGCTTGATCTCCACGGAAATGGCAGAGGAGTCAAAGCCGTACTCCATTTGGCTGGGATATTGTTCAATGCCGCCGTCACAGTAGCAGTTGTACAGCAGACTGTAGGGGTCATAGGCGGAGCCGCCCCAGGTAGAGAAAATAATGTCTGTCAGGCCGGATTCCATGGTGGCATAATAGTCTTCGTCCACCACCATGTTCAGGCTGACCTTCCCTTCAAAACCGGTGCCCTGGCAGGCGGCAATCAGAGCATCGTTCAGGGCGTGGTACATCTGGGTGTAAATATCTTCGTTCTGGAAAACGGAGAGCTGAAGGACGATGTTGCTGGTGCCGTCGTACAGGCCGGTCTCTACTGCTTCATCATAGGCCAGCTGCATATATTTCTGTGCCAGCTCCAGGTCGTAACCGGTGATGGCCTTGTAAGCATCATCCAAGGTGGCATAGTCCCCGTTTTCGCCGTAGGTCAGGCCATACAGCTGAACCAGAGCGTTTTTGGCTGGGTCGCTGTCACGGTAGCTTTCGCCGGTATAGGGGTCGTAAACATAGACATCATTGAGCAGCCCGTACCCCGGCGCACCGGCGGAGGTATAGGAGGAAGCGAAGCGAGTGCGGTCAATGGCAAGGGAGAATCCACGGCGGAAGTTGGCGTTACTGAGAATCTGGGTGCCCCGCTGTGTCAGTGCTTTCACATCTGTGTTAAAGGTGAGCTTTGTGGTATAGGACTGGGGAATATAGCGGATATAGTCGCTGGCAGCGTATTTGTCCATATCTGCGTTGGACAGATCGATCCGATCCAAATTGCCGTTCAGGAAGGAGAGCAGGGCGGTGGATTGATTGGAGATGACCTGACAGGAGATCTTGTCGGCCTGATACTGGCCGAAATGTTTTCCATCCGAATAGCCATGCCAGAGAGTGTTGCGCTCCAGTGTGATGGACTTGTCCTGCTCAAAATAGGTCAGTTCATAAGGACCGTAGGACATGGAGGTTTTCAAAGAAGTGGAATAGGAAGTGGTAATGGAGGCCACGTTGGGGCTGTCGGCGGAAACAACATTGCCGTTGGCATCGAAATATGTCTTGCAATCTTCCCACAGTGGCTCATAGACCAGGTACGTGCTGGTCAGGTTATACGGAACATAGAAATCCGGATCTGCGATGGAGGTGGTGGTCACCAGAACGATGGAATATTCTCCGGTTTTCACAATGCCCACATTGTTCCAGGTGGTTTTTCCGTAAAGATAGTCTTTGGCACCAACGATGGCAAAATCCCCGGCATAGAGGCTGTCTGCCCGGTGATTCATCATCTTACCGTTGAGCAGTTCCCGGTAGGAGTAGATATAGGTGTCGGCGTTGATTGGGGTTCCGTCTGCCCAGCAAGCATTGGGATTGAGGTTGATCTTCCATGCTCTGGCGATTTCGCCGCTTTCAATACCGTATTTTCCCACATATTGCTCGGTCACATCCTCCGGCGCACCCTGCGCCATCTCATCTACGATGGTCCAGCCGGTCAGATCGCTGTTGGGTGCAAAACGGTAAAAACCGGTGGTGGTGTAGTTGAGAATATAGGAGTCGGCGCTGGTCTGCCAGGTGTGGGGTGCCCACTTCATGCCACCGGTAGAACTGATATATTCCCGATAGGTATAGTAACCGGAATTGGAATAGTCCTGGCCGACACTTCCTTTGTAAGTGTCGTTGTAGGTGACTTTTCCGCTGCTGTTGGGACGCAGAGAAGCGGACCAGCTGCCGGCAACGACGGTCCCCGTGTCGTAATTTACACTGTAATCACCCATTTCAGGCTCCACTGGGGGATGGGAAACGTAGGTGGGGGCAGTGCTGTCGCTGTCGGAGGGATCGTCAGGTTTTACCTGACATCCGACCATGGACAGGATCAGGGCACCAGCGGTCAAAAGTGCCAGACTCTTTTTTATTGTCATAGGAGTTCCTCCTGAATGTAGTATGAGCAGTATTCCCTCGAAATTTGGAATTATGAAGATAAAAAATGCTCCTGTCTATTGTACGCTATTTTTGCAAAATTCGCAACTGTTTTCGTTCTGACTTGCAATTCTTGTTGGCACATGATAAAATAATAAAAAATGTACCCATAGAAAGGAGCAATGGATGAAGCTTCTTGCCAAATTGTTCGTTCTGCTGCTTTGCGCCGGATTGCTTTGCCTGCCGGTGGCGGCTGCTTCTTCTTCGACAATCTCCTCTGCCAGAACCACAGTAATGGTGGAAAGCGATGGCAGCTGCACCGTGGAGCTGAGTTTCAATGCCCGATTGAAAGATGATGACCACGGCCTTGTGATCTATCTTCCGAAAAATGCCCAGAGTGTTCGGCTCAATGAAAAATTGGAGACACCCACCACCCAGTCAAATCGGCTGGCATTGGATTTGTCCAAACTGTCTACCGGCGTGCATACGTTGGATGTTAGCTTCCGCATTGCCGATGCCATTACTGCCGATGCAGATCTGCTGAAACTGGAAGTGCCGCTGCTGGCTGGAGCAACACTTCCCATCGAATCTTACAGCTTTGTTTTAAATTTCCCCAACGAACTGAAGCAAAATCCAACTCTGTCCAGCGGTTACTATGGTCTGGATGTTGGCGGCAGGGTGGATATGCAGGTGAAAAAAACCACGGTTTCCGGCACCAGCACGCAGACACTGAAAGACCATGAGACTTTGACATTGATCTATCGAGGGGACAGAGAAATGTTCCCGACCTATACGGTCCCCCGGCCACTGTTGGGCGGATGGGACACGGCCTTGGCAGCATTGATGGTGATCAGCCTGGTATATTATTTGCTGGCATTGTTGCCCCGTTCCACCCGAAAAATTCGAACTTTCAGCCCTCCGGAGGGATTGGCCGCCGGAGATATCGGTACTTGTCTGACCGGCTGCGGTATGGATCTGACCATGATGGTGTTCTCATGGGCACAGCTGGGCTATTTGACAATTCAAATGGATAAGCGAGGGCGTGTCCACTTGCACAAGCGGATGGAAATGGGCCCAGAACGGTCAGAATTTGAGAATCGGGCTTTCCAGAAACTGTTCTCTGGTCGACAGACTGTGGATGGCACCAGTCTGCACTATGCAAGGCTGTATCGCCATATGGCCAAAAAATCTCCCCTTTTGCGGCAAATTTATGTTTCCAAAACCGGAAATCCCAGAATCGTGCGGTATATCGCCGTTGCTGCCGGCGCTGTGGGCGGCGTGCTGATGAGTTTGCAAGTTTATTCCGCCGGTGTGGGCACGGTGCTGCTGACGTTGGCCATGGCTGTGCTGTGCGGTATTTTGAGTTATTTGATCCATTTTGGTAGTATGTGTGCTCCAATGGGCAATAAACGATCGCTGTGGATCAGTGGAGCCTGTGCCGCCGGATGGGTACTGCTGGGTCTGGTGACCAATAGCCTGCTGCTGGCACTGGGATTGGTGCTTTATGAAGGACTGATGGGTGTGGCAGCCGCTGTGGGTGGCCGCCGCAGTGAAGCCGGACGGCAGTATGTGGCACAGATCCGGGGACTGCGTAGCCATCTGACCAGAGGGTCGATTTTTGATATGCAGCAGTGTCAGGAGCGTAATCCCGGCTATTTCTTTGAGTTGATGCCTTATGCTTTGGCACTGGGCGTGGAAAACCAATTTGCCCGTCGCTTTGGCCGGGATACCAGATGTGAGTGCGATTATCTCATCGTTCCCGGAGACCGGGAGCGCACCACCAATCAATGGGCGGTATTGCTGCGACAGGTGGCAAACTGTCTGGATCAACGCCAGCAGCGGCTGCAAGTGGAGCAGGCACTGTATAAAATCAGAAGAAAATAAACAGCGTGAAAAAGCCGACTCCGAAAGGAGTCGGCTTTTTGTTATTTGGCGTATTCTACAGCCTTGGTTTCTCGAATTACATTGACCTTGATCTGACCGGGGTATTCCAGCTCCGCTTCGATCTGCTTAGCAATGTCACGAGCCATGATGATCATGTTGTCTTCGGTGACGACTTCGGGCTTGACCATGATACGAACCTCACGACCGGCCTGAATTGCATATGCCTTATCCACACCGGGATAGGAACCAGTCAGCTCCTCCAGCTTTTGCAGACGGCGAATGTAGTTTTCCACATTCTCACGGCGGGCACCGGGACGGGCAGCAGATACAGCGTCCGCAGCCTGCACCAGCACGGCAATGACCGTCTTGGGCTCCACATCACCGTGGTGTGCTTCGATGGCGTTGACGATCACAGGATTTTCCTTGTACTTACGAGCCAGATCAGCACCCAGCTGCACATGGCTGCCTTCCACTTCGTGGTCGATGGACTTGCCCAGGTCATGCAGCAGACCGGCTCTCTTGGCCATCGCCACATCTACGCCCAGCTCGGCGGCCATCAGGCCAGCAATGTGGGACACTTCGATAGAGTGGTTCAGAACATTCTGACCATAAGAGGTGCGGTATTTCTGGCGACCCAAAATCTTTACCAGTTCGGGATTCAGGTTGTGAACACCGGTCTCGTAGCAGGCACGCTCGCCTTCTTCCCGGATCACACGATCCACTTCCTTGCGTGCCTTTTCCACCATATCTTCGATACGGGTGGGATGGATACGACCATCTACGATCAGCTTTTCCAGTGCCAATCTTGCCACCTCACGGCGGACGGGATCAAAGCTGGAAACGGTAATGGCCTCCGGGGTGTCGTCAATGATCAGATCCACACCGGTGATGGTCTCCAGGGTGCGAATATTGCGACCCTCACGGCCAATGATGCGGCCTTTCATTTCGTCGTTGGGCAGGGGAACCACGGAAACGGTGGTTTCTGCGGCGTGATCGGCGGCACAGCGCTGGATGGCCAGAGCGATGATCTCACGAGCCTTATCGTCGGCCTCGTCTTTCATCTGCTGCTCGATCTCTTTGATCTTCATGGCGGTTTCGTGGCGAACTTCTTCTTCCACGCTGGAGAGCAGATGCTGCTTTGCCTGCTCCTGAGTCAGACCGGAGATGACCTCCAGAGCCTTCAACTGGGCGGACTTGGCTGCCTCGGCTTCTTCCTGTGTTTCAGCTACCTTTTGCAGCTTCTTGGCAAGTTCCTCCTCCTTCTTTTCGAAGGCTTCGGTCTTCTTGTCCAGAGTTGCCTCCTTTTGCTCCAGGCGGCGTTCCTGTTTGCTCAGTTCCGCCCGACGCTCTTTGACTTCTTTTTCGTACTCTGTGCGGGATTTATGGATTTCTTCCTTAGCCTCCAAGAGCATTTCCTTGGTTTTGCTCTCGCTGGCACGGAAAGCATCGTTCATAATGCGGGTGGCTTCTTCCTCGGCACCTTTGATCCGTTTCTTTGCGTCCTTGTCCTTCAGACCGTAGAAAACAAAACCAAGCAGGATACCAACAACAGCTGCCACAATGCCTACAATAACATATTCCATAATATCTGCAACGCACCTCCTTTGTTAATATGGCAGAGCCAGAGAGGTGGCCGCGAAAAACGGACCTTATGCAGTTTTCATTAACAAAACCGCCCTGTTTGGCGGAGAAATGTCCAATTACAACGCCATAAGACCCCTGGCAGGCACACATCCTGCCAATTTGTCGCAAAGGCCCCGGCTTCTGCCGGTTATCATGAAACGCTGAACACTCCATACTGGGCCAGCGTACACTTTACCATGTACTATTTTATCGGCCAGTGGGCGGAATGTCAAGATGATTTCCAGAAAAATATAAAATTATGCCCGAAAACCATACCACTTTGACCAAACGACCAAAAAACCTGTAAATATTTCAGAACTTTTTCCGCTAATATGGGAAAAATGGACAAAATCGGGGGATTGACCCCTAAAAAAGGAGAAAACAAAACAATTTCGTGACATTAACGAAATATCTAAAGAATGTATTTAATGGTCATATAACCACGAAACGCAATCAAAAAGCCTTAAAAACAGAGGGAAGGGGATAAAAAGGAAAGTTCCTAACATATTTATGAGTTTAACAGATGAATTTCATAATTTTATTGAAAAATAGACACAAAATGGATTTCTTAATTGAAAATTTATGGAATGTGTGAATTGACGTAGAAGCCTCTTTTTGATACTATAGTGGCACAACCCAATCAAATCGGAAGGAGGTTTTATTTATGACTGGGATTGAGATTATGTGGCTGACCCTGCTCATTGGATTTCTGATCGTCGAAGGGGCCTGTCCCATCCATTTGGTTTCCGTTTGGTTTGCGGTAGGCGCTCTGGCGGCATTGATTACGGCAATGCTGAACGGTGCGTTCTGGCTTCAGATCCTGCTGTTCTTTGTGGTGTCGGGTTTGCTGCTGTTGGCGTTTTTGCCCCTGGTGAAGAGATACTTGAATCCAAAGATCACGGCCACCAATGTGGACTCGGTCATTGGCTCTACCGGACGGGTCACAGCGGCCATCGACAATGAAGATTGTCTGGGACAGGTCAAGCTGGGAGCGATGGAGTGGACCGCACGTTCCACCTCCGGCGAAAAGATCCAGGAAGGCACGCTGGTGCGGGTGGATCGCATCGAAGGTGTCAAAGTGTTTGTAACACCTGTGTAAGTACATTTAAATATCATAGGAGGTAAAAAATATGTTGTTTGCAATTGCAATCGTTGTCATTTTGTTTCTGATTATTATTTCCAGCATTTCCGTTGTTCAACAGTCCTATGCTTATGTCATTGAGCGGCTGGGTGCATTCCGTACCGTCTGGAGTGTGGGCGTTCACTTTAAAGTTCCCTTCCTGGATCGGATCGCCAAGAAGGTCTCCC